>NZ_JARKMU010000003.1:0-447009 GCF_037625995.1 Aminobacter sp. Piv2-1
GGGAGAGTAAGTCGCTGCCAGGTCTGCCAAGGGCATGTAAAATCTTCTCAATACGATAAATGGCCCGCCAAAGGGACCAACGGGCCGCCAGTCTCGCAAGGATTGGGCGGCCCTTTCTGTTGGTGAAATCCTCGCAAAATGTGGGAAAATCCCTACATGAACGAGGAAAGCAGGCCAAAATGTTCAATGCGGGGTCGAGCAGCCCCCGCCGGACCGCTGAAGCCCCCCCCCTGCTCCAGGGGCAAGGGCTTCAAGCACCGGCACCAGAGGTCCGAAGTCGCCAGGACAGGCTCAAAATGGCGCGGGGTGGAGCAGCCCGGTAGCTCGTCAGGCTCATAACCTGAAGGTCGTTGGTTCAAATCCAACCCCCGCAACCAAGATGAAGACACTCCCGCGAGCCCAGCTCCGGGAGTGTTTTTGTTTGCAGAGCCAACTGCCTGCCGCTCCGTCCAGTTCAGGATCGTGCCCAGCTCGCCATGCAGCATGGCCTCGATCTCGCCGCGAGCCGGCGCCGGGGGTCAGAATGAAGCGGGCGGCCGTCGGATCGAACTTCGTAGCCTTCCTCGATCGTGTAGTGCCGGATGGTACGAGACGTACTGCTCCAGATCGCGCGGAGAACCGTCAACGTGATTGCGGCGCGGCCATGATTTCGATTAACTTGGAAACATCGCTTTGCTTGGTTGACATGCCGGAACAAAAAGGTTCTGACTATCCAGCACACTATCTACACTTTTTGCGATGGCGGCGGCGCCTGTCAGACGACGCTACTGAAGCGACATGTATTGAAACTGAAGCGATATATATTGAAGGATATTGGCCCTTGAAGATACGTTTTGCCCTTTTGATGACCACTGCGTTGATTGCGATGAGTGTGGGGACGGCGCGGGCGGAAAACGTGACTACCGAGGCCGCGCCAGCCGGCATGGCGTATGCTGGCGCGACGGACTGGAGTGGGATCTACGTCGGCCTGCATGCTGGTTTCGCTGACGGCGCCGCGACGCAAGGGCAGCAACCAGTTCCTGGTTTTGAGGCAGGCTTCGAGCTTGACGGCAAGCTCGTCGGCGGCCAGGTCGGCGCTCTAGCGCAGGTCGGTAACTTTGTGCTCGGTGTGCAGGGCGATATCTCCTGGGCTGGCCTAAGCGGCAACTACGACTTCGGCTTCGGGCCATTTCCCAACATCTCCATGGAGGTCAACTGGCTGGCCAGCCTGACCGCCCGTGGCGGTATCGCCTTCGACAGCGTGTTGCTCTACGGCCTGGCCGGTCTGGCCGTGGCGGATACTGCAGTAACGTGGCCGGGAGGATCCGCCAGCCCCACATACACCGGGTACACGGTTGGCGCCGGCGTCGCTGTGAAACTCGATACCAATTGGTCGGTTTTCAGTGAGTACGCCTATTACGGGCTTGGCGAGGAGGAGTTCGACGGGGATACATACGACCTCAACCTTTCAAACATCAAGGTCGGCTTGAACTACAAGTTCTGATCCGACCTGACGGGGTTGGCTGTCGGCGGGAAGCACGCTTCCGCCCGCGCCGCGGGCCGCCACGCAAGGTCCTCCTGCATGGCCATGGCTAAGGGCCGGTCGGGCTGTCGGTCGGTCAGGCCGCAATTCCAAGCCGATGTTTGCGCCGCGTCGCCCACGCCGTGATCAGCTGGTCGGCGGTGAGGCCCATGAAGGCGGCGCGCGCCGGCAAATGCCGCCGGACCTCGAGCTGGCAGGTCTCGACCAACCTGCTCATCCCATCCGGCTCATGACGCCAAGGCCTAAGTGAGGTGGCGTCTGTCCCAGTCGGTGCCGGCGGCGAAGGCGCGCAAAATGCGGCGGATGACGTCGGCCTGGCGGGCGTCGATCTCGCGCTCGCCCTTGATCTGTTCGCCGCGCGCGTCGAGCCGCTTGAGGACACGATAGCCGTAACACAGGCCGCCGCCGGACTTGCCGTGTTCGACGCGCCCGCGCAGGCCGCGCCGGGTTTTCATGGCGAGGTCCTTGAGGAACAGGGCATTCATCGTGCCCTTGAGGCCGACATGCAGCTCGGAGATCGCCCCTTCGGCAAGCGTGACGATCGGCACCCCGGTGAACTTCAGATGCCTGTAGAGTGTGGCGATGTCAGCCTGGTCGCGCGACATGCGGTCGAGCGCCTCGGCCAGCACCAGCTGGAACAGTCCGCATTGGGCATCGCGCACCAGCTTCTGGATGCCCGGCCGCAGGATCAGGCTTGCCCCGGAGATGCCGGCGTCCTGATAGGCGCCGGCAACCTCCCAGCCTTCGCGCGCCGCATGTTCGCGGCACCTTCCGTCCTGTCGTCGTTTGTCAGCATCTTCCTGCCCTGCTCAATCAGCCGCCGGGATTACGGTGCCATAACCCTAACCACGCTCGACCAAACTCCAGTCGGTGTTCCGTGCCGGCCTAACGCGTGAAAGCGAAGACGTGTTTTCCCACCTGTTTGTAGTGACAGACGCCGAGGCATGAGTTGGAAGTCGAGGCTGTCGTCGATCATAGCGTAGCGCGCCCAATGGGGGGTACGCCGCAGAGCACAGATCAAGCCTCTATTATGTCTTGGAGCCAGTGTGCTCTTCTGTCGTTCCAAATAAACTTGTGGATGTTTTGGTTGCGTGATCGTCGCCGAACAAGTTGTGCGCGTATTGTTAGTATTTGTTGGCGTGCGGCTTGTTCGGGGGAATCATGAAGCGCGGAAAAGGCTGAGCAACTCGGAAATAAGTAATAATTCATCTCATCGTGGATTATCGTTTCATGAATAGAAAATACGAAATGAGCGTTAATTCTGACGAAAATTTTGATAGATTATTCGTCGAGATTGAATTTGAAGGAAAAGATGTCGGTGTGATAGTTACACAAGAGGAAGATGGCGGCAAATTGTGCGTTTGCGTCTTTTCGTTCATTGATCGGGCGCGCGAAAGGTTCTTTAATTCTGAAAAAATAAAGGAATATCAATTGAGCATGACCTGTTCCTGGAGGCCATTCAATCGGCAAGGGAGAGACTTGTGCTTCTGGACTCGCCTCGAGATAGGTAGGGGCTGTCGACGAGCGCTACTCTGCCGAGGCGGGGCTTATCTACGTCGACGTCCGTTACATGCCCCCGTCCTCGCCACTTCATCGCATGGCAGCTCAAGCTGTCGACGAAACGAATTTGTGGTCAACCTGCGAGAAACTCTACTGCCGCAATCTGAAATCAGCTATTTGACGATGGATGTCGTGTAGCTGTTCGACGCAGACGTTACATTGTTGAGAACGGACTACAGATGGGCGCCCAGCAGGTCCAAGATCTCTTCGAATGGTGGACGACTGAGCTACCAGCGGTTGCGCGCGTCGGGAGAAGGCGCGCTAGCGAACTTAATGATGCTGGGACCAACCTTCTCCGAACAGAAGATGTGGCCTTGGAATGGCTGCCGCCTGATACAGGCGGTGAAACGCATATAGCTGGCCATTCCGAGGCAGGTGCCTGGGAGAACTCCGCCAAGCGGCTGGTGATCGCCCTCAGCCGAAATCAGTTGCTCACCCGTCGCCTGTCCAGCCAACGGCTTCCGCGGTATCAGGCAACTATGATGGCCGAACTGGATCTTCTTGGTGCCACGCCGTTCGAGCCGTCGCAGGTCCACGTCATATTTGCCACAAACGATGGCGGCTGTGGCTATCACATTGTGAAGCGCTCCACCCTCGCTCCCGTCGTCCATGCAGCGAGGCATGCAGGAATCGCAGTCAGCTCGTTGCGGTTGGAAACGAGCGACCGCATCAAGATCGCCGACCGCCACAGCCTTCGCGCGATTTTCCCGCTCACCAAGAAGGAGCGTTTCCAACCGGCAAGCCCCAGTGTGTTATACACTTGATGTGTGTCGCCATGTCCGGCGGGTGCGGTTGCCTTTGTTTCTTGGGCTGCCTGACCGGATGGCCTTCCATTCAGATATTCACCTAACCGAGTCTCGTCATGCCAAGAGCCACCGCAGCACCCAATGCCAAGGGCGCCGATGCCGCCGTCCCTCCCAATGGTGATCTTGCTCAAGGAGCCTCCATCGACGAAATCGCCGAGCGCATCCTGGCGGCGATCTGGGAGCACCGGCTGCCGCCTGGGACCAAGCTGGTCGAGGAAAGGCTGGCCGGCGTGTTCGGTGTCAGCCGTACCAAGGTGCGGCTCGGCTTTGCCAAGCTGGCGCACGAAGGCGTGCTAACGGTGCTCCCCAACCGGGGCACTTTCGTTTCGAGCCCAAGCGTGGCGGAGGCAAGGCAAGTGCTGCATGCGAGGCGGCTTCTGGAACCCGCGCTGGTGCATGACCTGGCCGCCAGCATAACGCGGGAGGGCCTGCGCACGCTACGCGCCATCGCGCGCCAAGAAGCTCAGGCGCGCAAGGCCAACGACCGACGCGCCATCATTCGCCTTTCAGGCGAGTTCCATTGCAAGCTGGCCGAGATTTTTGGCAACCAGTACCTGGGAAGGTATATGCGCGAGCTCTGCTCGCTGACCTGCCTGGTGATCGCGCTCTACGACGCGCCCGGGTTGCCGTCCTGCCCGCATCACGAACACGACGACATCATCGATGCGCTAGAGGCGGGAGACGGCGCGCGCGCCGCGAAGCTGATGGTAGAGCATCTCGGCCACGTGGAAAGCACCCTCAAGCTGGAGTTGCCGGTTGAGGAAGAGGTGGACCTTGAGGCGGTGTTCGCGGAGATCTGAGAGCTTCCACTCGGCTTGCAAGCCCATTCTGCGAAATGAGAGGCAACTGCTCACTACGGACAGTTTCTGTCGTTGTGGTGCTCCACAGCTCAGTCGATTGCCGCAGTGCTTGTTAGACAGGACCGCCCCAATCTCATCATGTTCTACGATGTTCGATACGAGCCGCCAGCGCGTTCGGCAGGCCAATGGTGGACTTGGCATCAGGGCGGCGGAAGGTACCTGCGGTGGCCTTGCGCGGTTGCAGGGCGACCAGGGCCTCGGCCTGCTTGATGGCGGCGGCCATCTGATCCACCACCGGTACCGGGATGCGGTCGCGCACGCGCGCGGCCAGACCCGCAAGCGGTGCACCGGCCAGGATCACCGCATCGGCTTCGTCTTCCTCTACGGCGCGATTGGCCAGTTCGATCAACAGCGCTTCCTTCTCTTCCTGCACGTCCGACACCGAAGTGAAAGCGCCGTTCAGCATGCGGATGCCGGCTAGGCGGCCGCGCAGGCCGTGCATGTCCACGCATTCCTCGTACCACGGTCCAAGAGCGCGCGCGAAGGTGACGATCGCGAAGCGCCGGCCCAGCATGCAGGCCGATAGCATGGCGGCTTCAGCCATGCCGACAACCGGCAGGTCGAACAGTTCACGCGCACCCATCAGGCCGGGGTCACCGAAGGCCGCGATGATGGCGGCATCGTAGTCGGCATGGTGCTCGGCAAGCATTTCCAAGGCAATCGCGCCGCCGATCTGGGCCTCGGCACGGGTGGCGATGTAGGGTACGCCGCGGCTGGCCGTGAGCGCGTGCAGTTCGGTGCCGGGCGCGGCCGCTTGTTCGGCTACGCTCATCAGGCGGGCGGTGATGTCTTCGCTGGTATTCGGGTTAAGAACCAGGATTCGCATGGGGTTGTGTGCGGGCATGGGCCGTACTCACGCGGCTGAGTGAAGTAAGGAGGCAAAGGCGGATTCGGCCAAGCGGGCGGCGGCCAGGACACGCAGGTCAGAGCCGCGCGGGCCGGCAATCTGCAGGCCTACCGGCAGGGCGTCGCGGCCGGTACCACAGGGCACGGAAATGGCGGGCGCCTGCGCATGGTTGAAGAAAGGTGTGAACGCGGCGTGCGCACGCGGCTCTACGGTCACTCCTCCGATCTGCTCCGGCCCCAACCGGTCGTTGCGCCACGCGACGCAGGGCGTGGTCGCGGAAAGCAGCAGGTCGTAGCGCGTGAAGAAGGCCGCCACGGCGAGGCCGATGCTGTGGCTGGCCTCGCGAGCGCGGGCCACCTCCACTCCGCTCCAGGCCAGCCCCCGCTCAATCTGGCGGGCAACATCCGGGTCGAACAGGTCGGGGTCGCGGCGCCAAGCTTCACCGTACAGGTTGGCCAGGCCCACATGCTGCAGCGGCATCAGGGCGGCCTCGTCGGTGCCTGCCGGCCAGACGGGATCGGCACGCTCGACCGACAGGCCGGCAGCCTGCAGGCGAGAGACGGCCGTATCAAAGGCGGCCGCCACGTCGTCGTCCACCGGCACGTTAAGCCCGAGCCGCGGGCTGAACGCGATCCTGAGCGTATGCAGCGGGCGTGCATCCGACACTACGGCAAAACCCAGTGTCGCCGGATCGCGCGGGTCGGGGCCGGACAGGGCACGGAACATCAGTTCGGCATCGGCCACGGTGCGCGTGATCGGCGCCATGACCTGGATGCCATGGAAGGCGTGAGGGAAGCCTACCGCGTCGGGAATGGCGCCGAACGAAGGCTTGAACCCGACCACGCCGGCATGCGCGGGCGGGCGACGGCTGGAGCCGCCACCGTCGGTGCCAAGTGCCAGCGGCGCCATACCGGCCGCCACCGCCACTGCGCAGCCGCCGGAGGAGCCGCCGGCGGTCAGCGTAGGATCTGCCGGGTGCCTGGTCAGCCCGTACACCTTGTTGGTGGTCAGGCCCTTGCATGCAAACTCCGAGGTATTGCCCATCCCTAGGATGATGGCGCCTGCCCGGCGTAGGCGCTCTACGGCGATGGCGTCTTCCGGCGCGACGAAGTCGCGGTATAGCTGCGAACCCTGGGTCACGCACCGGCCTTTGGTCCAGATCACGTCCTTGACGATGACCGGTACGCCGGCCAGCAGCGGCCGCTCGCCACGGGCCAGGCGCGCGCGCAATTCGGCCAAGTCGGCCTGAACCAGGTCCGGCCGTTGCTCGAAGACGGCGTTCAGTTCGGGGTTTCGCTCCTCGATGCGGGCCTGGAAGATGGTGGCTACGTCCGCGGCGTCCAGTCGGCCGGCGCATACGTGCGCGGCGATGCCGGCGGCGTCCAGCGCGACGATGTCCGGTGTGGTTCCGGCGGTGCTTGCGTTGCTCACAGGTTGCCTCCTGCGGTCCGATAGCGGGGTTTGGCCATCTCCGGCAGCGCACACGGCAGGAAGCGGCCGTGGCCGGCCTGCGCGAGAACCTTGCCGTCGTGGGCCACAATCTTGCCGCGCACCAGCGTGGTCACCGGCCAGCCCTTCACCCACTGTCCCTCATATGGCGTGTAGTCCACGGCATGATGCAGGTCTTCGTTGCGGATCACAACTTGGCGTTCGGGATCCCATATAGCCATATCGGCATCCGAGCCGATCGCGATGGTGCCCTTGCGTGGGTGCAGGCCGAACAGTTTGGCGGGATTGGTCGAAGTCAGCGCCACGAACTGGTTGACCGAGATGCGGCCGGTGCCAACACCCCCGGAGAACAGCAAAGGCAGCCGGGTTTCCAGCCCCGGGATACCGTTGGGGATGTAGCTGAATGGCACTTCCTCCCCGCCCGGCTTCTTGCCCCGCGGGTCGTTGTAGCGAAAGGGGGCGTGGTCGGACGAGAAGATGGTGAACAGGCCATCGCTCAGGCCGTCCCAGATCACTTCCTGGTTGGCGCGGTCTCGCGGTGGCGGGCTGCACACGCACTTGGCGCCGAGGTAGCCCTCCTGATCCAGGTCGGAGGCAGTGAGAAAGAGGTATTGCGGGCACGTCTCGGCGAAGATCTTCATGCCGCGGCCGCGCGCCCAGCGGATCTGCTCCACTGCCTCGCGCCCTGACACGTGCACGATCAGGATGGGCAGGTCGACCAGTTCCGAGAAGGTGATAGCGCGATGGGTGGCCTCGCGCTCGACTGCCATCGGCCGCGCCAGCGCGTGGAACTTGGGACCGGTGCTGCCGACGGCCTCGAGCGCCTCGGTCAGCCAAGCAATGCAGTCGGAGTTTTCGGCGTGGATCATCACCAATGCGCCTTCGCGGCGGGCCACCGACAGCACCTCTAGGATCTCGCGGTCACCCAGCTTGAGATCGTCGTAGGTCATATAGATCTTGAACGACGAATAGCCCTCGCGGATCAGCGCAGGCAGCTCGTCGCTGAGCACGGGATGGGTTGGATCTGAGACGATCAGATGGAAGGCGTAGTCGACCACGGCCTTGCCTTCGGCGCGGCGGTGGTAGTCCTCCACCGCCGCGCGCAGCGAGTGCCCCTTCTCCTGTGCGGCGAAGGGGATCACCGTGGTGGTGCCACCGCAGGCGGCGGAAATGGAACCTGTGTAGAAGTCGTCGGCCATCTTCAGCCCATCCGGTACGGGCTGGTCCAGATGACAATGGGCATCCACGCCGCCGGGAAGAACCAGCTTGCCGCTGGCGTCGATTTCCTGCCCGGCGCTGCCCAGGTCATGGCCGAGCCCGGCGATGCGGCCATCGACGATGGCGATATCGCATTGCACGGTGTCGCTGGCAGTGACGATGGTGCCGTTGCGGATGATGATGTCGAACTGTTTCACTCGGCTGTGCTCGCAAGATTGGATGCATTGGTTTGGCTCGGATGTACAGGGAGCACGGCTGCCGCCGCGCTCCCTGATGTGGCCAGGGCGGATGCCGCGTCAGCCCGCGTCGGATAGGTTGATGCGGGCGGTTTCTCGCGCGGCCATGGCGGACAGCGCAATCAGTATGCAGACCACCGCCAGGTAGATTGCCACCGGCGTGGTGCTACCGAAGCGATCGATCAGCGAGACTGCGATCAGCGGGGCGAGAGCGCCGCCAAATACGCCGGCGAACTGGAAGCCCAACGAGGCGCCTGTCACCCGGACCCGGGTGGCGAACAGCTCGGGCAGGAACGAGGCCAGCGGCGAGAACATGAACGACACCAGCACCATGCCGACGAAGGAGCTCAGCATGATCAACGCTGGGTTGGAGGAGTTGACCATCAAGAAGAATATGAAGGCCCAAACCGCGCCGCCGAAGCCGCCAAGCATCAGCACCGGACGGCGTCCGATGCGGTCGGCCAGCAGGCCCGCCACTGGAATGAACAGGATCTGTGCCACTGCACCCATCAGCACTGCGTTCAGCGCGATGCTCCTGGGCAGGCCCAGCTTGGTCGGCACGTAGTACAGCAGGAACAGCGTGAACACGTAAAAGGCGATGTCGCCGCCCAGGCGCGCGCCGAAGGCGATCAGCAGTTGCTTCTTGTAGTTGCTCAGCACTTCCTTGATGGGAGCGCGCGACTCGCCGCTGGTCTCTTCCAGCTTCTCGAACATGCCGGATTCGTGCACACTGGCACGGATATACATGCCCACGCCGACCAGGATGGCGCTCAGCAGGAAGGGCACGCGCCAGCCCCAGCTCAGGAAGGCCTCTTCCGATACCAGCCAGGTGATCAAGGCGAACACCGCGTTGGCGAGGAGCAGGCCGATCGGTGCTGCAAGCTGGACCAGACTGCCAAGGAAGCCGCGCCGCTTGCCTTCGGGATCCAGCTCGTTGACCATGATGGCGGCGCCACCCCATTCACCGCCCAAGGCCAGTCCCTGCACGATGCGTAGCAGCACCAGCAACAACGGGGCCAGCACGCCGACGCTGGCGTAGGTGGGCAGCAGGCCGATGCAGAAGGTGGCCACGCCCATCATCAGCAACGTCACGATCAGGACCCATTTGCGGCCGATCTTGTCGCCGAAATGGCCGAACACGGCGCCACCCAGCGGCCGCGCCACGAAGGCCACGCCGTAGCTGGCCAGCGAAAGCAGCGTGGCGATCAGCGGATCGGTCTGCGGGAAGAAGAGCTTTGGAAAGACCAGCGCCGCCGCCGATCCATAGATGAAGTGATCATAGAATTCGAGGGTGGTGCCGGCCAGGCTGGCGCCCGCCACCCGTGCTACCGATTGCTTCTTGGCTGGCGTTTTCACTGCCGCCGCGCCGGTACTGACTGCTTGCATAGTGGATCCTCCCATGGTCCAGGGCTGTTGCCGGGTGCTTCCCGCTCCACCGATCGGCCGCGCCGGTCTTTGGCGGGAAGTCATTGTGTTCCCCCGAGGCTGCTTACAAAGGCAGCCTCTCAAGCACTATACATTATTCTGATATCCGCCATACAATCAATATCAATATTGTTGTCAATTTCGTCGAGTTCGCGCCGGCAATGATGCAATGCTCGAGGGTCGTACGACGTTGGGGGGGCTATTCAGCGAGCTTTTGGACGGCTCGCCGCCTACAAAACGATTGATATTCCGACCGCACCTCGCAGCGCTCCGTGATGGAAGCGATCGTGCAGGGCGGGCCTATTTCCCGCGCATCGATCTCCAAGCTCACCGGCCTGTCCAAGCAGACCATTTCCGAAATCGTCCGCGTGCTGGAGCTGGAAGGCTGGGTGCAGGAGACGGGTCGCACCAGCGGTCATGTCGGCCGCACCGCCGTCACCTACGAGCTCGTGCATGACGCGGCCTACATCGTCGCCGTCGACCTTGGCGGCACCAAGGTCCGCGTCGCGATCACCGATCTCGCCTGCGAGATTTTCGCGGAAGACATCGCGCCCACCGATCCGCGTGGCGGCCGCTTCATCGTCGACCAGATCGCCAAGCTGGCCTTCCAGGCGGCGGCGCGGCAGGGCATCGCCCGCGACAAGATCAAGCTGGCCGTCATCGGCGTGCCGGGTGCCCCCGACAGCGCCACCGGCCGCGTGCTGCTCGCGCCCAACATCGCCGACTTCGACAAGATGGATGTCGTCAGCGCCTTTTCCCATGCCTTCGGCTTCGATGTGATGCTGGAGAACGACGTCAACCTTGCCGTGCTCGGCGAGAACTGGCTCGGGCAGGGGCAGAGCATCGACAACCTCGCCTATGTGGCGCTCGGCACCGGCGTCGGCAGCGGCCTGATGGTCGGCGGCCATCTTGTGCGCGGCGCGATCAACGCCGCCGGCGAAATGGGCTTCCTGCCGCTCGGCGCCGATCCCTTCGAGGCGGAGTCGCTGCGCACCGGCGCGTTCGAACGCGCGGTCGCCTCGCGTGGCATCGTGGACCGCTACGCAGCACTTGCCGGCCGTCGCCTGACAGTTCCGGAAATCTTCGAGGCCGCGAATGGCGGCGATCAGCCGGCGCAGACCGTGCTCGACGAGATCGCCAGGCACCTGGCGCGTGGCATCGGCGCCATCGCTGCCATCGCCAATCCGGAGAAGGTGATCCTCGGCGGGTCGATCGGCCTGCGACCGGAAATCCTGTCGCGCGTCAAGGTGTTCCTGCTGCAGTGCTTTCCCTATCCGGTCAATGTCGAGACGGGCGAGCTGGGTTCGCGAGCGGCAATCATCGGAGCCGCGGCGATCGGGCTCGGGCAACTGCACAACGCGCTTTTCGGCGTCGACGCGCCCGACGGCCGCATCTCGCTGCCGAAGGTCGACATGGGTGCGTTGAGGGAGGCTGTGTGATGACGGACGAGCTGACCAGGCGTCTTGAAGCGGCGCTCGACAAGGATGCGGCGCTGGCGCTGTTTCGTGGCGCCATTGGGCGCGAGCGGATCTCAAGGCCGGCATCACCTCGTCGCTTGCGGCCCTCGCCTTGCTCGACAGGGCGGGCATTCGCCTGGCCGGCGACGTGTCCTATGCCCGCAGGGCGGCGCCGGCCAATGACGACAGGCCGGAAGCAAAGGCAGAGAGGCGCGAGGACATCGCGCCCTGGGTGAGGTTGGACAGGGTGGCGTTCGACATCGCCCGGCTGATCGGACGGCAGATGGCCCGCGAAGACCTCGGGCGGCTGAGAGCCGCAAATGGAACCCGCCTGAAAGGCGAATGATGGTGCGACGGTCTTTGGTCTTGCGCGACTGAGCTTCTTGGCGCGCGATGGCGCGTAGCGTGCGCAAGCCCTCCAGCGTTATGTTGGCGGCCAGGTCATGCGGCAGCGCGGGTTTGAGGAGCCGCCTCGAGTGCGGCACCTGCCTTGCCTCCGGTCGCTGATGCCTTTGCCAAGACTGATCCGACGGGTCAACTGCCGGCGAGTGCGGCGAGGTTTCCCAGCAGTGGCTTTTTCTCCTTGCCGATCATGAGCACACTGCTGTCTGGTACGAAAAGGGCCGAAAACGGCAGCATGGCCGCACCGATCGGTGACGCTTCATGTCCGAAGCGGCCGGAAAGAATCTGCGGAGCCACAATGCCGATCGCCTTTGATTGGCTGAATTCGCTCTGAACCTTGGACACCAACTCGCGATGAATCGACCGGGGCAGGATGCTGTCCAGTATGATCGCCTCGATGTCGATGATCGACGTGATGGCGATAATCGCCTCCGATATGGCGCTGGCGCAGTCGTCAAGCCATTCGGCAAGCGGCTCGCGGGCGCCAGGCGGCAATGGGTCGAGCTCGCGTACCCGGTTGATGGATATGCCGTTTGCCATGAGGTGGTCGATCAGGACGTAGATCGATGCTCGATGCAGAAGGCTCTGATATCGAACCGAAGTCGCTGACGCAGGCCTAAGCCTTGACGGGGATACAGGAAGGGGCCCGAGCGCGGCGCTATTGCCGTGAGGACCTGTGTGAACCTTGCCGCCCTGCACCAGACCGCCTCCCACGAAGGTGTCGATTGAAATATGCATGAAATCGCGGAACTCCACGCCCGGTCCGAAGGTGAGTTCCGCCAAGGCGGCGGCAGAAGCATCGTTCTCGATGAAGACCGGCATCTTAGCGTCGACCTCGAAAAAGTTGGCGAGATTTATGGCTTCCCAGCGCGGCCCAAGGTCCATTGGAAAACCAAGTTCCTCGCTCCAGCCGCCTAAGAAATAGGGCGAAGCGATACCCAGGCCAACGATCACGGCATCGTCGATCTGCTCGACATGCTCCCGAAATGTTCGCAGGGCCGCGTTGCCGGCGCGCAGCACGAGGTCAGGATCGGGATAGCGATACTCGTGGGAGTAGCGCGCGCTGATCTCGCCCGCATAGTCGACAAGAACTGCATCAAGCGCTCGCCTGCCGATCTTGATCCCGATACTGAAATTGCGGCGCGGCGCCAGTCGGTAGAGAACCGAGGGAGAACCGCGCTGTCCGATTCTTTTACCGACTTGCTTTATTAATCCCGCGACTTCCAGTCCGTCCACGATGCCGGCGATGGCCGCCGGGGTCAAATTGGCCATGCGGGCGAGGTCGGACTTCGATGCTTCGGTGAGACGCCGGATCTCCGAGAGGACGAAGCGCTCGTTATAGTGTCGAAGCTTGATCGAATTGCTACCTCTACCAAGCAAAATTAGGCACTCCACCATTTGAGCCACGGCAGCGAGGCGGCTTTCTTCCAAGCGCTCGCGCGCTGCCGCCACGATGTGGCTCTCAGTCCAACATGTCGCGACATTGCCCCATCGAGGCCGACAGAGTCAAATTCCGCTTGCAGGCACTACCTCTTTATTATAGTGACTTAAAAAAATATATAGGTTTTGGGAGGAGCCTTGAACGCGTCCGCAATGAGGGGAGCCTGGGAGGGGAAAGCCATGACGAACCCCGCTCCCGTGGCCTTGAGAGAAATCACGAAAGCGTTCGGCGGGACTGTCGCTCTGCGTTCAGCCTCCTTCGACCTTCGCGCCGGCGAGGTGCTTGCGCTGCTCGGAGAGAATGGCGCCGGCAAGAGCACCTGCGTGAAGTTGATTGCCGGGGTCTATGCGCCAACCGAAGGCAGCGTCTTGCTCGATGGCCGATCGGTTGTCTTTCATTCCCCGCAGGATGCCCAGGCCGCGGGTATCGCGGTGATGCACCAGCACCCCGGACTGTTTCCGGATCTGTCATTGGCGGAGAATATTTATCTCGGCCACATGCCTCGCGACCGCTTCGGCGGCATCGACGGCGCTGCGATGCTGGATGGCGCGCGCAGGGTCTTGACCATGGTGGGGCTCGACGCGCCTGCCGGAACTCGACTGGGCGAACTCAGAACGTCCGAGCAGCAGCTTGTGGAGATCGCTCGGGCGCTGTCGCTCGACGCGCGCGTTCTCATCATGGATGAGCCGACGGCCGCCTTGTCGCAGCGCGAAGTGGAGCGCTTGTTCGACGTCGTGGACAATCTCCGCCGGCGGGGCGTGGCAATGATGTTTGTCGGCCACCGGATGGACGAGATCTTTCGCATAGCGGATCGCATTGCCGTCCTGCGGGACGGCAGGCTGATCGACATCCGGCCGAAGGCCAATCTCGACCGCAGCGCTGCCATCGCCATGATGGTCGGCAGGGAGATCGGCGGTCTCTATCCCGAGCGCGGTCGATGCCCCGGCAAACTGATCCTCGAAACCCGCGGCCTTTCAAAGGACGGCGTGTTCTCCAATATCGACCTCAACCTGCATGAAGGTGAAGTGCTCGGTCTCGGGGGGCTGGTTGGAAGCGGCCGCACTGAAATCGCGCGTGTCCTCTTCGGCATCGACCGGCCTGATGCCGGCGAAATCCTCATCGACGGTCGCGCGGTTGTTTTCAACAACACCCGCGACGCAATGGACCATCGCATCGCCTATGTGTCGGAAGACCGGCTCGGCCAGAGCCTGGTCATGGATTTTTCCATCCTCGACAACGCCGTGCTGCCGATCGTCGGGCAAGCAGCGCCGCACGGCCTCTACTCCCGGGAACGTGCGATCGGGCTGGTGGCGGACTGGCTCGGACGCATGAAGCTTCGCTTTGCCGGCTACGAACAGCCGGTCAACCAACTATCCGGCGGCAATCAGCAGAAGGTGGCGCTGGCCAAATGGCTGCGGACCGAACCGCGGATCCTGATCCTGGACGAGCCCACCCAGGGTATCGATGTCGGCACCAAGGCCGAAGTTCATGCCATGATCGCCGAGTTGGCGCGGCAAGGCCTCGCGATCGTCCTGATCTCTTCGGAGATGCCGGAACTGATCGGCATGTGCGACCGCATCGTCGCGCTTCGAGAGGGTCAAAAGACGGGTGAGTTCGACGGCCGAACGGCAACGCAGGAAAAAGTCCTGGAAGCGGCCACCAGAAGCAGTGACCTTGAGCAGGCGGCTTCTGCGGCAGTCGTGCTGAACAAGCGGGCCGGTACCGGGCCGCTCGAATTCCTCAAGCGGCGCGAATTCGGACTGCTGGCGGCGATGATCGCCGTGGTCGTCCCCGTGGCCATCATGAACCCGCGGATGCTGAGCGCCGCCAACGTGACAGCGGTCGCGATGGATGCGTCCCTGCTCATTGTCGCGGCGCTGGCGCAGATGCTGGTTCTCCTGACGCGCAACATAGACCTGTCGATTGCGTCGGTGATCGGTCTGGCCGCCTACATGGCGGCAAGCATGGTTCAGGCTCATCCTGGTATCGACATTGCCGTCGGTGTCTCTGCAGCCTGCGCCGTCGGGCTGGCGGCCGGCTTGCTCAACGGTCTCATCGTCACCAAGGGCAAGATCCCGGCGATTGTCGTCACCTTGGCGTCTATGTCGATCTTGCGCGGCTTCAATTCCCTGTGGGCGGCAGGAGACCAGGTCAGCGCGGACGAGGTGACGCAGACCTGGCTCGACATGACGTCGCACAAAGTTCTGGGTCTACCGCTGATCGTCGTGCTTGCAGCCGTCATCCTGGCAGCCAGCTATGTTCTGCTCTATCGCACGGCCTTTGGACGCGAACTCTACGCAACCGGGTCGAATCCTGACGGCGCCCGCCTGATTGGCATCCCCGCCGACCGACGCATCATCGCCGCCTTTGCGATAGCAGGCTTGCTGGGCGGGATATGCGGCGCGCTCTGGGCGTCGCGCTACGCCACTGTCGACGCGCGGGTGGCCCTTGGGTTCGAGTTGACCGTCATTGCCTCGGCCGTGGTCGGCGGGGTCGCCATTCGCGGCGGCTCGGGCACATTGCTCGGAATCGTCCTGGGTTCGCTGACGCTGCTCGTCATCAAGAACGGGCTGACATTGGTCCGCGTCGATCCGCTGTGGCTTCAGGGCGTCTACGGCCTCGTTATCCTCGTCGCCGTCAGCATCGACGCCCTCATCGTCCGCCGGGCCGATCAGCTCCGCCAGCGGAGGCCAAAATGAAAAAGCTCCTGAACACCATCGATTTCTGGGACTTGTTGCTGGCATTCGCCTGCCTGGTGGCCTTTGCCTACGCGGCTCTTTCCATTCCAAATTTCCTGTCCGGATTCAACCTGTCGCAGTTGGCTGCAAGCGTGTCGGAAAAGGCCCTGCTCGTCCTGCCGATGGCGCTGCTCGTCATTGCACGTGAGATCGACCTGTCCATCGCCTCGGTTCTGGCGCTGTCTTCCGTGATCTTCGGACTGCTGATCCAAGCAGGCGCGCCAACGCTCGCGGCCATCCCGGCTACGGTGGTTCTCGGTGGGCTGCTCGGCGCTTTCAACGGCTTGCTGGCGACTGCGCTGGGGCTGCAGTCGCTGGTCGTCACCCTCGGCACGATGGCGCTCTACAGGGGCATCGGCTACATTCTGCTCGGCACGGGATCGGTCAACGTCCTGCCCCCATCCGTCGTAGACTTTGGCATCGGCAACGTGCCCGGCACGCAGGTGCCTTGGACAATCCTCCCCTTCCTGGTCTTGGCCCCGGCCTTTGCGGTGGTGCTCCAGCGAACGCCGGCCGGCAAGCGTCTCTACGCGCTCGGAGGCAATCCGGAAGTGGCGCGCTATTCCGGCATCGACACCGGTCGCATGGTATTCCGGCTGTTCGTGCTCTCCGGGCTGGTCGCGGCGGTCGCCGGGATCGTCTACACGGCCCGCCTCTCCAATGCGCGCGCCAACAACGCACTCGGCATGGAACTGGACGTCATCACCATCGTGCTCCTCGGGGGCGTCAGCGTCTTCGGAGGCAAGGGGCGACTGACCGGCGTGGTGCTGGCGCTGGTTCTGATCGCCGTCATCCGCAACGTGCTTGCACTCAATCAGGTCGGCGGCGACGCCCAGGGCATGATCATCGGCCTGCTGCTGGTTGTCACGCTGCTGGTCGGCAATTTCTGGCGCTCCACTCAAGAAACACTCACCAGAACGCGCGCGATGCGCCAAGCGCAAAGGGTGGATTCGGCCCCTGCACTGAAGTCCGAATAGTAACGGAGGAGAATATGAAGCGTTTTCAGTCGGTACTTCTTGCGTCGGCGGTCCTATTGACGTCGGCGACCCTTGCGCTCAGTCAGGAATGCGCCACGGAACCGGTGACGGTCGGTTTCTTGCCCAAGCTCGACACGGACCCCTACTTCAAAGTCGCACAGCAGGGAGCCGAGGAAGCCGCCAAGGAAATCGGCGGCAAGGCCATCCAGGTCGCCCCATCCCAAGCGACGGCTGAAGCCCAGATCGACTTCATCAACAGCCTTGTTTCCCAGAAGGTCGGTGTGATCGCCATCTCCGCCAATGACGCGAATGCTGTCGCCCCAGCGCTGAAGCGCGCAGCGCAACAGGGTGTGCGCGTCATTTCCTATGATTCCGACGTCGCCGCCGACGCACGTTCGATCTTCGTGAACCAAGCGAAGGGCGACAGCCTGGCGGAGATGATGCTGGAGAGCGCCTACAATCTCACGGGCGGCGAAGGCGAGTTCGCCATCCTGTCCTCCACGCCGACCGCAACCAACCAGAATGCGTGGATCGACTTCATGAAGGCGAAGCTGGCCGCCGAACCCAAATACGCCAAGATGAAGCTCGTTCAGGTTGCCTATGGCGAGGAGAGCGAGCAGATCAATCAGCAGCAGGCACTTGCGCTTGTGCAGGCGTTCCCCGACATCAAGGCAATCATCGTTCCGGCTGGCATTGGCCTTCCCGCCGCTGCACGCGCTCTGGAAGAAGCCGGCATGATCGGAAAGGTCAAGCTGACCGGCCTGGCTCCCGCCACGCTGATTTCCAAATACATCAAGGACGGCGCGGCGCAGGACATCTGGTGGAATGTCTCCGATCTCGGCTACCTGACCTACCAGGCCGCCCAGGCGCTGGCCCAGTGCAAGATCACGGGCAAGGAAGGCGACAAGTTCAGCGCCGGGCGGCTTGGCGAGTACACGATCGGGGCTAGCGGCGAGCTGATCCTTGGACCGGCAAAGATCGTCACGCCGGACAATCTGGCGGAATTCAAGTTCTAACTCCCAAGCAAAAGACAGAGGCGCCGGCCGAGGCCGGCGCCTTCCAGGCAATTCTCGCTGGCAACGGATTTCGTCGCAAATGCACGTCCTTCTCGCAGGAGAGACCTTTTCGGCCATCACGTCGGTTGCGGCCGGGTCCAACGTCGTGACCAGCTCGACCTGGTCGAATGGAGCCACAGCCTTCATCACGGCTTTGTCAGCGGCCGGGCACACCGTCACACAGATTGGCGGCGACCGTTGCAGCACCGAGTTTCCGACCGACTTGGATACACTTCAGAGCTACGCAACCGTCATCCTGTCGGATGTCAGTGCGTTAACACTCCTCCTGACGCCAGAGGCGCGCGCGGGGCGGGTGAGCGTCAATCGACTCGAGTTGCTGAAGACATATGTGGAGCGCGGCGGCGGCCTGTTGATGGCCGGTGGCTACATGAGCTTTCAGGGAATGTTCGGCAACGCGCATTTCTATAACACCGCCATCGAGGACATTCTGCCGATCAGATGCTCCCCCTGGGCCGACGGCATTGAAGTTCCGGAAGGCGCGTACGCCTCCATTGGCCTGCCGACGCATCCGCTTGTCGCTGGATTGGATCTGTCTTGGCCGCCCATACTTGGACTCAACAAGGTGGATTTTCGCCAGGACGGATCATCCCGATTGATCGCCACGGCGCGCTGCCGAGGACACGACTTGCCGCTGTTGGCTACACGTGAATATGCCAACGGTCGCTCCGCCGCCTGGATGACCGACATTGGACCACACTGGCTGTCGGAAGAGTTTCTGCAATCCCAAGTGTACGCGCGCCTGATGGCGAACATTATCCGCTGGTTGTCCAAGGCGACATGATGATCACCGGTGATGCTCGTCGATAGGGCCAGTCGCAAGCTGGACCGATCGACCGTAGCGCCGCTTCCGGCGCTTGAGCTGTCGTTCAGGCAACGCTTCATCACTTGGCCCGGGATCACCGCGTTTCGGCGGTGTGCAACGCGAAACGATTAGATTGGGAAAGATGCAAACATGAAGTTCTTCGTTGATACAGCTGACATCAAGGACATATCTGAACTCAATGATCTCGGCCTTCTGGATGGCGTGACCACCAATCCGTCGCTGATCCTGAAGTCGGGCGGCAGGATCGCCGAGGTCACCAAGCAGATCTGCGACATCGTCGACGGACCGGTTTCGGCCGAAGTGGTGGCGACCGAATATTCCGCGATGATCCGGGAAGCCGAAACCTTGGCGAAGATCGCCGACAACGTCTGCATCAAGGTGCCGCTGACGCTGGACGGGCTGAAGGCGTGCAAGACGATCCGCACCGAGATGAAGCGCCTGGTCAACGTCACGCTCTGCTTCTCGGCGAATCAGGCGCTCCTGGCCGCCAAGGCCGGTGCCTCCTTCGTCTCGCCCTTCATCGGACGTATCGACGACACCGGCTCGGACGGAATTGAGTTGATCGCCGAGATCCGGACGATCTACGACAATTACGGCTACTCGACAGAGATCCTCGCGGCTTCGGCGCGGACGGTGAACCACATCAAGCAGTCGGCGCTCATCGGCGCCGATGTCGTCACCGCGCCGCCCGCCATCCTCAGGGCGCTGGTCAAGCATCCGCTGACCGATGCCGGCCTGAAGCAGTTTCTCGCCGACTGGGAGAAGACAGGGCAAAAGATCGGCTGAACCATGCGAGAGATGACAAAGCTTGTCGACATCGTGCTCGAACAGTCCCGCCACGCGGTGCGCTTCATCATAGCCATTGCCGGACCGCCGGGCGCAGGAAAGTCGACGCTTTCCGAGGCCCTGGCACGTGAACTTCCCCAGTCGGCGATCTTGCCGGTGGACGGGTTTCACTATGACAATCTGCACTTGGATCAATTAGGTCGACGGGCATACAAGGGAGCACCCGACACATTCGACTGCCGCGGCCTGGAAATTCTCTTGCGCCGGATTCGCGCGCGCGAGGTGGAGACGATCGTACCTATCTTCGACCGAACTCGCGACGTGGCGTGCGCGGGCGCCAAAGCCATACCTCAGGAGGCCAAGCACATAATCGTGGAAGGCAATTATCTACTCGTGAAGCGCGGCGACTGGGCGAGGATGCGCGAATTCCTCGACTTCACGATCTTCATTTCCACTCCACGAGAGGAGTTGGAACGTCGGCTGATTGGTCGGTGGGTCGAGTTCGGCCATGACATGGCCTACGCCCGCCAAAGGGCACTGTCCAACGACCTGCCTAACGCAGACTACGTCTGCAAGAACAGCGAAACCGCAGACATAGTCTGGCAGCAGTAGAAGCGCCTGGAAGCCCACGGATTTGCACCGCTGGGCCGGAACGGCGGCGTTTTTCCGCTCAAGGAGCAAAGCACGGCGAGCAGAGTGGAATTCGGGCCGTGAAGACGCAAATCTCTATCGTCGAAGAATTTATGCCAGCGGGCACAGCCAGCCCCCGCAACCAAATCGGAAAAAGCCCGCATGGCAAACCAGGCGGGTTTTTTTGTCGGCCAAAGCAAGCCCTGCCAGGCCGCCCCAACTCCCGTGCCTGGCTCAGCACGATCTCCTCGATCAGGGGCCGCGGCACCCCCAGGCCCACCAATTCTACCTTCGTCATCTCCGGGTGGCTTCTTGCCGGATTGAGCCGGCCTTTTCTTGATGCCGTACTCAATCAAAAGGCTGAATTGCACTCAATATGACATAATTCTAATATTTGCAGCCTGTACGGCAGGCTTGGGCTGCCGGGTGAATGGGAGGCGTGTGTGCGTCGTTGCGTCCCGTGTCGACACAGCGGCGTATATGCTGTTGGGAAATGTCCACCAGAAGAGCGTGAAGAGGTATGGCGGCCTAGTTCCGGCCCCCATGCCTCGTGTCCTGCCTGAATTGCTTGACAGCCAGAACAGCACCGGCCGGGGCGTCGCGTGAACGCGCATGCCCAACGGGGCGGGCCGCGCGCGAGCACGGAGGACGATCATGACGATCAGCTTCATTCTCAACGACGAGGCCGTAAACGACCAGACGACCGGCCTGCAAACAGGCGACAGCGGCGACGGCTTCACCGACACCGACGTGACTTATGCCTCGCTGCCGGCTGCGTTCCGCACCTATCTCGAAACCACCCTCGGGTTGACGTCCACCTTCCCGACCGGCGTCGGGGTCGCGACCAAGGCCAATTCGGTCACCGTCAATGCCACCGCCGGCGCCCAGATCACCGGGGTCAAGTTCACCGACAGTGCCGGCGGCGCCCTCGATGGCGACGACAGCGGGCTCAACACCGTCGACGGCAAGGACATCCTGCTGTTCGCCGACGGCAACGACACCGTGATCGGCAAATATGACAGCGACGGCAACGGCAGTGCCGATGCGATCGCCTTCGTCATCTTCAAGCAGGAGATCATCAATGTCGGCGCCACCAGCGCCCAGGTGACGTTCCACATCGTCACCTATACCCCGATCTTCCACGGCACCAGCACCGATCCCGACGACGCAGTCGACCTCGGCAACACCCTGAGGCTCGCGGCCAGCGAGAAGCTCGCCTTCAGCTTCGGCGGCACGCCCTCCGGTGACCATCTCTTCACCATGGTCCAGTCGGGCACGACCGGACTGGTCGCGACGCCCGAGACCGAAGTGGTCAAGCTGCACATCTCGCAAGGCGGCGGGCCGACCACGCTCGGGCTGTTCAACCAGATGATCGACCCGAACGAGACGCTGGTCGTCACGTTCCTCACCAACCCGAACGCCAACTTCACGGTGCCCAACCTCAGCCAAGGCGAGGCGGATTCCGAGACCAACATCCTGTTCGGCGGCCTGCAGACCATCTCCGGCGGCTCGGTGACGATCTCGCAGACCCAGGGCAACGACGCCGCCGGCATGCGGCTCACCGCCAGCATCGCCACCGGCACCACCGAGTCGACCGGCAACAACTTCATCGCCGGCTACGCCGATGACGGCATTTCGACGATCAGCGCGATCCGGGTGAGGGACGGTTCCGGCACGTTGCTGCTCAGCACCACCACCGACGTCACCACCCCGGTCAACGGCATCACGGTTGACTTCCGTGCCGACGGCACCGTCGACGTCCTCGGCCTGGAGGAAGACTACACGGTCGAATACGACGCGGGTACCCACCAGCGGCTCAAGATCACCGGCCTTGCCGGCAAGTTCGACGTCGGCGGGATCGGCGTGGAGACTCCCGGCTCGGCATCGGCCGCCGTCGGCCAGCAGATCGTGATCGAGGACGACGGGCCCGGCGTGAGCGCGAATGCGACCGCGCTGCTCGACGACGACGCGCTGTCGGGCGGCAACGCCGGCGGCACCAGCGACGACACCAACGCGGCCAACACCTCCGGCACGCTGGGGCATGACTTCGGTACCGACGGTGCCGGATCGATCGCCTTCCTGACCACCGGGGCGCCGTCGGGCTTCACCTACCAGCTGTCGGGCAACGACCTTTTGGTCAAGCAGGGTGCGACGACCGTGCTGACGGTGACGCTCAACACGACCACCGGCGCCTATACGGTGACGCAGAACAATCCGATCCTGCATGCGACCGGCCTGGACGAGAACAACCAGGCCTTCACGATCGCCTACCGTGTGACCGATGCGGACGGCGACACCGCCGACGGCACGCTCGGCGTCAATGTCGACGACGATACGCCGACAACGAGCGCGAACCTGACCGCGCTGCTCGACGACGACGCGCTGACGGGCGGCAACGCCGGCGGCACCGGCGACGACACCAATGCGGCCAACACTTCCGGCACGCTGGGCCTTAGCTACGGCGCCGACGGAGCCGGATCGATCGCCTTCCTGACCACCGGGGCGCCGTCGGGCTTCACCTACCAGCTGTCGGGCAACGACCTTTTGGTCAAGCAGGGTGTGACGACCGTGCTGACGGTGACGCTCAACACCGCCACCGGAGCCTATACGGTGACGCAGAACAATCCGATCCTGCATGCGACCGGCCTGGACGAGAACAACCAGGCCTTCACGATCGCCTACCGTGTGACCGATGCGGACGGCGACACCGCCGACGGCACGCTCGGCGTCAATGTCGACGACGATACGCCGACAACGAGCGCGAACCTGACCGCACTGCTCGACGACGATGCGCTGACGGGTGGCAATGCCGGCGGCACCGGCGACGACACCAATGCGTCCAATACGTCCGGCACGCTGGGTCTTAGCTACGGCGCCGACGGAGCCGGATCGATCGCCTTCCTGACCACCGGAGCGCCGGCGGGCTTCACCTATCAGCTGTCGGGCAACGACCTCCTGGTCAAGCAGGGCACGACGACGGTGCTGACGGTGACGCTCAACACGACCACCGGCGCCTATACCGTGACGCAGAACAACCAGATCCTGCATGCGACCGGCCTGGACGAGAACAACCAGGCCTTCACGATCGCCTACCGGGTGACCGACGCGGACGGCGACACCGCCGACGGCACGCTTGGCGTCAATGTCGACGACGACACGCCGACCACGAGCGCGAACCTGACCGCACTGCTCGACGACGATGCGCTGACGGGTGGCAATGCCGGCGGCACCGGCGACGACACCAATGCGTCCAATACGTCCGGCACGCTGGGCCTTAGCTACGGCGCCGACGGAGCCGGATCGATCGCCTTCCTGACCACCGGGGCGCCGGCGGGCTTCACCTACCAGCTGTCGGGCAGCGACCTCCTGGTCAAGCAGGGCACGACGACGGTGCTGACGGTGACGCTCAACGCGGTGACCGGCGCCTATGCCGTGACGCAGAACAACCCGATCCTGCATGCGACCGGCCTGAACGAGAACAACCAGGCCTTCACGATCGCCTACCAGGTGACCGATGCCGACGGCGACACCGCCAATGGCTCGCTCGGCATCAATGTCGACGACGACACGCCGCTGATCGGGCCGATCTCGGACGGGCTGGTCGATTTCGCCGACGGAGATTCGGTCACCAATCCGCTCAACGGCCTGGTCGGTGCCGACGGGCCGGTAACCTACAGCGTCACCAGTTCGCCTGCGACGCTGACCATCTTCGACGGCACTACAGCGGAGACGACGCTGCTCAGGGACATCTCGGGCAACGGCACGATCGTCACCTACTATGACGACGTGGATGGCAGCGGCACGCTCAACGCTGGCGATACGTCGTTCTTCAAGCTGACGGTGGCGGGCGGGAACTACACCTTCGAGGTGCTCGAGGATCCGCCGCCGGCGGAGGTCACCTTCTCCTTCGACGGAACGCCGTCGGGCAACCACCTCTTCACGATGGTCCAGTCCGACGGAAGCGGCATCGTGGCGACGCCCGAGACCGAGGTGGTCAAGCTGCACATCTCGCAAGGCGGCGGGCCCACCACGCTCGGGGTGTTCAACCAGATGATCGACCCGAACGAGACGATGATGTTCACCTTCCTGAGCAACCCGAACTCGAACTTCACAGTGCCTAACCTCAGCCAGGGCGAGGCCGATCTCGAAACCAACATCCTGTTCGGCGACGTGAAGACGATCACCGGCGGCGAGGTCGCCATCTCGCAGACCCAGGGCAATGATGCTGCCGGAATGCGGCTGACCGCCTACAACACCAAGGGCGACGGCAGCGTCGCCGAGCCAAGCGGCAACGGGTTCATCAACGGCTACACCAATGATCCGATCGCCGCGATCTCGGAGGTCAGGATCTTCGACGACAACGGTACGCTGCTGCTTACGGCCACCGGCGACGTTTCGACGCCCGTCAACGGTATCACCGTCGACTTCCTGGCCAGCGGCGAGGTCGAGGTGCGTGGGTTCGAGGACGACTATTTCATCGAGTACGACGCCGCTTCGCACGAGCGCCTCAAGGTTACCGGCCTCGAAGGCAAGTTCGACATCGGACGCATAGGCATCTCGCAGACGCAGCCGGCGCCGGACGAGGTGCTCGACTTCACCGTGCAGATCTCCGATGCCGACGGGGATACCGCCAGCGACAGCTTCGCGATAGGGATCGATGGCACAGGAATCTTTGACGACAACCACGTCGACGGCGTCATCGCCTAGACGGCAAGCGGCTGTGCACCCTTCGGCGCACGGCCGCCACTTGGAACTGTCGCGGCGTGGGGTCTGCCATGCCGCGCAGTGAGCGTTCGTTCGCAGCGATCATGGCCGCGGTCAGGCGGCAGGCGCCGGCGCTCGTCATGTTCAGCCTGCTGTCCAACCTGCTCCTGCTGGTCGGCGCCCTCTACATGCTGCAGGTCTACGACCGGGTGCTGGCGAGCGGCTCGATGGACACGCTCATGCTCCTGACGGCGATGGCGCTCGCGGCCATCGCCGTCTACGGCCTGTTCGAGCAGGCTCGCCGGCTGATCCTCGGCCGCATCGGCGCCTGGCTGGAGAACGAGCTGTGCGGTCCCGTGATCCGCCGGTCGATGGACGCGCGGCTTGCCGGCGCCGCCGGTGCGGATGCCGGCCTCAAGGACGTGGCCGACCTGCGCGCCTTCATCGGCGGCGAGGGCATCCTGGCCTTTCTAGACGCGCCCTGGACGCCGGTGTTCCTGACGATCGTCTGGCTGTTGCATCCCGGGCTCGGCATGCTGGCGACGGGCGGTGCGGTGGCGCTCTTCGTCGCCGCGCTCGCGAACGACTTCCTCACGCGCGGGCGGCAGCAGCGCGCCAGCCTGATAATGCGCCACAATCAGGCGGAGGCGCTCCGCTATGTCGAGAGCGCCGAAACCATCGCCCCGCTGGGCATGACCGGCATGGTCCTGGCGCGCTGGCAGGCGCAGCGCCGCGATGCCCAGGCCGAGGGCCAGCGCCTCGCCGAGACGACTGTCGCCATCGTCAGCAGTACGCGCGCCCTGCGCCTTGCGCTGCAGGTCCTGATCCTCGGGTTCGGGGCCTATTTCGTACTGAAGGGGCAGTTGACCGCCGGCGGCATGATCGCCGGGTCGATCATCCTCAGCCGCGCGCTCGCCCCGATCGAGCGCTCGATCGGCGGCTGGCGCAGCTTCGTTTCGGCGCGAACCGCGCACCGGAACCTGAGCCGGCTGCTCGGCGCCGGCGACACGGTGGCGAACCCCGTCCAGCCGCCGCGCCCGCTAGGCCGGCTCGAAGTGCAGGAGTTGCAGTACCGGGCGCCGGGATCGGGAGACCGCATCATCGACAACGTGTCGTTCGTGCTAGAGCCGGGCCAGACCTGTGCGGTCGTCGGGCCGTCGGGGGCCGGCAAGTCGAGCCTCTGCCGGCTGCTCGTCGGCGCCTGGAAGCCCTCCCACGGTCACGTTCGGCTCGACAGCGCCGAAATCTCGGCATGGGATGCGGAGGACAGGGGCCGATATCTCGGATACCTGCCGCAGCAGGTGGAACTTTTCCCAGGCACCGTGGCCGAAAACGTCGCCCGCCTGCAGCAGGTCGAGAGCGCGCCGGTCATCGCGGCGGCGAAGCTTGCCGGCATTCACGAGATGATCCTCCATCTGCCTGACGGCTACCAGACCGTCGTCGGCCTGCACGGTACGCGAATCTCGCTGGGACAGCGGCAGCGCATAGGGCTGGCCCGCGCCCTGTTTGGCGATCCGCCGCTGATCATTCTCGACGAGCCGAATTCGAACCTAGACAGCGAGGGCGACCAGGCGCTGCTCCAGGCGCTCAACCAGTTGAAGCAGCAGGGGCGGACGATCCTGATCGTCTCGCACCAGGTGATGCCGCTGCAACTAGCCGACAAAATCCTGGTCCTGAAGGAAGGCAGCGTCGCGATGTTCAGCAACCGCGACGAGGTGCTCAAGACGCTCGGCGGCGGCCGCCGCCACATGCGCGTCGTCTCGACCAGCGGCACGCTGAGCCGGCCGACCCGCGGCCCGACGGCGGCGGAGTAGCGGCCATGTGGAATGAGACCATCGCGCGATTGCAGCAGTACGCGGCCCTTGTGGAAGCCTGGTACGAGGAGGTCTTTACCGCGGCAGGCTGGGCCAATCCCGACGAGGCGGCGCGCATCGCCCTCTATGTGACGCTGATCGTCCTTGTGGGCTGCATCATGATGCTACTCTGGCTGGCGCTTGCCGGTCCCTCGCCGAAAGCCGCCGATCCAAGCCTCGCGCAGGTGACGCGCTGGCCCCGCAGGCTGGGCTATGCGGCGTTCCTGCTGCTTGTCGCCGGCTTCGGCGCCTGGGCATCGACCGCGCCGCTGGCGAGCGCCGCCATCGCGCCAGCCGTCGTCAGCCCGGACGGCAGCCGCAAGACCATCCAGCATCTCGAAGGCGGGATCATCCGGACCATCCATGTCCGGGAGGGGGACTGGGTGGCCAAAGGCCAGAAGCTGATCACGCTCGAGGATACACAGGCCCGCGCCGGCCGCGACGAGTTGCGCGAGCGCTTCGTCCACCTGCTGACGACCGAGGCGCGACTCGTCGCCGAGCAGACCGACGCGGAGGACATCGCGTTTCCCGAGGAGCTAGAGTCTTTGGGGGTTTCCGAGGCCCATCCGACAATGCTGAGCCAGCGCGACCTTTTGCTCAGCCGCCGCGCCACCCTGGAGGGGCGAGACCGGATCCTGGGGCAGCGGGTCAAGCAGTTGGAAGAGGAGATCGCCGGCCTGCGCGAGATCATTACGGCCCAGGACACGCAGCTGATGCTGATCGGCAAGGAGATCAAGTCGGTCGAGGAGCTCTATAGCAAGGGGCTGGAACGCTTGCCGCGGCTTCTGGCGCTGCAACGCGAGCAGGCCGGGCTGCGGGCAGGGCAGGCGGCCAACCGGGCCGCGATCGCGCGCGACAAGCAGGAGATCGGCGAGGCGGAGATGCAGCTCCTGACGCTGCGCCAGGAGAACAAGGAGCGGGTGAACGAGGAATTGACGAAGGTGCGCGCCGGCCTGGCCGAGCTGCGCAGCCAGCTGCCGTCGCGAACCGACGTGCTGAGCCGAACCGTGATCGAGGCGCCGATTGCCGGGACGGTGATGAACGTCCGGGTGACGACCGAGACCGGCGTGATCGGCGCGGGCGCGCCTCTGCTCGACATCGTGCCGGCGGAGAGCAAGCTCATCATCGATGCAAGGGTCAAGCCAATCGACATCGACACGGTCCGGCCTGGCATGAGGAGCCGCATCCTGCTGACCGCCTACAGGCAGCGCAACATGCCCCAGATCCATGGCGTGCTGCGGACCATCTCGGCAGACAGGCTGATCGACGAGCGTTCCGGCGAGCCGTATTTCCTGGCCAAGGTCGAGGTCGACCGGGCAGAGCTTGCGCATGTTCCGGGGGTGCGGCTGAGCCCGGGCATGCCCGCCGAGGTGATGATCCTGACGGGCGAGCAGACCGTGCTGGCCTATTTCCTTGGCCCGCTGCTCGAATCCTTCGCCAGGAGTTTTCGCGAAAACTGAGCGCCAAGCTTCGGATGCCGGCTGTCGGTCCAGACAGCCCCAAGCGCTGAACCAGGCCTTCCCGCAGCAAGGCCGCCGGCCTAAAAATGCGGTCGGATTCAGGACATGGCCGCCGCGCGTGCCGGTCTAAGACCTTTATCGGAACAGGGAGCCTGCCATGCTGCGCAAGACGGAATTCTTCATCGACGGCAAATGGGTGGCGCCGGCCGTTGCCAGGGAGCTCGCGGTCATCAATCCGGCCGATGAGCAGCCCTTTGCGGTGATCTCGCTCGGATCGGCGGCCGACGTCGACAAGGCGGTGGCGGCCGCGCAGCGGGCGTTTCCCGCATGGAGCGCCACCAGCCGTGCCGAACGCATCGGCTATCTCGAGAAACTGCTCGCAGCCTACAGGCGGCGCATGCGCGACATGGCCGAGGCCATTTCGGCGGAGATGGGCGCCCCGATGAAGCTGGCGCTGGAATCGCAGGCGGCCTGCGGCGCCGGCCACATCGAGAGCTTCATCGAGGTGCTCGCCGAATTCGAGTTCGAGGAGCCGCTGAACGCCAGGAACCCGCAGGAGCGGATCGTGCGCGAGCCGATCGGCGTGTGCGGGCTGATCACGCCGTGGAACTGGCCGATGAACCAGGTGACGCTGAAGGTGGTGCCCGCACTTGCCGCCGGCTGCACCGTGGTGCTCAAGCCATCCGAGATCGCGCCGATGTCGTCCATCGTCTTCGCCGAGTTGATGGAGGAAGCCGGCTTCCCCGCAGGCGTGTTCAACATGGTCAACGGCGACGGCCCCACGGTGGGCGAGGCGATGTCCAGGCATCCCGGCATCGATATGATGTCGTTCACTGGCTCGACCCGCGCCGGCACGGCGGTTACCAGGGCGGCGGCCGAGACGGTCAAGCGCGTGGCGCTCGAACTCGGCGGCAAGTCGCCGAACATCGTGTTCGCCGACGTCGACCTCGAGGATGCGGTCGCACGCGGGCTGGCGCATGTGTTCGAGAACACCGGCCAGTCCTGCAACGCGCCGACGCGCATGCTGGTGCAGCGTCCGGTCTACGACAAGGCAGTCGACATCGCGGCGAAATATACGGCGACCGTCAGGGTCGGGCAGCCGGCCGAGGACGGCGACCATATCGGCCCGCTGTCGTCGGACGTGCAGTTCGACAAGGTGCAGGGCATGATCGACGCCGGCATCAAGGAAGGCGCGCGGCTGGTGGCCGGCGGGCTCGGGCGCCCCGAGGGCTTCAACCGCGGCTATTTCGTGCGGCCGACCGTCTTCGCCGACGTCAACAACGACATGCGCATCGCCCGCGAGGAGATTTTCGGGCCGGTGCTGGCGATGATCCCGTTCGAGACCGAGGAGGAGGCGATCGCCATCGCCAACGACACGCCCTACGGCCTGTCCGCCTATGTCCAGTCGGCCGACAAGGTCCGCGCCCAGCGCGTCGCCCGCAAGCTGCGCGCCGGCATGGTGCAAGTCAACGGCACCGACCGCCCCTATGGCAGCCCTTTCGGCGGCTACAAGCAGTCGGGCCTCGGCCGCGAGGGCGGCAAGTGGGGGCTCGAGGATTTTCTCGAGGTCAAGGCGATCAGCGGATTCGAGGAAGGGCTGGGCTGATCGTAGCTGCTGCTGGCGGTGAGGGGGCCCTTTGCGAAGCGGAGGGGCGCGCGGTGGACGTCTACCCCTCATTCCTTCTCAAATATTCCTCGGCGATTTCGCGCATCCGGGCACCGTCGATGCTGTCGGCGTGGCCGCCATGGACGACGCGAACGGGAAGCTCGATCAGCCGGCGCATGGTCGCGCAACAGGCAGTGCGGTCCGAATCCGGCATGTCGTCGACCAAAAGCCCGCCATGGATGGCGTCGCCGGAAAACAGCGTGCCGTTGCGCTCGTCGAACAGGCCGATGGAGCCGGGCGAATGGCCAGGCAGGTGCAGCACGCGGAAGGCGCGGTCGCCGAGGTCGATGACGTCGCCTTCGTCGAGCAGGCGGTGCAGCGGCGCGGGGCTGATCGCGTAATCGGCGGAGTGCCAGCCGGGATAGGGCAGCTCGGAAACGGCGCCGGGAAAGTTGCGGAACATGTGGGCGTAGGTCGCCTCGTCCGGCATGGTTTCGAAGAGCGGCGCCTCGATGCGCGGGCCGGCGCGCCAGGCAAATTCGTGCAGCGAGCCGACATGGTCGAGATGGACGTGGGTCGCGACCGCGAGCAGCGGCCTGCCCGGGATAGTCTCGATTTCAGGCGAGAGCGGGCAGATGCCCATGCCGGTGTCGACCAGCATGTCGAGGTCGCGGCCGCGCACCAGCCAGATGTTGGCGCGGCAATAGTCGGTGACTAAGGGCTCGGTCAGCATCGTCGTCCTGTCGTCGACGATGCGCTTCGAAAACCAGCCCGGCCGTGGCCTCACACGAACGGCCTGCCGATCTTGAAGCGCCCGGGCACGAGCCGGCGGAGATAGTCCATCCCCTTCTCCGACAGGTGGTTGGCGTCGGGCAGCATGAAATCGTCGGGCATGTGGCGGGTCTTGCCGGCAACGTTGGCAAGCGGCACCAGCCTCAGCACGGTCTTGCCGCCCTCGTATTTGAGCGCGACCGAGCCGCCGCCCTTGTCGGCCGCCTCGATGGCGAAGACGCCGGCGTCGAAGGCTTCCTGCGCGTCGACCGCGTTGACCGCGCCGACATAGCCGCGCGGCATGTAGCCGAGCGCATCGACGCGGGCGCGCTTGCCGGGCAGGCCCTCGGCCAGGGCCTGTTCGAAGGCGCGCGGCAGGTCGCTGCCGGAAAGCTTGATGTTGCCGTGGGCATCGCGCTCGAGCTTGTCGGCGGGAACGATGCTCTCGACCAGGGCGCGGCCGTCCTCGGTGGTGACGCCTTCGGACACGGCCACCACGCAGCGGCGGTGGCGGGCGAGCGTCGCCTTCACGTCGTCGATGAAGCGGGGCACCGAGAAGGCCCGCTCGGGAACGTAGACGAGGTGCGGGCCGTCGCCGTCGTCGTCGCGCCAGGCCGCGGCCGCGGCCGTGAGGAAGCCGGCATGGCGGCCCATGACGATGCCGACATAGATGCCGGGCAGCGCCCGGAAATCGAGATCGACGCTGAGGAAGGCACCGGCGACGAATTCGGCGGCCGAGATGAAGCCCGGAACGTGGTCGTTTTCCTCGAGGTCGTTGTCGATGGTCTTGGGCGCGTGCACGAAGGCCATGCTGCCCTGGGCCGCGTCGGTCAGGATCTGCTGGGTGCCGGCGGTGTCGTTGCCGCCGATATAGATGAAGGCCTGGGCATCGGCCTTCTTCAGGCCCTTGAGGATGACCTCGCAATAGGCCGCATCCGGCTTGTCGCGGGTGCTGCCCAGGGCCGCGCTAGGGGTGGCGGCGATGCGCAGGAGCTGCTCCTCGGCGATGTCGGTCAGGTCGACATAGTCGCCGTCGCGGATGCCGCGGACGCCGTGGCGCGAGCCGAGGATGCGGGCCTTGGGATGGCGGCGCCGGATTTCGAGCACCGCGCCGGCCATGGTCTGGTTGATGACGGCGGTCGGTCCGCCGCCCTGCGCGATCACGAATGTCGATGGCATGGTGGTCATCCTCCCCAATGATATCGGGAAACTTTCGTCCTTATCGGCAAGGGACGCAATGGGAGAGATGGAGCGGCCTGGGGACGGCCGCCCTAGCCGACGACGATCGGGCTCTTGCCGTGGACGCGGCTGAAGAGGTCGATGACGTCCTGGTTGATCATGCGCACGCAGCCCGACGACATGGCCTGGCCGATGGTCCACCATTCGGGCGAGCCATGCACGCGGTAGCCGGTGTCGCGGCCGTCCTGGAAGATGTAGAGCGCACGCGCCCCGAGCGGGTTGTCGAGGCCGCCGGGCTGTCCGCCGCGCCATTTCTCCAGCTCCGGCTTGCGGGCGATCATCTCAGGCGGGGGCGTCCAGGTCGGCCACTTCTTGCCGTACTGGATGTTGGCGCGGCCGGACCAGCGGAAGCCGTCGCGGCCGATGCCGACTCCGTAGCGGATGGCGTCGCCGCCCGTCTGGACGAGATAGAGATACCTCTCCTGCAGCCGCACGACGATGGTGCCTGGCGCTTCGCCGGTGGGATCGACGACGATCTGGCGGCGGAGTTTGGGATCGACCTTGGCGAAGGGGATCTCCGGCAGCTGATAGCCTTCGTCGGTGAAGGAGGCGTACATCAGCTCGGGGCTGGTGACCTGCTTGTCGACGCTGATGCTCGGCCGGATCGAACCGGTCGGCGTGGTGTCGAGCCCCATTTCCGGCACCTGCAGCATCTCCATGTCGAGCGTGCGGCTGCAGCCGGCGAGCAGGCCGGCAGCACCGATGCCGAAAAGGACGCTACGGCGCGAGGCGGATTTCGGGTCGCGATGACCGGCTGGGCCGGACCTGGGCAAGACAGGCGATTTCGACACGGCACAATTCCACTGGTTACGCGGACGGCCGAACGAACTCCGGCCCGATAGACTGCATTTTCAGCATTCATGGTTGAAAAAGGGTGAATGCCGGGGCCTCCCCGTTAAGGGCTTTACAACAGTGCCGCGGCGGAGCTTGATCGCCGGTCAACAGGGAGACCGCCATGTCGTTCGAAAGCTGGGCCGCGTTTGCCGCCGCATCCGCCGTGCTGCTCGTGATCCCCGGGCCGACCATCCTCCTGGTCGTCTCCTATGCGCTCGGCCAGGGCTGGCGCACGGCACTGCCGATGGCGATCGGCGTGGCGCTGGGCGACTTCACCGCGATGACGCTGTCGATGCTCGGCATCGGCGCGCTGCTCGCGGCTTCCGCCGCCGTCTTCACCATCCTCAAGTGGATCGGCGCGGCCTACCTCATCTATCTCGGCATCAAGCTGTTCCGTGCCGGTGGTGCGCTGGACGCCAAGCCGCGCACGGATGCGGCATCCGCCGCCAAGATGATGGCGCATGCCTGGATCGTGACGGCGCTGAACCCCAAGAGCATCACCTTCTTCGTCGCCTTCCTGCCGCAGTTCCTCGACCGCAGCGCCGACTTCTGGACCCAGATGCTGGTCTTCGAGCTGACCTTCCTGACGCTCGCCTTCGCCAATGCCTTCGGCTATGCGCTGGTGGCCGCGCGGGCTCGAAGAGTCGTGTCCAATCCGCGCGCCATCCGCATCTTCAACCGCACCGGTGGCACGCTGCTGGTCGGCGCCGGCATCGCGGCGGCTGCCGCCCGCTCCGGGCATTGAGGGACATTGTCATCGTGAAGGATCGGCCATGGTGAAGGACGGGCTCGGTCTTGCGCTGAGCGGCGCCGACGCGGCGGCGGCTGCGTATTACGAGCGCGGAGTGAGCGAACTGCAGCGTTTCGTCGGCGATCCGGTCGGTTCGGCCGACAAGGCGATCGCGGCTGCACCCGACTTCGTCATGGCGCATGTGCTGAAGGGCTGGCTCTACGGCCTGTCGACCGAGTGCGAGGCGATGGTCGTGGCGCGGGATTGTCACCAGACGGCAGCCGGGCTCGTCGCAACGGCGCGCGAAAAGGCGCATGTCGCAGCCCTCGGCCGTCTTGCCGGCGGGCACTGGCACGAGGCCGGGCATATCCTCGCAGAGCTGACGGCGGAGCATCCGACCGATGCGTTGGCGTTGCAGGCCGGGCACCAGATCGACTTCTTCACCGGCAATGCGCCGATGCTGCGCGACCGCATCGCGCGTGCGATGCCCTCGTGGGGCAGGGGCATGCCGGGCTATCACGCCATCCTCGGCATGCAGGCCTTCGGCTTCGAGGAGATGGGCGACTATAAGACCGCGGAGTCGCTCGGCCGCGAGGCGGTGGCGCTGGAGCCGCGCGACGGCTGGGCCCAGCATGCGGTGGCGCATGTGATGGAGATGCAGAGCCGCCAGGGCGACGGCATCGCCTGGATGCGCGGCAATGTCGACGCCTGGACGAAGGAGAGCTTTCTGCAGGTCCACAACTGGTGGCACCTGGCGCTGTTCCACTACGATCTCGGCGAGACCGACGAGGTGCTGGCGCTTTACGACGGGCCGATCTACGGCGCGCAGTCGAAGCTGGCGCTCAACATGGTCGACGCCTCGGCGATCCTGTGGCGGCTGCATCTCGGCGGTGTCGATGTCGGCGGGCGCTGGGCCAGCCTTGCCGCCAACTGGGCGCCGAAGGCTGCCGCCGGCAACTACGCCTTCAACGACGCGCATGCGATGATGGCTTTCGTCGGCGCCGGGCTCGAAGCGCCGGCCAAAGCGATGCTCGAGGCCCAGCGCGAGGCGATCGCGCGCGACGACGACAATGCCGCCTTCACCCGCGACGTCGGCCACCCCGTCACGCTGGCGGTCAAGGCCTTCGGCGAGGGGAGGTACGGCGAGACGGTGCGGCTGCTCGAACCCGTCAGGGCCATCGCCCACCGCTTTGGCGGCAGCCATGCCCAGCGCGACGTGATCGAGCTGACGCTGATCGAGGCGGCCCTGCGTGACGGCAATGACGCGCTGGCAGTGCGGCTCGCCACCGAGCGCAACCATGCGCGGCCGGCAAGCCCGTTGTCGGGCCTGTTCGTGCAGCGCGCGGCGCTTCTCGCCCATGGCTGACTGAGAGCGAAGGGCGTCGGCGAGGCGCTCGATTTATTTTTTGCGAGTTCCGAAATAAATGTCGACCCGACCCGGGAATGTTTGCTATTAAGCATCGTCCGTGGAGGAGCGGGCAGGTGGCCGGGCGTTCAGCCTGTTGGCGACGAAGGCCGGCCAATGACGTGAGAGGATGGGCGCTGGCCTTGCGTCCGCGTCGCTCATTCGGGAGGAACGGCATGTATCTCGGGCTCGATCTCGGCACGTCAGGCGTGAAGGCGCTTTTGATGGATGCCGACCAGAAGATCATCGGTTCCGGCCATGGTGCGCTCGACGTGTCGCGGCCGCATCACGGCTGGTCCGAGCAGGACCCGGCCGACTGGATCCGCGCCACCGAAGAGGCGGTCGCCGAACTCAAGGCGGCACATCCTAGCGAAATCGCCGCCGTGCACGGCATCGGCCTGTCGGGCCAGATGCATGGCTCGACGCTGCTCGATGCCTCTGGCAAGGTGCTGCGCCCGTGCATCCTGTGGAACGACACGCGCAGCTTTGCCGAGGCGGCGGCGCTCGATGCCGATCCGCGCTTCCGCAAGATGACCGGCAACATCGTTTTCCCCGGCTTCACCGCGCCCAAGCTCGCCTGGGTGAAGGCCAACGAGCCCGACATCTTCGCCAAGGTGGCCAAGGTGCTGCTGCCCAAGGACTATCTGCGTCTCTGGCTGTCGGGCGAGTACATCTCCGAAATGTCCGACTCCGCCGGCACGTCATGGCTGGACGTCGCGGCGCGGCGCTGGTCGCCGGAGCTTCTGGCCGCCACCGGCCTCGGCGCCGAGCACATGCCGTCGCTGGTCGAGGGCACGGAGCGGGCCGGAACGCTGCGCGGCGAACTGGCGGCGAAATGGGGCATGGGGCAGGGCGTGGTCATCGCCGGCGGCGCCGGCGACAACGCCGCTTCGGCCTGCGGCATGGGCACGGTCAAGCCGGGCGCCGCCTTCGTGTCGCTCGGCACGTCGGGCGTGCTGTTTGCCGCCAACGGCGCCTATCTGCCCAATCCGGAGAGTGCCGTGCATACCTTCTGTCATGCGCTGCCCAATGCCTGGCACCAGATGGGCGTCATCCTGTCGGCGACGGACTCGCTCAATTGGCTGTGCAACGTCACCGGCAAGGATGCTGCCGAACTGACCCGCGAGCTGGGCGACGAACTGCGCGCGCCGTCGGGCGTCACCTTCCTGCCCTATCTCTCGGGCGAACGCACCCCGCACAACGATGCGGCGATACGCGGCTCGTTCACGGGGCTTGCGCATGAAATCGACCGGGCGGCGATGACCCAGGCCGTGCTCGAAGGCGTGGCTTTCGCCTTCCGCGACAGCCTGGAGGCGCTGGCCAAGGCCGGGACATCGCTGACGCGCGTGACCGCCATCGGCGGCGGGTCGCGCTCGCGCTACTGGCTGAAGTCGATCGCCACCGCGCTCGGCCTGCCGGTCGACATTCCCGCCGACGGCGATTTCGGCGCCGCCTTCGGTGCCGCGCGGCTCGGCCTCATCGCCGCCGAAGGCCCCGACCCGCATCAGGTCTGCACGCCGCCGGCGACCGCCGAAACCATCGAGCCGGTGGCGGCACTGGCAGGCGCCTATGACGAGGCCTACCAGCGCTATCGCAAGCTCTATCCGGCGATCCGGGGGACGACGTGAGCGCCGACCGAGTTTCAGCCCGGCACCTTGTCGAGGAAGCCGGTGATGGCGCTCAGGTGGCCGCCTTCGATGGTGGCGAAGTCGGTGCCTTCGACGATCGCGTCGACGCCGTCGGGGCCAAGGCCCCAGGAGAAGCGGATGGTGTCGCCGAAGCCGTCGGCCTTGCCCTTCAGCTTGAAGCGGAAGCCGGGGAACTGGCTGTGCACGCCGGCGATCAGCGCGTCGATGCCGCCATGGCCGTCGCCCTGCATGATCGGGTCGCGGTAGCTGACGCCGGAGGTGAAGGCGGCGTCTATCTTCGCCTTGCGGACGGCTGCGTCGGTCTCGTTCCAGGCGGCGAAGTAGGCGTCAGTGATGGCGTTGTAGTCGGTCATTTCTGCTCTCCGTCGGGTTCGTCTTGGTTGACGCGGCCTTTGTCGCAGCAGGCACGACTGGAACCAATTACGCCTGAGGTAATCGAATTCGGAATTTCGGCAGCGGCCCCGGAACGGGCGGCGATGCGTACTCACTGAAAGGAGTTCTCCCATGAGCACCGGCTATTTCGGCGACATCAAGCCCGTCAAATATGAGGGACCGGACAGCACCAACCCGCTGGCCTATCGGCACTACGATGCCGACGAGGTGGTCCTCGGCAAGCGGCTGGAAGACCATCTGCGCTTCGCCGTCGCCTACTGGCACAGCTTCGCCTGGCCGGGCGGCGACCCGTTCGGCGGCCAGACCTTCGAGCGGCCCTGGTTCGGCGAGACGATGGACAGCGCCAAGCTTAAGGCCGACGTCGCCTTCGAGCTGTTCTCGCTCTTGGGCGTTCCCTACTACTGCTTCCACGATGCCGACGTGCGGCCCGAGGGCGCGACCTTCGCCGAGAGTGCCAAGCGCCTCGACGAGATCGCCGACCATTTCGAGGCCAAGATGGCCAAGACCGGCGTCAAGCTTCTGTGGGGCACGGCGAACCTGTTCTCCAACCGCCGCTTCATGGCGGGTGCCGCGACCAATCCCGACCCGGACGTCTTTGCCTATGCGGCAGCCACGGTGAAGCACTGCATCGACGTCACCAAGCGGCTGAAGGGCGAGAACTACGTGCTGTGGGGCGGACGCGAGGGCTATGAGACGCTGCTCAACACTGACATGGGCCGCGAGCTCGACCAGCTCGGCCGCTTCCTCAATCTCGTCGTCGATTACAAGCACAGGATCGGCTTCACCGGCACGATCCTGATCGAGCCGAAGCCGCAGGAGCCGACCAAGCACCAGTACGACTACGACGTCGCCACCGTCTACGGCTTCCTCAGGAAGTACGGGCTGGAGAAGGAGGTGAAGGTCAACATCGAGCAGGGCCATGCCATCCTGGCCGGGCACTCGTTCGAACACGAGCTGGCGACCGCCAATGCGCTCGGCATCTTCGGCTCCATCGACATGAACCGCAACGACTACCAGTCGGGCTGGGACACCGACCAGTTCCCCAACAACGTGCCGGAGATGGCGCTGGCCTATTACCAGGTGCTGCTGGGTGGTGGCTTTAAGACGGGCGGCACCAATTTCGACGCCAAGCTGCGCCGCCAGTCGCTCGACCCCGAGGACCTGCTGGTCGCCCATATCGGCGGCATGGACGCCTGCGCCCGTGGCCTCAAGGCTGCGGCGAAGATGATCGAGGACAAGGCACTGTCGGGCCCGCTCGACGCCCGCTATGCCGGCTGGAACTCGGCCGAGGCCAAGGCGATGCTGGCAGGTGAGCGCAGCCTCGAGGATATCGCCGCGCGCGTGGTCAAGGACGGCATCGAGCCGCAGCCGAAGTCGGGGCGGCAGGAATATCTGGAGAACGTCGTCAACCGCTACGTCTGACGGCGCCTTCCGGGAACGGCTGTCCGAAGCCGTTGGGCCCCACGCGCCGTTCGTGGGTGGGGCACGGGCGGTTGAGGTTCCGGCGGGGGCACACCTTGCCCCCGAATTGCCCCTTTCTCGCCCTCATGGCGCCAGTCGAATCAGCCACTTAGTGTCCCATGAGACGGGAACAAAAGACTTTCACCACGCAAAACCACGATCCGGCGATCGAGGCTCTCCTCGACAAGTCGGAGGCCGTTTCGATCGTCGACCGCCTGATGGCGCTGCCGCCGGTCACGGAGACCGAACTGTCCGACGAATGGAGCCGGGCAGTGGCCAAGCGGCTCGAACTCGTGCTCGCCGAGAGCATGCGGGCGCGGATCGACCACGAGGGCCGCGACGCGGCATAGCCCCTTGCCGCTGCGTTTGACGAACGGAGGATGGTCAGCCATCCTCCGGGGATGATACGCGCGGTGCTCCTGGATCTTTCGGGCGTCGTCTATGACGGCGACACGCCGATCCCGGGCGCGGTCGAGGCGATCGCGCGGCTGCGCGATGCCGGCCTGCCCATCCGCTTCGTCAGCAACACCACGCGCTCGCCGCGACAGGCGATCGTGGCGCAGCTGGCCGGGCTCGGCATCGCCGTGTCGGATGGCGAACTGCTGACGCCGGCGAACGCCGCGGTCGCATGGCTGACGGCGCATGGCTGCAGTCCGCATCTGCTCGTGCATCCGGATCTCGAAGCGGAGTTTTCCGGCGTCCCCACGGGCGAGCTGAAGGCCGTCGTGGTCGGCGACGCCGCCGAGGCCTTCGACTACGCAGCGATGAACGGCGCCTTCCGGCAGCTCGTCGACGGCGCCGAGTTCCTGGCGCTCGCCACCAACCGGACCTTCAAGGACGCCGACGGCGGCCTCAGCCTCGATGCCGGGGCCTTCATTGCCGCGCTCGAGTTCGCCGCCGGCAAGCAGGCGATCGTGCTCGGCAAGCCCTCGCGCGACTTCTTCCACGCCGCCCTTGCCGGCCTGGGCTGCGGGCCGGGCGATGCCGTCATGGTCGGCGACGACATGGAGAGCGACGTCGCCGGCGCGTTGCGGGCAGGGCTGGGGGCAGGGCTATTGGTGCGCACGGGCAAGTACCGGCCGGGCGACGAGGGCCGCTTCGCCCCGCATCCGACCGCGGTCGTCGACGACCTGACCGGTGCGGTGGACTGGATCCTTCGCAAGCGAGGCTGAGAGCTTCCCATGGTCGCCGGCACCCTTCTCCTGACCCAGCGCATACGAGGTTACCCCCACCCCTAACCCCTCCCCACAAGGGGAGGGGGATTCCGGCGCTGGTCGCGCCCAGCGAGATGGGCTCACCATTGGATCGCATGGCGCGAAGCAAAGCCTCCCTCCCCCTTGTGGGGAGGGATTGAGGGTGGGGGGTCTGAAGCGCACAGGCGGCTCCGGCAGAGCGCCAACTACGCCCGCCGCATCCTCACCGGCGCGGTGCCGAAGGCCCGCGAAAAGCTGCGGGAAAAGGCAGCGGCGGAGGAGAAGCCGGTGCGCTCGGCCACTTCGGCCATGCTGACGCGGGTGTCCACCACCAGCCTGCGGGCGGCACTCAGGCGCAGCCTGAGATAGTAGGCGCCCGGCGTTTCGCCGATCGAGCCGCGGAAGATGCTTTCGAGCGTGCGCGCCGTCACGCCGGCGCGCTTGGCGATCGCCTCGATCGTCAGCGGCCGGTCGACATGCGCCTCCATCAGCCGGATCGCCTGGGCGAGCCGCGGGTCGTAGCCGTCGAGCCGGCCGAGCGAGACCAGCGGCTGGGCATCGGTTGCCGCACGCGACTGGTCGTAGATGAAGACGCTGGCCACATCGAGCGCCACCGCCATGCCGAGCCGCGACCGCACCAGATGCAGCATCAGGTCGAAGGTCGGCGCGGCCCCGCCGCAGGTGAAGACGGGACCGTCGATGATGTAGCGGTCGGGGCGCACGTCGACCTCGGGAAAGGCCACGGAAAAGTCCTCCAGATCCTCCCAGTGCGTGGTCGCGGCTCTGCCGTCCAGCAGGCCGGCGCGGGCGACCAGCCAGGTGCCGGCCTCGACACCGCCGACCGCCCGCGCGCCACGGGCGGCGCGGCGCAGGCCGCCGAGCAGCTTGGAGGTGGCGTAGCCCTGCGTGCCGAAGCCGGCGATGACGACGAGCACGTCGCACGGTTCGCCGGGATCGAAGGCGCCGGATACGGCTACCGGCAGGCCGCAGGTGGTGACCGCCGGCTGCCCGGTGGCCGAGACGAGGCGGAAATCGAACAGTGTTTCGCCGGCGATGCGGTTTGCGGCGCGCAGCGGATCGATGGCGGAGGCCACGCACATGATGGACGCGCCGGAGAAGACCAGCATCGTCACCCTGAGCGAGGCGCGCTCGCTGCGAAAGATTGTCGGTTTTTCGCTCTTGGCCATTTGGATTTCGTAAAACGCAAAACAGATGCACGCAAGCGGCGCGATGATCGCGACAGATGTTTCGTATGGGAGGAATGCGATGCCGCTCGAGATGAACCGCGAGGTCTTCATTACCTGTGCCGTGACCGGGTCCGGCGGCACGCAGGATCGCAGCCATCTGGTGCCGCGTTCGCCCAAGCAGATCGCCGACTCGGCCATCGAGGCGGCCAAGGCGGGCGCGGCGATCGTCCACTGCCACGTCCGCGATCCCGAAACCGGCAAGCCGCGCCGCGACATCCATCTCTACCGCGAGGTGACCGAGCGCATCCGCGCGGCAGACGTCGACGTGGTGCTGAACCTGACCGCCGGCATGGGCGGCGACATGGTGTTCGGCGGCGTCGAGAACCCGTTGCCGCTGAAGGAAGCCGGCACCGACATGGGCGGCGCCTCGAACCGCGTCGAGCACGTGCGCCAGTGCCTGCCGGAAATCTGCACGCTCGACTGCGGCACGATGAACTTCGCCGAGGCCGACTATGTCATGACCAACACGCCGGGCATGCTGCGCGCCATGGGCGGCATGATGACCGCGATGGGCGTGAAGCCCGAGATCGAGGCCTTCGACACCGGCCATCTCTGGTTCGCCAAGCAACTGGTGGAGGAGGGCGTGCTAGCCCCCGACACGCTGGTGCAGCTGTGCATGGGCGTGCCGTGGGGCGCGCCTGATGACCTCAACACCTTCATGGCCATGGTCAACAACGTGCCGAAGAGCTGGACCTTCTCGGCCTTCTCGCTCGGCCGCAACCAGATGGCCTATGCGGCGGCGGCGGTGCTGGCCGGCGGCAACGTACGCGTCGGCCTCGAGGACAATCTCTGGCTCGACAAGGGCGTGCTGGCGACCAACGCGCAGCTGGTCGAAAAGGCGGTGACCATCGTCGAGACCCTCGGCGCGCGGGTCATCGGGCCGGAAGAGGTGCGCAAGAAGCTGAACCTCGTGAAGCGCGCGCCGCTGGCGGCGTAGCATGGAAGCGCGAAGCACCCCCCTCTGGCCTGCCGGCCATCTCCCCCTCAAGGGGGGAGATCAGTCGCGTCGCCGGCGGTACCCATCCTGCACCGTCGCAAGGATAGGCTTTGCCAAGTTGGTGATTGGCAACGGGGTTGATGACGGTCTGATCTCCCCCCTTGAGGGGGAGATGGCCGGCAGGCCAGAGGGGGGCGTGACGAAGCTCCTCGATCCCAATTTCCATTCAATTCCAGCGGCTCTCCCGGAGTTCACACAATGACAATTTCCAAGGCGGCCGCCATCGGCGGCGGGGTGATCGGCGCGGGCTGGGTGGCGCGGCTGCTGCTCAACGGCATCGACGTGTCGATCTTCGATCCCGACCCGGAGGCCGCCCGCAAGGTTGGCGAGGTGATGAAGGGCGCGCGCCGCGCCTACAAGCAGATGGTGCCTGGCGGCCTGCCCAAGGAGGGCAAGCTGACCTTCGCCAAGACCATCGCGGAAGCCGTGGCCGACGCCGACTTTATCCAGGAAAGCGTGCCGGAACGGCTCGATCTCAAGCACAGGGTGCTGGCCGAGATCGACCAATATGCGCCGGCCAACTCGATCGTCGGCTCGTCCACCTCGGGCATCAAGCCGTCCGACATGCAGGTGGCGATGAAGAAGCATCCCGAGCGGCTGGTGGTCGGCCATCCGTTCAACCCGGTCTACCTGCTGCCCATCGTCGAGATCGTCGGCGGCGCCCAGACCTTCCCCGAGGCCATCGAGGTCGCCAAGGAAATCTATGCCTCCATCGGCATGAAGCCAGTGGTCATCCGCAAGGAGATCGAGGCCTTCGTCGGCGACCGCCTGCTGGAGGCGGCGTGGCGCGAGGCGCTGTGGCTGATCAAGGACGGCATCTGCTCGGTCGAGGAACTCGACGACATCATGCGCTACGGCTTCGGCCTGCGCTGGGCCCAGATGGGCATGTTCCAGGTCTATCGCGTCGCCGGCGGCGAGGCGGGAATGCGCCACTTCATGGCCCAGTTCGGCCCCTGCCTGAAATGGCCGTGGACCAAGCTGATGGACGTGCCGGAATTCAACGACGAGCTAGTCGACCTGATCGCGACCCAATCGGACGACCAGTCGTCGAAGTGGTCGATCCGCGAGCTGGAGAAGATCCGCGACGACAATCTCGTGGCGATCATGGATGCGCTGTCGAAGCAGAACAAGGGCAAGGGCTGGGGCGCCGGCGCGCTCTACAAGGACTACACGCGGCAGCTCGCCGCGCAGGCCAAGCCCAAGGTGTCGAAGGCGGCCGAAAAGGCCAAGGCTGCCAAGCCGGTGAAGAAGGCAACGAAGAAGGCCGCGGCCAAGAAGAAGGGCTGAGACGATGCATTTCGGTCTGTCCGAGGAACAGCAGCTGATCGTCGACACGACGCGCGCCTTCGTCGAGAACGAGCTTTATCCGCATGAACGCGAGGTCGAGCGCACCGGCCACCTCCGGCGCGAGCTGATCGAGGAGATCAAGGCAAAGGCGATCGCCGCCGGGCTCTATGCCGCCAACATGCCGGCGGACGTCGGCGGCGCCGGGCTCGATACACTGACCTGGCTGCTCTACGAAAAGGAACTCGGCCGCGCCAACTATGCGCTGCACTGGACCTGCGTGGCGCGCCCGTCCAACATCCTGCTCGCCGGTACGCCGGAGCAGCGCGAAAAGTACCTGTTTCCCTGCATCCGCGGCGAGAAGTCGGACTGTCTCGCGATGACCGAGCCGGGGGCCGGCTCCGACCTGCGCGGCATGAAGGCATCCGCGGTCGAAAAGGGCGGCGACTGGGTGCTGAACGGCACCAAGCATTTCATCAGCCACGCCGACCTCGCCGATTTCGCCATCGTGTTCATGGCCTCGGGCGAGGAAGACACGCCGCGGGGGAAACGCAAGAAGATCACCGCCTTCTTCGTCGACAAGGGCACGCCCGGCTTCACCGTGCGCGACGGCTATCGCAACGTCTCGCATCGCGGCTACACCAATTCGGTGCTGGAGTTCGACGACTGCCGGCTGCCGGCGAGCCAGGTTCTGGGCGAGGTCCACAAGGGCTTCGAGGTCGCCAACAGCTGGCTGGGCGCGACGCGCCTGCAGGTCGGCGCCACCTGCCTCGGCCGCGCCGAGCGGGCGCTGGGCCACGCGGTCGAATACGCGGCCCAACGCGAGCAGTTCGGCCAGCAGATCGGCAAGTTCCAAGGCGTGTCGTTCAAGCTCGCCGACATGGCGACCGAGCTCAAGGCAGCCGAGCTGATGGTGATGGAGGCCGGCTGGAAATACGACCAGGGCACGGTCACCGACCAGGACATGGCGATGGCCAAGCTCAAGGCCACCGAGATGCTGGCCTTCGTCGCCGACGAGGCGATCCAGATCCATGGCGGCATGGGCCTGATGGACGACCTGCCGCTCGAGCGCATCTGGCGCGACGCCCGCGTCGAGCGCATCTGGGAAGGAACGTCCGAAATCCAGCGGCACATCATCTCGCGCGCCCTGCTCAGGGCGGTGGGCGGATGATGTCGCGGCTTCCTGGTTCGACCCTCCCCCTTGTGGGGAGGATGGCCCGCAGGGCCGGGTGGGGGTAAATATGTCTGGCTCGACTTCATCTACCCCCACCCCGAAGCCGGCGCCGCCCGAACCCGGCAAGAGCCGCCTCGAACGGCTGCTGCGGCCGAAGTCGATCGCCGTGTTCGGCGGCTCGCAGGCAGCGGCCGTGGTCAGGCAGTGCCTGAAAATGGGCTTTGCCGGCGACATCTGGCCGGTGCATCCGACAAAGGACGAGGTCGAGGGCATCAGGACCTTCCGCTCGGTGGCGGAGCTGCCCGCTGCACCCGACGCGGCCTTCATCGGTGTCAACCGCTTCCTGACCATCGAGGTGATCGCGCAGCTCTCGGCGCGCGGCGCGGGCGGGGCGATCTGCTTCGCCTCGGGCTTTCTCGAAGCCGGCAATGACGACGCCGACGGCGAGCGGCTGCAGGGGGAACTGGTGGCGGCGGCGGGCGCGATGCCGGTCATCGGACCCAACTGCTATGGCCTCATCAACTATGCCGACGGCGCGCTGTTGTGGCCCGACCAGCATGGCGGCCAGCGGCTGGCGCCCGGCGGGCGCGGCGTCGCCATCATCACGCAGTCGTCGAACATCGCCTGCAACCTGACCATGCAGAAGCGCGGCCTGCCGGTCGCCTTCCTGATGACGGCGGGCAACCAGGCGCAGACGGGTCTCTCCGAGATGGCGCTGGGCCTGATCGAGGACGAGCGGGTCTCGTGCCTCGGGCTGCACATCGAGGGCTTCGACACCGTCGACGGCTTCGAGCGGCTGGCTGCGCGCGCGCGGGAGTTGGGCAAGCCGATCGTCGCCATGAAGGTCGGCCGCTCCGAGCAGGCGCGCAAGGCGACGATCTCGCACACGGCGTCGCTGGCCGGTTCCGACGCGGCGTCTGATGCCTTCCTCAAGCGCCTGGGTATTGCCCGCGTCGACACCATCCCGTCGCTGCTCGAGACGCTGAAGCTCTTGCATGCGGTCGGCCCGCTGCCGGGTTTTTCGCTGTCGTCGATGAGCTGCTCGGGCGGCGAGGCTTCGGTCATGGCCGACAGCGCCGAGGGCCGGCGGCTCCGTTTCCCCGCGCTGACGCCGGAGCACCATGCGCGGATCAAGTCGACGCTCGGCGCCTTCGTGGCGGTCGCCAATCCGCTCGACTACCATACCTTCATCTGGAACGACGAACCGGCGATGACCGCGACCTTCGCGGCAATGGCATCGGGTGGTTTCGACCTCAACGTGCTGGTGCTGGATTTCCCGCGCAACGATCGCTGCTCGGACGCCGACTGGTGGCCGACCGTGCGCGCCTTCGAGGCGGCACTGAAGGCCAATGGCGCGCGCGGCGCCGTGGTGGCGTCGATGTCGGAGAACCTGACCGAAGAGCACGCCGCGGATCTCCTTGCGCGCGGCATCGTGCCGTTGCAGGGCATCGCCGAGGCGATGGACGCGGCCGAGGCTGCGGCGACGATCGGAGAAGCGTGGGGGAGGCCGACAGCTGCCAAGGTGGGCGAGAAATCACCCCCTCACCGTCTCGCTTCGCTCGACACCTCTCCCCCTGCCCGGGGGAGAGGAATCGAACCTGAAGATGGCGCGAGCTCCATGACTGGCGGTTCCTCTCCCTCACGCAGTGGGGGAGAGGTGGCTCGGGCGGAGCCCGAGACGGTGAGGGCTGCCTCGGCGACGTTGGCTGCCAGAACTCCGCAGACCCTCGACGAAGCCGCAGCCAAATCCCTCCTTCGAGACGCTGGCCTTGCCGTTCCGTCTGGCCATCGTGCATCGACCGTAGCGGAAGCAATCGCAGCGGCCGAGGCGCTTGGCTATCCCGTCGCGCTCAAGGCGCTGGGCGTCGCTCACAAGAGCGAGTTGGGCGCGGTGCGGCTCAATCTGCGGACCGGCGAGGATGTGGGCGCGGCTGCCGCCGCGTTGCTGCCGCTGGGCAGCGGCCTCTATGTCGAGAAGATGGTCTCGGGCGGCGTGGCCGAGCTGATCGTCGGCGTCGTGCGCGATCCGCTGTTCGGTACTGTCATGACCGTCGGCACCGGCGGCGTGCTGGTCGAACTCCTCAAGGACAGCGCCACGCTGCTGCTTCCCGTCTCGCGCGGCGAGGTCGAGGCGGCGCTCAAGCGGCTGAAGATGTTCCCGCTGCTCGACGGCTACCGCGGCCGCCAACGGGGGGATGTCTATGCCGCCATCGATGCGATCATGGCCATTGCCGCATTCGTGTTGGAGCATGCCGATGCGATCGAGGAGCTCGACATCAACCCGCTGATCGTCTGTGGGGAAGGGCAGGGCGCCTGGATCGCGGATGCGCTGCTGGTTTGTTCTTCCCCCCTCGAGGGGGAGGTGGCCGCGAAGCGCCAAGAGGGGGTAGCCTCGGGAGGCACCGCCAACACGCCGTGCCCAGCTTTGACGACCCCACCCGTCCGGACTGCGTCCGGACACCCTCCCCTCAAGGGGGAGGGGAGCGCAAGCGCAGGAGAGTGAAAATGTCCGACGTCGTGAAAACCCGAAAGGAAGGCGTGATCCTCGAGGTCACGCTCGACCGGCCCAAGGCCAACGCCATCGACCTCGCCACGTCGCGGCTGTTGGGCGAAACCTTCAAGGCCTTCCGCGACGACGAGGGCTTGCGCATCGCCATCGTAAAAACGGCGGGCGAAAAATTCTTCTCGGCCGGCTGGGACCTGAAGGCCGCGGCAAACGGCGATGCGGTCGACGGCGACTATGGCGTCGGCGGCTTCGGCGGGCTGCAGGAACTGCGCGACCTCAACAAGCCGGTGATCGCCTGCGTCAACGGCATGGCGGTCGGCGGCGGCTTCGAGCTGGCGCTGTCCTGCGACCTGATCTACGCCTCGGATCATTCGAGCTTCGCGCTGCCGGAAATCCGCGCCGGCACGCTTGCCGACGCCGCCACCATCAAGCTGCCCAAACGCATCCCCTATCATGTGGCGATGGACCTTCTGCTCACCGGCCGCTGGATGGACGTGGCCGAGGCGCATCGCTGGGGCCTGGTCAACGAGGTGCTGCCGGCCGACAAGCTCGAGGACCGCGTCTGGGAGATCGCCCGGCTGCTGGCCGGCGGGCCGCCGCTGGTTTTCGCTGCGATCAAGGAGGTTGCCCGCGCCGCCGAGGTGATGGGCTTCCAGGAAACGATGAACCGCATCACCAAGCGCCAGTTCCGCACGGTGGACGAACTCTACGCCTCGGAAGACAATCTCGAGGGCTTCAAGGCATTCGCCGAAAAGCGCGACCCGGTGTGGAAGGGGAAGTAGGTTCGTGGAGATGACTGCGTTCTCTCGCGCCCCCCTCTGGCCTGCCGGCCATCTCCCCCACGAGGGGGGAGATCAGTCGCGTCGGCCTCGCGCCAAGCTCCTCGGCTTCGCAACGCGGCGTACATCTGGGAAGCTTGCGATTGGTCGCGACGTCGGCGGCAGCCTGATCTCCCCCCTCGTGGGGGAGATGGCCGGCAGGCCAGAGGGGAGCGACGTAGAGCGCTACCTCGACCGAGGTTCGCGCCAATGACCGACTACGCCAAACTCATCGACGCCGAGACCTGGGCCTTCATCGAGCGGACCAACTCCTATTATCCGCCCGATACCATCGACTACACGGTTCACCAGCAGCGCGATATCTACGACCGCATGTGCGGCGAGTTCTTCGCCGGCTATCCCGAGGGCGTTGCGGCCGAGACGACCGCCATCGCCGCCCCGGGGCGGAAAATCCCGATCCGCATCTACCGCCTGGCCGGCACGACGCCGGAGGCGGTGGTGCTCTATTTCCACGGCGGCGGGTTCATTCTCGGCGGGCTCGACAGCCATGACGACGTCTGCGCCGAGCTCTGCGGCCGGACGGGCTACGAGGTGGTGTCCGTCGACTACCGGCTTGCGCCCGAGCACCGGCATCCGGCGGCCTTCGACGACGCCATGGCCGCGTTCGAATGGGCGATCGAGGCCCACGCGCAGCCCGTCGTGCTCGCCGGCGACAGCGCCGGCGGCAACCTCGCCGCCGCCGTCAGCCACGCCACGCGCGGGCACGAGCGCCGGCCGGTCGGCCAGGTGCTGATCTATCCCGGGCTCGGCGGCGACCAGTCGCGCGGCTCCTATGTCCGGCATGCCGAGGCGCCGATGCTGACGATGCGCGACCTCGAATTCTACAAGGACATCCGCACCGGCGGCGAGGACCGCACCGGCGACATCACGCTCATGCCGCTGGCCGACGCCGATTTCGCCAATCTGCCGCCGACGGTGATCATCACCGCCGAATGCGACCCGCTGTCTTCCGACGGCGAGGCCTATGGCGAACGCGTGGTCGCCGCCGGCGGAAAAGCCTTCTGGTTCGAGGAGCCAGGGCTGGTGCACGGCTACCTGCGCGCGCGCCATTCGGTGGGCCGCGCCCGCGCCAGCTTCACCCGCGTCGTCGATGCGGTCGCCGCGCTGGGGCGTGGCGAGTGGGTGTGGTGAGGAGGTAGCGCTCCTTCGCACCCCCCTCTGGCCTGCCGGCCATCTCCCCCACAAGGGGGGTGATCAGTCGCGTCACCGCCGGTGCTCATCCTCCAGGATGCCGACAATTGTGATCGCCGGGCATAATTTGGCCCTTTGCGATGTTGGTGATTGTGGCCGGCGCCGATGAAGGCTTGATCTCCCCCCTTGTGGGGGAGATGGCCGGCAGGCCAGAGGGGGGGTGGGAAGGAGCGCGACTTACACAAGAATATTGTTGCGCGCCCCTCAATTTCCCGCGCTTGCCATCCTCCGGCCCTTGATGGCCTTTTCCAGCCAGCCCATCTCCATCTCCGGCACCGACGAGAGCAACAGGTCGGTATAGGCGTCGAAGGGCGGCTTGAGCACCTGGGACTTCGGCCCGTAGCGCACCACTTCGCCGCGATACATGACGGCGATGGAATCGGCGATCGACTTCACCGTGGCCAGGTCGTGGGTGATGAAGAGGTAGGCCACGCCTTCCTCCTGCTGCAGCTCGAGCAGCAGCTTGAGGATGCCGTTGGCGACCAGCGGGTCGAGCGCGCTGGTGACCTCGTCGCAGATGATCAGGCGCGGCTTGGCCGCCAGCGCCCGGGCGATGCAGACGCGCTGCTTCTGGCCGCCCGAAAGCTCCGCCGGATAGCGGTCGGCGAAGCCGCGCCCCAGCTCGATCTTGTCGAGCAGCTCGGCGACGCGGGCGTCGCGTTCCTTGCCGCCCATGCCAAAGTAGAACTCCAGCGGCCTGCCGATGATGGTCGCCACCGTCTGGCGCGGGTTCATCGCCACGTCGGCCATCTGGTAGATCATCTGCAGCTCGCGCAGGTCGTCGCGGGTGCGGTCCGCCAGCCGGTTGCCGAGCGTCCGGCCAGCGAAGCTTATGCTGCCCTGCTCGGGCGGCAACAGCCCGGTGATGGCGCGCGCCAGCGTCGACTTGCCGGAGCCGGATTCGCCGACGACGGCGAGCGTCTGGCCGGGCAGGACGTCGACCGAGACGTTCTTCAGCACCTTGATCCTGCCGCCGGCATAGGCCGCCGTGACGTTCTTGACCGACAGGAAGGGGGCGGCGTTCGGCTTCTTCTCCTCGTGCGCGATCTCGTGCACGGCGACCAGGGCGGTGGTGTATTCCTGCCGCGGCTCCTTGATGATCTGGCGCGTGCCGCCCCATTCCACCAGCTTGCCGTGCCTGAGCACCATGATCTCGTCGGCGACCTGGGCGACCACGGCGAGGTCGTGGCTGATGTAGAGGGCCGCCACGCCGGTGTCGCGGATCGCCTCCTTGATCGCGGCGAGCACGTCGATCTGGGTGGTGACGTCGAGAGCGGTGGTCGGCTCGTCGAAGACGATCAGGTCGGGTTCGGAGCAAAGTGCCATGGCGGTCATGACGCGCTGCAGCTGGCCGCCCGAGACCTGGTGCGGGAAGCGCCTGCCGATGTTCTCCGGATCGGGAAGGCTGAGCTTCCTGAACAGAGCCACGGCCCGCTTCTCCGCTTCCTCGCGGCTGCAGACGCCGTGCAGCACCGAGGCCTCGACCACCTGGTCCATCAGCCGGTGGGCGGGGTTGAAGGCCGCCGCCGCCGACTGCGCGACATAGCAGACCTCGCGGCCGCGCAGGGCGCGGACGCCGGACGTGCCGGCCTTGCGGATGTCGCGGCCGTTGAGGATGATCTCGCCGCCGGTGATCTTCACGCCGCCGCGGCCATAGGCCATCGACGACAGCCCAATGGTCGACTTGCCGGCGCCGGATTCGCCGATCAGGCCGAGCACCTTGCCGCGATGCAGGCTGAGCGAGACGTCGTGCACGAGCGTGATCGTCCTGGGCGCCTCCCCGGGCGGGTAGACCTTGGCCTCGAGCCGGAGGTTGCGGATGTCGAGCAGCATGTCCGAGCCGGCTGCCGGCTTGGGTGTCCTAGCCATTGCCGCGGCCCCCCTTGAGATCGGTCGTCCGGTTGAGCACCCAGTCGGCGACGAGGTTGACGGAGATGGCGAGTGCTGCGATCGCCGCGGCGGGAATCAGCGCCGCAGGGATACCGAAGACGATGCCGTCCTTGTTCTCCTTGACCATGCCGCCCCAATCCGCGTCCGGCGGCTGCACGCCGAGGCCAAGGAAGGACAGCGCGGAGAGGAACAGCACCGCGTAGATGAAGCGCAGGCCGAGCTCGGAGACGAGCGGGGAGAGCGCGTTGGGCAGGATCTCGCGGAAGATGATCCAGCCCTTGCCCTCGCCGCGCAGCTTGGCCGCCTCGACGAAGTCCATGACGTTGATGTCGACGGCCACCGCGCGCGACAGGCGATAGACGCGGGTGGCGTCGAGGATGCCCATGACGAGGATCAGCGTCATCAGCGTCGAGGGCAGCACAGACAGCACCACGAGCGCGAAGATCAGCGTCGGGATCGCCATCAGGAGGTCGACCAGCCGCGACATGGTGGTGTCGAACCAGCCGCCGACGACCGCGGCGGTGAAGCCGAGGATCGAGCCCAGCGAGAACGACAGCGCCGTTGCCAGCACGGCGATGAAGATCGTCGTGCGGGCGCCGTAGATCATGCGCGAGAGCAAGTCGCGGCCGAGATTGTCGGTGCCGAGCAGGAACTGGCCGCTGGCCGGCGCCCAGACGTCGCCGACGATGTCGGCCTTGCCGTAGGGGGCGATCCACGGCGCGAAGGCGGCCGCGATCAGGAACAGCGCAGTCAGGATCAGGCCGATCCAGGCGCCGATGGGAATGCGTTTGAGGTCTCGCATGGCGCCGTCCTATTTCGGGTGCCGGAGGCGCGGGTTGGCGACGATGGCGGCGATGTCGGCGACGATGTTGAGGCCGATATAGACCGCGGCGAAGATCAGCCCCACCGCCTGCACCACAGGCACGTCGCGCTTGGCGACATGGTCGACGAGATACTGCCCCATGCCGGGATAGACGAAGATCACCTCGATCACGACGACGCCGACGATGAGGAAGGCGAGGTTGAGCATGACGACGTTGATGATCGGTGCGATCGCGTTGGGGAAGGCGTGCTTGCGGATGATGTCGAAGGGCGACAGACCCTTGAGCTCGGCCGTCTCGATGTAGGCCGACTGCATGACGTTGAGGATCGCCGCGCGCGTCATGCGCATCATGTGGGCGAGCACGACGAGCGTGAGTGCTGTCGCCGGCAGGGCGATCGCCTTCATGCGCTCGAGGAAGGGCATGCCGTCATAGACGGTGGAGATGCCGGGGAAGATCTGCCACTTCACGGCGAAGAAATAGACGAGCAGGTAGCCGACGAAGAACTCCGGCAGCGAGGTCGAGGCCAGAGCCAGGCCCGAGATCGCCTTGTCGATGAAGCCGTTGCGGTAGCGCACCGCCAGCAGCCCGAGCAGGATCGCCAGCGGCACGGAAACGGCCGCCGCCCAGAAGGCGAGGAACAGCGTGTTCTTGAGGCGCCCGCCGATGGCTGTGGCGATGTCCTGCCGGCTGGACAGGGCCGTGCCGAGGTCGCCGGTCAGCACCCCGCCCAGCCACCTGAAGTAGCGGACATAGGCAGGGTCGTTGAGGCCGAGCGACTCGCGCAGGTTGGCGAGCGCCTGGGGCGTCGCCGACTGGCCGAGAATGGATTGGGCGACGTCGCCGGGCAGGATTTGCGTACCGGCGAAGATCAGGACCGAAACGGCCAGAAGCAGCAGAAGGCCCAGCGCGATGCGCTGGGCGATCAGTTTCAGGATCGGATTGGACATGCGGGCGTGGCCGATCTCACGCGTTGAGCCAGCACTTGGACAGTGCGTAGCCGCCCATCATCTCCTGGTTGCCGTCATCGACCCAGCCGCCGACCTTGGCGCTGGTGGCGTCGATGAAGTCGTTGAACATCGGCGTGATGACCCCGCCCTCGTCGCGGACGATCTGGCCCATGTCGGCGTAGATCTTCTTGCGCTTGTCCTTGTCGAGTTCGGAGCGTGCCTGGAACAGCATCTTGTCGAAGTCCTCGCGGAAGAAGCGCGTGTCGTTCCAGTCGGCCTTGGAATAGTAGGCGGTCGAATACATCTGGTCCTGCGTCGGCCGCCCGCCCCAGTAGGAGGCGGAGAAGGGCTGCTTGTTCCAGACCTCCGACCAGTAGCCGTCGCCCGGCTCGCGCTTGACCTCGATGGTGATCCCGGCCTTGGCGGCACTCTGCTGGTAGAGCTGGGCGGCATCGACTGCACCCGGGAAGGCGACGTCGGAGGTGCGCAGCAGCACCGAGCCGGAATGGCCGGACTTCTTGTAGTGGAAGGCCGCCTTGTCCGGGTCGTACTTGCGCTGCTCCATCTCGGTGAACAGCGGATAGGCCTTGTTGATCGGCGTGTCGTTGCCGACCGAGCCGTAGCCCATCAGGATCTTCTGCAGCATCTCCTCGCGGTCGAGCGCGTATTTCAGCGCCAGCCGGAGATCGTTGTTGTCGAAGGGCGCGGTGTTGCAGTGGGCGATGAAGACGTAGTGGCCGCGGCCGGCGACGTTGCGGATGACCACGCCCGGCACGCGCTTGATCAGTTCGACGATCTTCGGCTCGACGCGGTTGATGATGTCGACCTGGCCGCCCTGCAGCGCCGAGGTGCGGGCCGTGGCGTCGTTGATGACGATGATCTCGATCTGATCGGCGAAGCCGCGATCGTCGCGCCAGTAACTGGCGAACTTCTCGCCGCCGAGCCGCACGCCCGCCTCGTTGACTGTGACCTTGTAGGGGCCGGTGCCGATGCCTGCGTCGGGCTTGTCCTTGCCGCCATTGGGCTGGATCATCAGGTGGTAGTCGTCGAGCAGGAAGGGCAGGTCGGCATTGGCCTCCTTGAGCGTGAAGACGACGTTCTGGCCGTCTTTCTTGACCGAGGCGATGCCGCCCATCAGGCCGAGGGCGCCCGACTTCGCCTTTTCGTCCGAGTGGCGCTCCATGGTCGCCACCACGTCGTCAGGGGTCATCTCCTTGCCGTTGTGGAACTGCACCCCCTTGCGGATCTTGAAGGTCCAGGTCTTGGCATCGTCGGATGCGCCCCACTCCTCGGCAAGGGCGGGATGCACTTCGCCGGTCGGCGAGATCTGCACCAGCTGTTCGCCCCACTGGCGGCCGAAGAAATAGGGAACCTGACTCGACCAGGATGCCGGGTCGAGGCTGTCGGTTGCAGCACCTCCCTGCATGCCGGCGCGAAGGATGCCGCCCTTGACCGGGCCTTCGGCCCTGGCGGCGTTGGACATAAGCGTGTTGGCGAATGCTGCTGAGACGCCAAGGGCAGCGGCGCGGCCCAGGAAGTCGCGCCGGCTCAATTTGCCTACAGCGACATGACGGCTCAGGAATTCCAGTTCATCGGACATTGGAAGGCTCCTCACTCTGGCGGTCGTTATGGCTCGACTTCTGATGCCGATATTGACCGCACGTAAGGACAGCGGCAAGACCGATTACGACATCGCATGGCGCAATCGGCATGTCGCTTCTGGACCAAATGGCCGCGAGCGTCAGATCCCGTCGCGGGGGATAACTTCGTCGAAATCGCGTTCGAAGATCAGTTTTTCGCCTTCGTAAGCCTCGATGCGGCCCGTGAGATGGAAATTCATCGCATCCGAGCGCATCGTCGTGAAGGTCTCTGTGCGGACGGCCCAGTCGTTTCTGGACAATGTCTGTGTCCAGTGGGTCTCGCCATGGGCCGAGAGCGGGTCGGAGGGGAGGATTGTCCAGGTCTCGCGGGCGACGTCGCCGATGACCAGACCGTGGTCGATGTCGCGGATTTCGCCGAAGTCGTCGACGATGGCGAGCGTCACCTTGCCGGTCGCTTCGTCGCGATCGATCCTGCGGCTGTTCGAACTTTCGCGCAGGGTTTCGATCTGCCAGGGCGCCGCACCCTCGGGCTCCTCGAAGGTCCATTCGTCGCCCTCACTGGGCGGGCGTACCGGCAGGTCGATCGCGCCGTCGTGGATCGTGAGCGTCACCTCTTCCGGCGACGGCCAGACCAGCGGCCAGTAGGTCGACGAGACGGCGACGCGCAGCCGGTTGCCCGCAGCAATGCGGTAGGCGATGTCGTCGAGCTTGAAGGCGATCTCAAACGTCTCGCCCGGCACGACTTCTTCGGGGAACTCGTGGCCGTTGCGGTGGCAGAGGTTGAGCACGCCATAGGTGATGCGCGTCGAGGCGCCGTCGGGCTGGACGTCGCACAGGCGCACCGCGACCATCGCGCGTTTGCGGTCGGCGGCGAGCTTCAGCCGGATCACCGGGCTGCCGACGATGTCCATTGGCGCCTGCAGCGGAGGGCCGTCGAAGCAGGCCGACTTCCGGTCGTCGTGGCGCTGGTCGCCCGGCAATTCCGGTCCCAGCCAGATTGCGCAATATTCGCCGCCGTCCATGCCGCAGTCCTGCGGCGAGGCGATCGTCACTGGCGCGTCGAGCCTGGCGGCCTCGGCCAGGCGACCGCCTGCGCCGAGCGAGAGGCTCCTGGCGACGATGTTCGGCGACGGCCATCGCCGTTCGGCGATCCAGCGGCCCTTGCGCTCGAGATACCAGTCGCGCGGCGGCTCCGAATCCATGACGTAGAGCCGCATCGCCGGGTCGTCCTCGACGCCGGTGTCCTTGCCCTTCAGCCAGTGGTCCCACCAGCGCAGCGCCTCCTGCAGGAAGCCGATCGCCGGCTTCGGCACGGCGAAGTGTGGGTATTTGTGGATCCACGGGCCGACGATGCCCTTGGTCGGCGATTTCAGGTTCGCGACGAGCCGCGAGACGGTGTTCTTGTAGGCGTCGCCCCACCCGCCGACGGCCAGAACCGCGGCCTTGATGGCGGAATAGTCCTCGTTGACCGAGCCGCGCTTCCAGTAGGCGTCGTGCCGCTGGTGCCCCAGCCAGACCCCGGGCAGGAAGGGCTCGTGCTCCAGCCGGTCGAGCCACATGTCGCGCCACTTGTCGCCGACGAGTGCCGGATCCGGCGGGCGGGACGAGTAGGACAGCATTGTGGCGCCCCAGCCCATGTTCTCGTTGAGCAGCAGGCCGCCCTTGTAGTGGATGTCGTCGGCGTAGCGGTCGTCGGTGGAGCAGAGCGTGATGACGGCCTTGAGCGCCTTGGGCTGGAGGGCGGCGACCTGCAGGCCGTTGAAGCCGCCCCAGGAGATGCCCATCATACCGACCTTGCCGTTGCACCAGGGCTGGGCGGCCGCCCAGGCGATGACGTCGCAGGCGTCCTGCCATTCCTGGTCGGTGTATTCGTCCTCCATCAGCCCTTCGGAATCGCCGTTGCCGCGCATATCGACGCGGATCGAGGCATAGCCGTGGCCGGCGAAATAGGGATGGGTCAGGCAATCGCGCGTCGTGGTGCCGTCGCGCTTGCGGTAGGGCAGGTGCTCGAGGATGGCCGGCACCGGGTCCTGGTCGGCGTCCGCCGGCATCCACACCCGCGCCGACAGCCGCGTGCCGTCGGGCATGACGATGCCCATGTCGGGAAACTCGACGATGTCGCGCGGAAATTCGGTGATGGTCTTCATCAGCATTCCAGTCTTGTGCTTCGCCATTTGTGCACGCCGGCATCGCCGCTGGCTAGCGTGGAAACGTCATCAACGGCCGCAGGACACAGCAGATTGAAAAGACCTGTTAAAGGTACTAATTATAGCTTTCGAAAAGGGGCTATGAACATGCCGAATACAGTTCTCGCCGAAGTCACGGCCAGCGTCTCGGAACTGAAGAAGAACCCGATGGGCACGGTGGCAGCCGGGGAAGGCTTCCCTGTCGCCATTCTCAACCGCAACGAACCGGCCTTCTATTGCGTGCCGGCGAAGGCGTTCGAGGCGATGATGGAACGGCTCGAGGATATCGAACTCAACGCGATGGCCGACGCCCGCAAGGGCGAGAAGCGCGTGCGGGTCGATCTTGATGCCCTATGAGGTCGAGTTCCTCGAAACCGCGCTGAAGGAATGGAAGGCGCTCGACGCCAACACGCGCGAGCAGTTCCGCAAGAAGCTGAAGGAGCGTTGCGAGACCCCGCGCGTCCCCTCGGCCAAGCTGCACGGCGCCAAGGATCGCTACAAGATCAAGCTGCGCAGTGCTGGCTATCGCCTCGTCTACGAGGTCGAAGACGACAAGCTGGTGGTGCTGGTCATCGCCATAGGCCGGCGGGACCGCCTCGAGGTTTACGCCAAGGCGGCAAGGCGCTGAGCTAGTTCAACGGGATGTCGTTGTCGGCCTTGCTCGACTGATACGTCTCCGACATCTCGTCGTAGAGCTTCGAGATTTTCGCGACGCGTTGCTCCAGCCGCTTGCGGTCGGCCTCGGGCAGCTCGCGCACCAGCTTGCGCAGGGAGAAGCTCTTCCAGTAGGCATTCTCGGCGTTGTAGCCGCCCGGCTCCAGCGTGAAGACCTCCTTCAGGATCTTGAGGTCATGCGGGATGGCGAAGCTGTCGCGCGAATCCTCGTGGCTGAAGAGGTAGTAGAAATTGTCGAAGCCGGCCCAGGTGATCGCCGACAGGCAGAGCGAGCAGGGCTCGTGCGTCGACAGGAAGATCAGTTCCTTGGTGTCGGGACGATCCGCCTTCGGCATCTCGTAGAAGCGCTTCAGGCAATGCATCTCGCCGTGCCAGAGCGGGTTCTCGAGCTCGTTGTTGGTCTCGGCGATGACCAGCGAGCGGTCGTCCTTGGCCAGCAGTGCCGCGCCGAACAGCTTGTTGCCCTTCGTCACGCCCTCGGCGGTCTTGGGCACGATGTCGTTTTCGATGACGTCGAACAGGCGCTCGATCAGGGAGAGTTCGGCCATTTTAGAAGCCTTCCGGTAGGGAGATTTCGTATGGGTGCGAGAAGTGGAACTCTTCCAGGTTCGAGCCCGAGCCGCCGCGGTCGACGACGATGAAATCCTGGTTCTCGCCGATCGGGGTCAGCACCGCGTGCCAGAGGTTGCGCGGATAGTTGACGCCCTGGCCGGGTGCCGTGACGAAGGCGTGCGGCTCGCCCGGGCCGTCGTCGGTGTCGGGGCATACGACCACGAGATAGGGACGCGGCGACAGCGGGATGAAGGCCTGGCTGCCGAGCGGGTGACGCTCGACCATCGAGAGCTTCAAGGGGAAGTCGTAGGGCGTCCCCTTGAAGATGTTGATGATGACGCAGGCGTCGGGACCGGTCGCCTCGCAATGGGCGAGCGCGTGGAAGCGCTCGCATTTGCCGGCATTGATCGGGTAGTGCGTGTCGCAGTTGGTGTCGATGACCTCGCCGAAATCGGCGAAGTTTTCGCGGGTCAGGGGTCTTGCGACGATGCGCTTCACGATCGGCTCCCGGTGATCAGCCGCGGCGCGAGGCGAACGGCGCGCCAAGCTTCATGTGGCGGTTGACGTCCTTGTAGAGCAGGTAGCGGAAGCGGCCGGGGCCACCGGCATAGCAGGCCTGCGGGCAGAAGGCGCGCAGCCACATGAAGTCGCCGGCCTCGACCTCGACCCAGTCGTTGTTCAGGCGGTAGACCGCCTTGCCTTCGAGCACGTAGAGGCCGTGCTCCATGACATGGGTTTCCGGGAAGGGGATGACGCCGCCCGGTTCGAAGGTCACGACCGTCACGTGCATGTCGTGGCGCAGGTCGTCAGGATCGACAAAGCGGGTCGTCGCCCAGGTGCCGTTGGTGTCCGGCATGGCGTTCGGCTCGACGTCGTTGTCATTGAGGAACAGCGGCTCGGGCGCGTCGAGGCCCTCGACATATTCGTAGGCCTTGCGGATCCAGTGGAAGCGCGCCGTCTCGGTGCCGGCGTTGCGGACGGTCCATTTGCTGGCCGGCGGCAGGTAGGCATAGCCGCCCGGCGTCAGCACATGGCTCTTGCCGGCAACCGTCACGGTCACTTCGCCCTCGACCACGAAGAACACGCCCTCGGCGCCCGCATCCGGTTCCGGCTTGTCGCTGCCGCCGCCCGGCTGCACTTCCATGATGTATTGCGAGAAGGTCTCGGCGAAGCCCGACAGCGGCCTAGCGATGACCCAGAGCCGCGTCTTGTCCCAGTGCGGCAGGAAGCTGGTGACGATGTCCGAGAACTCGCGCTTCGGGATCACCGCATAGGCTTCGGTGAAGACGGCGCGATCGGTGATCAGGTCCGTCTGGGGAGGCAGGCCGCCTTTCGGCGCGTAATAGGAGCGTTTTGTCATCGGTCTTAGCGGGGAAGGAGGTCGTTGAGGCGATACCAGGCGATGCGCTCCACCTGCTTGCAGGCAGCAGTGAATTCCTGATCTCGGGAGTTGGCGATGCGGGTCTCGAATGCCTTGAGGATGCTTGCCTTGTCATTGTCGCGCACGGCGATGATGAAGGGGAAGCCGAACTTCTCGACATAGGCGGTATTGAGCTCGGTGAAGCGGGCGCGCTCGGCATCGGTCAGCGCGTCGAGGCCGGCGGAGGCCTGCTCCCTGGTCGATTCCTCGGTCAGGCGCTTGGCCTGGGCCAGCTTGCCGGCGAGATCGGGGTGGGCGGTCAGCACGCCGAGCCGCTCGGCGTCGGTTCCCGAACGGAAGGCGCGGCAGAGCGCATTGTGCAGGCCGCCGGCGCTGTCATGGGCCGGGCCCAGCTCGAGGTCGAAGGCGCGCTCGGCGACCCAGGGCGAGTGCTCGAAGATCGAGCCGAAGCGCTGGACGAACTCCTGGCGATCCATACGCGAGGGACGCAGCGCCTGCGGCTGGTAGGGATGGTTTTCGCGCCAGTGCTTGGCGATATCAGCGCGGCGGGCGATCCAGACCTTGTCGTGGCTCTGCACATACTCGATGAAGCGGCGCAGCGCTTCGGCGCGGCCGGGACGGCCGACGAGGCGGCAGTGCAGGCCGATGCTCATCATGCGCGGCCGGCCGGCGGCACCCTCGCGGTAGAGGGTGTCGAAGCTGTCCTTCAGATAGGCGTAGAACTGGTCGCCTGAGTTGAAGCCCTGCGCGGTCGCAAAGCGCATGTCGTTGGCGTCGAGCGTGTAGGGGATCACCAGCTGCGGCGGAATCGCGTTGCCGTGGCCGTCATGGTCGAGCCAGTAGGGCAGCTCGTCGTCGTAGGTGTCGGAAATCCAGTCGAAGCCGCCTTCGGCAGCGGCGAGGCGCACCGAATAGACCGAGGTGCGGCCGAGATAGAGGCCGGTCGGGCGTTCGCCGACGACTTCCTTGTGCAGGCGGATCGCTTCCAGCAGGTCGGCGCGTTCGGCGGCTTCCTCGTGATCGCGATAGTCGATCCAGCGCAGGCCGTGCGAGGCGATCTCCCAGTCGGCGTCCTGCATCGCCGCCACATGGTCGGGCGAGCGGGCAAGGGCCGAGGCGACGCCATAGACGGTCACCGGCACATTGGTTTCGGTGAACATGCGGTGGAGCCGCCAGAAGCCGGCGCGGGCGCCGTATTCATAGATCGATTCCATGTTCCAGTGGCGCTTGCCCGGCCAGGGGGCCGCGCCCACGACCTCGGACAGGAAGGCTTCCGAGGCGGCGTCGCCGTGCAGGACGTTGTTCTCGCCGCCCTCTTCGTAGTTGACCACGAATTGCACGCACACATTAGCACCGCCCGGCCATTTCGGGTCTGGTGGGTTCGCGCCGTAGCCGCGCATGTCTCTTACGTAACGCATGGTCCCTCGAAAGCGGTGTTTTCTGCCACTTGAGCAGGATAGCGAAAGGAACGGCAGACATTCCCTCGAAAAATTTTGAAAGTCTTTTTGTACGCCTCTTCTCGACCGCACCTTATGCAATGCCCTTAAATGGCGCAAAATCTATGATGATGGCGCATGTCGCCAGTAGGGAGAGCGAATGACAAAGGCCGAAGGCGGACGCCTCACCACCCATGTCCTTGATACTGCAACCGGCAAGCCGGCCGAAGGGCTGTCGATCACGCTGTTCCATATCGAGGGCGATGTGCGGACGCTGCTCAAGAAGGTCGCCACCAATTCCGACGGCCGCTGCGATGCGCCGCTGCTTGCCGGCGACGAGTTCCTGACCGGCGACTACGAGCTGGTGTTCGAAGCCGGCGACTACCTGCGCCGCCAGGGAACCGAACTGCCGAAGCCGGCTTTCCTCGACGTCGTGCCGATCCGCTTTGGCATGGCCGAGCGGACGCATTATCATGTGCCCTTGCTGATCTCCCCCTACGGCTATTCCACCTACAGGGGCAGCTGAGCCATGGCGACGGTCAAGACACGCAACCAGATCCGCTTCATCCTCAACGGCGAGGATGTGCAGCTTTCCGACGTTGCGCCCGCCGAGACGCTGCTCGACTATTTGCGCCTGAGCCGCTCGCTGCGCGGCACCAAGGAAGGCTGCGCCGAGGGCGACTGCGGCGCCTGCACGGTGCTCGTCGGCCGGTTGGCCGGTGGCAAGCTCGTCTATGAGAGCGTCAATGCCTGCATCCGCTTCGTCGGTTCGCTCGACGGCTGCCATGTCGTGACAATCGAACATCTCGCCGGCGGCGGCGACAAGCTGCACCCGGTGCAGCAGGCGATGGTCGATTTCCACGGCTCGCAATGCGGCTTCTGCACGCCGGGCTTCGTGATGTCGCTCTACGGCCTGTGGATGGTCTCGCCCGAGCCTTCGGACGCGGCGATCGAGAAGGCGCTGCAGGGCAATCTCTGCCGTTGCACCGGCTACGAGGCGATCATGCGCGCCGCGCGTGCCATCTCCGACTACGGCAAGGTGGCCAAGGACCCGCTGCTGGCCGAACGCAAGGCGATCACCGCCCGGCTCGAGGCGCTGAGGGACGGCACCCGCGTCGAGGTCGGCGAGGGCAGGGACCGCTTCGTCATCCCGGCCGATGTCGACGATCTCGCCGCCGTGCTGGAAGCCGAGCCGACCGCGACCGTGGTCGCCGGTTCGACCGACGTCGGCCTCTGGGTCACCAAGCACATGCGCGACATCGCGCCCGCAGTCTTCATCGCCAACATCGACGGCCTGCATTCGCTGAGCGAGGACAAGGGCGTCATCTCGATCGGCGCCGGCGTCACCTACACCGAGGCGTTCGAGACGCTGTCGAAGCGCATTCCGGCGCTCGGCCCGCTCATCGACCGCATCGGCGGCGAGCAGGTGCGCAACATGGGCACCATCGGCGGCAACGTCGCCAACGGCTCGCCCATCGGCGACACGCCGCCGCCGCTGATCGCGCTCGGCGCGACGCTAACCCTGCGCAAGGGCAAGGCGCGCCGTGCGATCCCGCTGCAGGACTTCTTCGTCGCCTATGGCAAGCAGGACCGCGCGCCGGGCGAGTTCGTCGAGGCCGTGCACGTGCCGGTGCCGGCGAAGGGCGACCATTTCGCCGTCTACAAGGTCACCAAGCGGCGCGACGAGGACATCACCGCCGCGCTCGGCGCCTTCTGGCTGCAACTCGCCAAGGACGGCACGGTGGCCGATGTCCGCATCGCCTATGGCGGCATGGCGGCGACGCCAAAGCGTGCCAGTGCCGTGGAAAAGGCGCTGCTCGGCCAGCCCTGGAGCGAGGCGACCGTGGAAGCGGCGATGGCCAGATATGCCGAGGACTTCACGCCGCTGACCGACATGCGCGCTACGGCGGAGTATCGTGCGCTGGTGGCGAAGAACCTGCTCCTGCGTTTCTACATGGAAACCACCGGCACCAAGGCGCCATTGACGGTGTCGAGATACGAGGCTGCGTGACATGACCCAGCACCAACCGAACCTCACGGCCGCGAAGATCACCGGCGGCGTGCACACCGAACAGCGCCATGATTCCGCGCACAAGCACGTTTCGGGTGATGCCGTCTATATCGACGACATGCCGGAACCGGCGGGCACGCTGCATATCGGCCTCGGCCTGTCCAACGTCACGCATGGCACGCTGAAATCCGTCGACCTGACGGCGGTGCGTGCCGCGCCCGGCGTCGTCGACGTTTTGACCCATGCCGACGTGCCCGGCGAAAACGACGTGTCGCCGAGCGGCATGCATGACGATCCGGTCTTCGCCGAAGGCAAGGTGCAATTCCATGGCCAGCCGATCTTCGCCGTCGTCGCCAAAACCCGCGAGCAGGCCCGCCGCGCGGCGCGCCTCGCCAAGATCGAATATGAAGAACTGCCGGCCATCATCAGCATCTGGGATCTCGATCCGGAGAAGGACAAGCAGGTCACCTCGCCGCTGACGCTCAATCGCGGCGACGCCGCCGCTGCCATCGCCGCTGCCCCGCGCAAGGTGAAGGCGCGGATGAAGCTGGGCGGCCAGGACCATTTCTATCTCGAAGGCCAGGTGTCCCTGGCGGTGCCCGGAGAGGACGACGAAGTCGTCGTCTATTGCTCGACGCAGGGGCCGAGCGAGACCCAGCATCTCGTTTCCCACGTGCTCGGCGTGCCGAGCCATGCGGTGACGGTGGAGGTGCGCCGCATGGGCGGCGGCTTCGGCGGCAAGGAAACCCAGGCCAACCAGTGCGCGGCGATCGCGGCGATCGCGGCCAAGAAGCACAAGCGCGCCGTCAAGGTCCGGCTCGACCGCGACGAGGACATGACCGCCACCGGCAAGCGCCACGACTTCGCCATCGACTACGAGGTCGGCTTCGACGACGAGGGCCGTATCCTCGGCGTCGACTTCATGTTCGCGCTCAATGCCGGCTTCTCGGCCGACCTGTCGGGGCCGGTGGGCGACCGGGCGCTGTTCCACTGCGACAACGCCTATTTCTATCCGAACGTGCATGCCAAGTCGGCGCCGCTCTACACCAACACGGTGTCGAACACGGCGTTCCGCGGCTTCGGCGGCCCGCAGGGCATGGTCGGCGCCGAGCGCGTCATCGAGGAAGTGGCGTTTGCGGTGGGCAAGGACCCGCTCGAGATCCGCAAGCTCAATTTCTACGACGCCATGGGCACGCCGGGCGAACGCAACCTCACGCCCTATCACCAGAAGGTCGAGGACAACATCATCCACCGCATCGTCGCGGAACTGGAGGAAAGCTCGTCCTACCAGCGCCGCCGGCGCGAGATCGCGGCCTTCAACAACAACAGCCGCTTCGTCAAGCGCGGCCTGGCACTCACCCCGGTCAAGTTCGGCATCTCGTTCACCAAGACCGAATCCAACCAGGCCGGTGCCCTGGTGCACGTCTATGCCGACGGCTCGGTGCACATGAACCACGGCGGCACGGAGATGGGGCAGGGCCTGCACCTCAAGGTGGCGCAGGTGGTGGCCGAGGAGTTCCAGATCGACCTCGACAGGGTGAAGATCACCGCGACGACCACGGCCAAGGTGCCGAACACGGCGCCGACGGCGGCGTCGTCGGGCGCCGACCTCAACGGCATGGCCGCACAGAACGCGGCGCGGCAGATCCGCAAGCGCCTCACCGATTTCGCCGCCGAGAAGTACCAGGTGCCGGCCGACCAGATCGTGTTCCTGCCCAACCGGGTGCGCGTCGGCAACCAGGAGATTTCCTTCAACGACCTGGTCAAGCAGGCCTATCTCAACCGCATCCAGCTGTCGGCGGCCGGCCACTACAAGACGCCGAAGATCCACTGGGACCGCAGCAAGGGCAGGGGCCACGCCTTCTACTACTACGCCTATGGCGCGGCCTGCTCGGAAGTCTCGGTCGACACGCTGACCGGCGAATACGTCATCGAGCGCGCCGACATCCTGCACGACACCGGCCGGTCCCTGAACCGGGCCATCGACATCGGCCAGGTCGAGGGCGGCTTCGTGCAGGGCACGGGCTGGCTGACGACCGAGGAGCTGTGGTGGGACGGCAAGGGCCGGCTGCGCACGCACGCGCCGTCGACCTACAAGATCCCGCTGGCGTCGGACCGGCCGAAGATCTTCAACGTGGCGCTGACCGACTGGTCGGAGGCCTATGAGCCGACCGTCCACCGCTCGAAGGCCGTCGGCGAGCCGCCGCTGCCGCTCGGCATCTCGGTGCTGCAGGCATTGTCGGACGCGGTCGCCAGCGTCGCCGACCACAAGATCAGCCCGCGTCTCGACGCGCCGGCCACGCCGGAGCGGGTGCTGATGGCGATCGAACGCCTCCGGGCCGAGGCGGCCCAGGTCAAGTGAGCAAGACCGGCAGGCGCCTCCGGGCATTCCTCGACGCAGCGCCCTCGGCGGTGCTGGTCGAGGTGACCGAGGCCAAGGGCTCGACCCCGCGCGAAAAGGGCGCGTGGATGCTGGTGTCGCCGGAGCGCATCTTCGGCACCATCGGCGGCGGCCAGCTCGAATTCATGGCGATAGACGCGGCGCGGGCGATGCTGGCGGGGTCAATCTCCCCCCTCGAGGGGGAGATGCCCGCAAGGCGGGCAGAGGGGGTAACCTCAGGAAGAGGCGCCCAAGAGGCGTTGAACCCGGACGCAACGACCCCACCCGGCGGCTTCGCCGCCACCCTCCCCTCAAGGGGGAGGGAAACGCTCACCCTCGACATCCCGCTCGGGCCGGAGATCGGCCAGTGCTGCGGCGGCCGCGTCGAGATCGCGGTGCGCGCGGTGGACGAAGTGATCGCGGCGGAACTGATCGCAGCGGCGGAGGCGTCGGACGCCGCTCTCTCGCATGTCTATGTCTTCGGCGGCGGCCATGTCGGCCATGCGCTGGCATCCGCCTTCGCGTTGCTGCCGCTCAACGTCGTGATCGTCGAGACCCGCGCGGACGCCCTGGACGGCATGCCCGTTGGCATCGACACCCGGCTGACCCCGGTGCCGGAGGAGATGGTGCGCGAGGCGCCGTCCGGTGCTGCCTTCGTCGTGCTCACCCATGACCACGCGCTCGATTTCCTGATCGTCGCCGAGGCGCTGAAGCGCGATGATGCCGCCTATGTCGGCATGATCGGCTCGAAGACCAAGAAGGCCACGTTCAGGAGCTGGTTCCTGAAGACCGCCGGCGGCAGCGAGCAGGTCTTTGCACGGCTCGTCTGCCCAATCGGCGGGGACGCGGTGAGGGACAAGCGTCCCGCCGTGATCGCCGCACTCGCTGCCGCCGAGATCATGACCGCGCTGGCGGGCGCCACGAAGGGCTGAGCCTCAGCCGGCCATAGCCGTGGCATTCCTGGCCACGACAGCAAGATAGGCGGCCTGCAGTTCGGCGCGAACCGGCAGGCGTTCGGCGGCAGCCTCCGACAGCGGCTCGCCAAGATGGTCGGTGCGCAGTTCCACCATGAAGCGGTCCCACATCTCCGGCCCGCCCTTTTCCAGAAGTTCGGCGCGGATGCTGAGTTCTTCGCTCACCGGCAGCCATTTGCGTCCCCATGCGGCGATGTGGGCGAACACGGGCAGCAGTTCGATCGCCATTTCGGTCAGGCTGTAGATCGCCTTCTGCTTGTGGCTGGGGTCGTCCGCCTTGCTGATCAGCCCGTCCTCGACCAGGCGCTTCAGCCGGTCGGCCAGGATGTTGGAAGCGATACCTTCCTCGGACTGGGTCAGGAGTTCGCGAAAGTGGCGGCGATTGCCGAACATCATGTCGCGCAAGACGATCAAGCTCCATTTGTCGCCGACGACCTCGAGGGTGAGGTTGATCGGACAGCCCGAGCGATGCTGCTGGTTCATGAAGGGAACTCCCCCAGTAAAACTGGTTGCAATATAAAATCAGTTGAGCTAGCGTGCAACTGATTAATGTTTGCAACTGGTTGCATTCCAGTTAGTGGAAGCCTGTAGCAGGGATTGGAGAGCGTGCAAGCGCCTTCGGCCGAGGTCGAGCGGTCGGCGGCCGCGCGCCAGATCGAGAGGAGATGAAGATGCGCATGCCACATGGATTGGATCGGCGTAGCCTGATCAAGGGAGCTGCCCTGTCGGCCGCCTTGTTGATGCCCGCCAGCGCGGGCGCGGTGCAGAAGCAGCCGGCCGCACAGCAAGGCGGTTCAGGCAAGCCAGGGAGCAATGCGATGGGCAATTTCTCGGCCGACCGGCTCGACCGGATGCGGAAGACGATGGCCGGCTATGTCGAGCGCGGCGTCGTGCCGGGGCTGGTGTGGGCGGTCGACCGCGGCGGCGAGACCCATGTCGAGGCCGTCGGCAGCCAGGCCTTCGACGATCCCACGCCGATGCGGCGCGACAGCATCTTCCGCATCGCCTCGCTGACCAAGCCGGTCACCGCCGCGGCGGCGATGATCCTGGTCGAGGAGGGGCGGCTCAGGCTCGACGACCCGGTCGACCAATGGCTGCCCGAACTCGCCGGCCGCAAGGTGCTCAAGGCAGTCGACGGTCGGCTCGACGACACCGTGCCGGCCAGCCGGCCGGTCACGCTGCGCGATCTGCTGACGCTGCGCTTCGGCCTCGGCGCCATCATGGTCTATCCGATCCGCTATCCGCTGCAGCAGGCCATGCAGGATGCCGGGGTGGCGCCTAGCGCCGATCTCTTCCGCGGCCCGCCGGACGAATTCATGAAGCGCATCGGCAGCCTGCCGCTTGCACACCAGCCTGGCGAGGGCTGGCTCTATCATACGGGCATGGACGTGGCCGGGGTGCTGATCGCGCGTGCCGCGGGGCAATCGCTGTCGGCGTTCATGAACGAGCGGATCTTTTCGCCGCTCGGGATGAAGGACACGGGCTTCGAGGTTCTCGCGGAAAAGACCGACAGGCTCACCACCGCCTACAGCCGGGACTTCCAGACCGGCAAGCTCGGCGTCTACGACCAGGCCAAGGGCGGCCGGTTCGCCAGCCCGGCAGCCTTCGAGGCCGGCGGCGGCGGCCTGGTCTCGACCGCCGACGACTATCTCGCCTTCCAGAAGATGATGCTTGGCAAGGGCCGGCTCGGCGACGAGCGCATCCTGTCGCGCGCCGCGGTCGAGCTGATGACCACCGACCAGCTGACGGCGGAGCAGAGGGACAGCGCCCGGACCTTCTTCAACGGCAACAGCGGCTGGGGCCTGGGAATGGCGGTCGCGCTCAAGCGCGACAACCTCTGGATGACGCCCGGCCGGTTCGGCTGGGACGGCGGCTACGGCACCTCCGCCTATGCCGATCCGGCCGAAGGGCTCGCGGGCATCCTGCTCACCCAGCGCCTGATGGAGTCGCCCGAGCCACCGGCCTACTATGTCGACTTCTGGAATTCGGCCTACCAGGCACTCGCCTGAAACGTGTCAATGGCCGGGGCAGCCTCAGCGCCCGGCCAATATGTCCTTGATCAGCCGCTGGCAGCGGTCGGCCATGAAGTCGAGCAGCAGCCGGACCTTCGGGTCCTGCAGCTTCTTGTGCGGATAGACGGCCGCGAACTGCACCGGAACGGGCGGGGCCTGCGGCAGGATGACCTTCAGCCGCTGGTCGCGGAGGAAGGGCTCGACCTCGAAGCGCGGCTTGTTGACGATGCCGCGGCCGGCCAGCGCCCAGCCGGTCAGCACGTCGCCGTCGTCGGAATCGAAGGGGCCGTGGACCTCGAACTTGGCCGGGCCCGCGCTCGTCTCCAGCAGCCAGAAGAACTCGCGCGAACCGGGATAGCGCAGCATCAGGCAATCGTGCTTGTTGGAGACCAGTTCCTGCGGCGACTGCGGCTCGCCGCGTCGCTCCAGATATTTGGGCGAGGCGACCAGCACGCGCTCGCATTCCATGATGCCGCGCATCCTGAGGCTCGAATCCTCGATCAGGCCGAGCCGGAAGGCGACGTCCAGGCCTTCCTTGAGGATGTCGACATTGTGGTCGGAAAGCCGGAGCCGGACCTCGATGTCGGGATACTTGTCGTGGAACTCGGGGATGCCCGAGGCGATCAGCCTGCGCCCGAGGCCCAGCGGGGCGGTGACGCGGATCGTGCCGCGCGGCTGGCCCGAGAGTGCCGCGACGGCGGCCTCTGCCTCGACGATCGAATCCAGCACCTGCTTGGCGCCGGCGTAGAACACCGTGCCGTGCTCGGTCGGCATCAGCTGTCGTGTCGTGCGGTTGAACAGGCGCACGCCCAGGTGCTTCTCCAACTCCTTGATTCGGTTGGAGGCGACAGCCGGGGAAATGCGCATGTCGCGGCCCGCGGCGGAGAGATTGCCGAGCTCCACGACGCGCACAAAGACGGCGATGTTGTCCAGATATGCCATTAGCGTCCCATAGCCAGCTTATGCCGTGCGGCAATACGCTAGTATTTTCCAGATTTTTTTGAAAGTCATCGCGAATCCGTCCTCTTCCGCAGGGCGTGCGGCGTCGTAAGATTGCCGCCACGTTGGGAAGAGGATCGGCGGATGGTGAACGACTACGCGCTTTTGTGGGACTGGCTGAGCTTCGGCGTGAGATGGCTGCACGTCATCACCGCCATCGCCTGGATCGGCTCATCGTTCTACTTCATCGCCCTCGATCTCGGGCTGAGGAAGCACGCCAACCTGCCGGCCGGCGCCCATGGCGAGGAATGGCAGGTGCATGGCGGCGGCTTCTACCACATCCAGAAGTATCTGGTGGCGCCGGCGCAGATGCCCGAGCACCTGACCTGGTTCAAATGGGAATCATACGCCACCTGGCTGTCGGGCTTCGCGCTGCTGTGGGTGGTCTATTACGGCGGGGCCGAGCTCTTCCTGATCGACCGCAACGTGCTCGACGTGTCGGTGCCGGTGGCGATCGGCATTTCGCTGGCGTCGATCGCGCTGGGCTGGGTGGTCTACGACCAGCTGTGCAAGTCGCGCCTCGGCGACAACGACACCCTTTTGATGCTGGTGCTCTACGGCGTCGTCGTGTTCATGAGCTGGGGCTACACGCAGCTCTTTACCGGCCGCGCGGCCTTCCTGCACCTCGGCGCCTTCACCGCGACGATCATGTCGGCCAACGTCTTCATGATCATCATCCCGAACCAGAAGATCGTGGTGGCGGACCTGATCGCCGGCCGCACGCCGGACCCCAAATACGGCAAGATCGCCAAGACGCGATCGACGCACAACAACTACCTGACCCTGCCGGTCCTGTTCTTCATGCTGTCGAACCACTATCCGCTGGCTTTCGGCACGCAGTTCAACTGGATCATCGGCGCGCTGATCTTCATCATCGGCGTGCTCATCCGCCACTACTTCAACACCGTCCACAGGCGTGCCGGCAACCCGCACTGGACCTGGCTGGCCGCCACCCTGCTGTTCATCGTCATCATGTGGCTGTCGACGGTGCCGAAGGTGCTGACCGGCGAGGACAAGAATGCCGCCAATGCCGCGGCCGCCGCCCAGCCGCTGATCGCCGCGGCGCAGTTCCCGGCGGTCCGCGACACCGTACTCGGGCGCTGCGCCATGTGCCATGCCGCCACGCCTTCCTACGAGGGGGTCTACCAGGCGCCCAAGGGCGTGAAGCTCGAGACCGACGCGCAGATTGCCCAGCATGCGCGCGAGATCTATCTGCAGGCCGGCCGCAGCCATGCGATGCCGCCCGGCAACGTCACCCAGATCACGCCGGAAGAGCGACAGATGCTCGCCACCTGGTTCGAAGAGGCGCAGAAGCTGCGCTGACGACTGAGAAGACCTGGATCGAAACGGGAAGCAGTTTCCGCGAGGAAACGGCCGATTTCGCCTGGGCAGAAAAGCTCGTAGGGTTCCATCATGACGACAACACTCCTTCGCGGCCGCACGCTCTCCTTCCTGCGCTGGCCCGACAGCGCCGACGACCACGCCTCCTATGCCTATGAGGCGGATGGCGCGGTGCTCATGCGCGACGGCAGGATCGCGGCCGTCGGCGCCTACGAGCGGGTGGCCGCCGAGGCGGGCAGCGGCGCGAGGGTGGTCGATCACCGGCCCCACCTCATCCTGCCCGGCTTCATCGACGCGCACGTGCATGTGCCGCAGATGCAGATCATCGCCTCCTACGGCGCCGAACTGCTCGAGTGGCTGAACAAGTACACCTTCCCCGAGGAGACGCGCTTCATCGACGCCCAGCATGGGCGCCGCATCGCCAGGACCTTCCTCGACGAGATGGTGCGGCACGGCACCACCACCGTCGCCGCCTACTGCTCGGTGCACAAGCAGTCGGCGGAAGCCTTCTTCGCCGAATCGCACGACCGCAACATGCTCAACATCGCCGGCAAGGTGATGATGGACCGCAACGCGCCCGAGGGCGTGCTCGACACGCCGCAGGCGAGCTACGACGACACCAAGGCACTGATCGCCGAATGGCACGGCAGGGGCCGCCAGCTCTATGCGATCACGCCGCGCTTCGCGATCACGTCTTCGCCCGAACAGATGGAGATGGCGGGCCAGCTCGCCAGGGAACATCCCGACCTGCACATCCAGACGCACCTGTCGGAGAACCACGCCGAGATCGCCTTCACCCAGGAGCTCTATCCCTGGTCGCGCGACTACACCGACATCTACGAGCACTACGGCCTGCTCGGCAAACGCACGCTGCTCGGCCACTGCATCCATCTCGGCGAGCGCGAATCCGACGCGATTTCCGAACACGGCTCGATCGCCGTGTTCTGCCCGACCTCCAACCTGTTCCTCGGCTCGGGGCTGTTCGACTACCACCGCTATCGCCGGCGCGAAAAGCCGCTGCGCATCGCGACCGCGACCGACGTCGGCGGCGGCACCAACTATTCGATGCTGCGCACCATGGACGAGGCCTACAAGGTCATCGCGCTCAACGGCGAGAAGCTGAACCCGCTCGCTTCCTACTGGCAGCTGACGCGCGGCAACGCCGAATCGCTGTCGATCGCCGACAAGGTGGGCACGCTGGAGGTCGGCACCGACGCCGACATCGTCGTGCTCGATGCCCGCGCGACGCCCGGCATGCGGCTTCGCATGGAACGCGTCGAGACGCTGGCCGAGGAGCTGTTCCTGCTCCAGACGCTGGGCGACGACCGCGCCGTGGCCGAGGTCTATGTCGCCGGCCGCCCCGCCAAGTCGACCATGGATCAGGCGGCCTGACCTTGCGTCATAGCCCGGTGTCTGCCATGTGACCTCTGGTCTGAAGGAGGAGCGGACGATGGCAGCAGCCGATGATGTGAAGAAGATCGCCGAGCAGGAGGCCCGGCTCGTCTTCGACGCTTTCGACGAGGCAACGGCCTACGAGATCGGCTCGGCCATCCGCGCCCGCGGCCTCGCCGAGAAATTCCCCATCGTCGTCGACATCCGCCTGTGGGACCGCACGCTTTTCTACTGCGCGCTGCCGGGCTCGACGGTCAGCAATACCGAGTGGGCACGGCGCAAGTTCAACGTCGTCCGGATGTTCCACCGCAGCAGCTACCGCATGGTGCTGACCAAGGCGCGCGAGGACCGGACCTTCCCGGTGGGCGAGGCGCTGCCGATCGAGGACTACGTGCTCGCCGGCGGCGGCTTCCCGATCCGGGTCAAGGGCGCGGGCGTGATCGGCTCGATCGCCGTGTCCGGCCTGCCGGAGCGCCAGGACCATGAGGTGGTCGTGGCGGCGATCGCCGATCATCTCGGTATTCCCAGGCAGGAGCTTGTGCTCGATCCTGTATGATTTGAAGGCCGCGCTGCCCCTCATCCCCCTGCCGGGACCTTCTCCCCGTGAGTACGGGGAGAAGGAGGCTGGCCGCAATGCCTCCGCTTGCCCCTTCTCCCCGCCTGCGGGGAGAAGGTCCCGCCCCTTCGATAAACTCAGGACGGGATGAGGGGCGGCGCGACATGAACAGACGAAGCGACGCATAGCGAGAGCCCGGATGACCATCACCGACCCGAAGCAGTTCCTGACGAAGATCTTCGAGGCCGCCGTCGCGGCTGCCGATCCGGAACTCACCATTCGCCGCCACCTGCCGGCAAGGCCAAAGGGACGCACCATCGTCATCGGTGCCGGCAAGGGCTCGGCGCAGATGGCGGCGGCCTTCGAGAAGGCATGGGACGGGCCGCTCGAAGGCGTGGTCGTCACTCGCTACGGCTTTGCGGCCCCCTGCGAGCGCATCCGCATCGTCGAGGCCTCGCATCCGGTGCCCGATGCCAATGGCCTCGAGGCGGCGAAGCTCCTGCTCGAGACGGTCTCGGGCTTGACCGAGGACGACCTGGTCGTGGCGCTGGTCTCGGGCGGCGGCTCGGCGTTGCTGCCGTCGCCGGCCGGCGGACTGACGCTCGCCGACGAGATCGCGGTCAACGAGGCATTGCTCGCCTCGGGCGCGCCGATCTCGGCGATGAACACCATCCGCAAGCACATCTCGACCATCAAGGGCGGCCGGCTCGCCGCCGCCGCCCATCCGGCGCGCGTCGTCTCGCTCGTCGTCTCCGACATCCCCGGCGACAACCCGGCACTGGTGGCTTCGGGACCGACCGTTCCCGACGCGGCGTCACGTGGCGACGCCCTGCGGCTGATCGAGACCTACCGGATCCAGCTTCCGGCCAATGTCATGGCGCATATCAATTCGGCTGCCGCCGACGCCCCGTCGCCATCCGATCCGCGCTTTGCCCGCAACGAGGTGCATGTCATCGCCTCGGCCGCGGTGTCGCTCGATGCCGCGGCTGACGCGGCGCGCGCTCTCGGCGTCGAGACGGTCATCCTGTCCGATGCGATCGAGGGCGAGGCACGCGAGGTCGGCGGCGTACACGCTGCGATCGCGCGTGAAGTGGTCACCCGCAACCGTCCCTTCAGCAAGCCGGTGCTGATCCTGTCGGGCGGCGAGACGACGGTGACGTTGCGCGCCAAACCTGGTGAAAAGGGGGGCAAGGGCGGCCGCAACAGCGAGTTCCTGCTCGCTTTCGCCATCGGCATCGACGGGCTTTCCGGCATCGACGCGCTCGCCGCCGACACCGACGGCATCGACGGCTCCGAGGACAATGCGGGAGCCTTCGCCGACGGCTCGACGGTCGCCCGCATGCGCGCGGCCGGCGTCGACGCCAAGGCCATGCTCGTGGGCAACAACGCCTGGACCGCGTTCAATTCGGTGGGCGACCTTTTCGTCCCAGGCCCGACGGGCACCAACGTCAACGACCTCCGGGCGATCCTTATCCGCTAATCGGGGTGGTTTGCGCCTTGTTGCGCCCCCTCTGTCCTGCCGGACATCTCCCCCACAAGGGGGGAGATTGGCAGTTGCGCCGTTTCTGCTGGTCCTGCAGAGCCTCCGATGGCCCGAGATGTTGATGAAGGCTGATCTCCCCCCTTGTGGGGGAGATGTCCGGCAGGACAGAGGGGGGCGTGCAAGAACTCGCCCTTGGCCAGCATTGGTTCGCGCGCGACCAAGCCCTGACCTTAGGACCCCGCCCTCACACCTCGTGCAGATAGAGGTGGTAGTCGAGTTCGCTCACAGTGCGTGCGACGCGCAGGTACTCGGCTTCCTTGATCGCCGTGAAGGTGCGGTGCAGGTCGTGGCCGAGGGCCTCGCGCAGGAACTCCGACGCTTTGGCGGCCTCGATGGCCGAGCGCCAGTCCGGTGGCATCACGCTTTCGGTGCCTTCGGCCTGCTCGTAGCCGTTGCCTGACGTCTCCGGGCCGGGATCGAGCTGTTCCTCCAACCCCTTGGAGATGCCGGCGAGGATGGTCGCGGCGACGAGGTAGGGGTTGGCGTCGACGCCCGACGGACGATGTTCGATGCGGCGGTTCTTCGCATCGCCCGCCGGCACGCGTAGCGCCACCGAGCGGTTGTTGACGCCCCAGGTCGGCGCCACCGGCGCGTAGGACTGCGACACGAAGCGGCGCCAGGAATTGGCGTGCGGGGCAAACACCAGCATCGATTCCGCCATCGTGTCGGCGAGGCCGCCGAGCGCATGCAGAAGCTTCGGTTCCCAGGTGCCTTCCACGGCTTCGGTGAAGACGTTGCGGTCGTCCTTGTCGAGCAGCGAGACGTGGAAGTGCATGCCCGAGCCCGCATACTTCTCGATCGGCTTGGCCATGAAGCAGGCAGTCACGCCATGGCGGCGGGCCTGGGCGCGCACCAGCCGCTTCAGCATGATCAGGTCGTCGGCGGCCTGCATCACGTCCTTGCGGTAGCGCAGGGTGAGTTCGTACTGGCCGGGCGCATATTCGGAGATGACCGTCTCGGCGGGGATTCCTTGCGCCTTTGCTGCCGCATAGATGTCGGAGAACAGCGGTTCCATGCCGTGCAGATGGTCGACCGAATAGACCTCGGTCTTGCCCGAGGCGCGGCCGTCGAGCACGGCGCGCGCCGGCTGCACCTTGCCGTCGCCGTCGCGGTCGTTGGCGAGCAGGAAGAATTCGAGTTCGAAGGCACCCGCCGGGTAGAGACCCTTTTCGGCCAGCCGCTCGACCTGATGCTTCAACGCCAGCCGCGGGTCGGACGTCATCGGCGCGCCGTCGAGATGGTACATCGACATCAGGAGCTGGCCACGGGCAGGGCTGGTGCCGTGCAGCGGCTTCAGCGTGCCGGGGATCGGCCAGGCTCTGAGGTCGCCGTCGCCGGAATCCCAGATCAGGCCGGTTTCGTGGACGTCCTCGCCGGTGATGTCGAGGCCGAGGATGGAGATGGGCAGGTGCCGCCCGCCCTCGTAGAGCCCCATCAATTCGTGGCGGCGGATGATCTTGCCGCGGCCGACGCCGTTGGAGTCCGTCAGTACGATGTCGAAGGCTTCGATGCCGGGGTTGGCGTCCAGAAAGGCCCGCGCCTCGTCGATGGTCGAGCCGGAAGGTGATGTCATGATGTCACTCGATTGTCCTTGTGCCTTGTCTCATGCCGCAAGACGGGCGGCAATATCGCCGAAAGCTGCAACCAGCTTGTCGACCTGCCGCGCGGTCGTCACCGGCGAGACCAGCATCATGTTGTGGAACGGCGCGATCAGCACGCCGCGATTGACCAGCGCCACATGCACCGCAGCCTCCAGCCGGGAGGCATGCGCATGCTCTGCCTCGCCGCCGTTGCGCAGCGGGCCTGGGGCGCAGATGAACTCGACGCGGGCGCCGACGCGCATCACGTGCCAGGGCAGCTTCCGTTTTCGGATCGCCTTGTCGAGGCCGGTCGCCAGCCGCTCGGCCAGCTTCTCCATGTGGGCGTAGTTCGCCTCGGTCATCACCTCTTCCAGCGCGGCACGCATCGCCGCGAACTGGAGGGGATTGGCCGACAGTGTCGTGCCCATGCCGGAATAGCCCGGTTCCTTGGTGCTGTTGTAGGCGGCGTAGCGGGCGGCCGTCTCCTCGCTCATGCCCCAGACACTGGCCGGCACGCCGCCGGCGACGGGCTTGCCGAGCACGAACAGGTCGGGGTCGAGATCGTGCTTGCGGGTATAGCCGCCGGGGCCGGTGGAGATGGTGTGGGTCTCGTCTATGAGCAGCAGCGTGCCGGTCTTGCGGGTGAGCTTGCGCACGCCTTCGAGGAAGCCGGGCTCGGGCAGCACCATGCAGGAATTGGTCAGCACCGGTTCTGTGATAACGCAGGCGACGTCGCCATGGTTCAGCGCCTTTTCCAGCGCGGGCAGATCGTTGAACTCGACGATGCGGGTGCGGGCGGTGAGGTCGCGGAACTCGCCGGCGAGGCCGGGTCGGTTGATCGGCTTGCCGTCGTCCAGCCGCACCATCGTCTCGTCGACCGAGCCATGGTAGCAGCCGTTGAAGACGAGGATCTTGTCGCGACCGGTGACGGCGCGGGCGACGCGCAGGGCAAAGCGGTTGGCGTCGGTTGCTGTCGTGGCGATCTGCCAGTGCGGCAGGCCGAAACGCTTGGCTAACAGCAGGCCGAGGGTGAGCGAATCCTCCGACGGCAGCATGTAGGTCAGGCCACGGCTCGCCTGCCGGCGGATGGCGCGGGCGACGGGGGCAGGCGAATGGCCGAACATCGAGCCGGTGTCGCCGAGGCAGAAGTCGGCCAGGCTGATGCCGTCGACGTCGGTGATGGTGGAGCCGTTCGCCTTGTCGACCAGGATGGGGAAAGGCGTCGGCCAGTCCTTCATCCAGTGCATCGGAACGCCGTTGAAGAAGCCCGCCATGCCGTTGCCGAGGGCCGCCTCGGATTTGGGCCGGGCGCGGCGGAAGATTTCCGCCTCCGTCGCTGCAAGCTCCGCGATGCGCGACAGCGGCACGCCGCCTTCGGTGGCTTCTGGTCGTTCGACGCGGTTCATCATGCCTCCCCATCCGACAGTCGGCGCCACTCTAGCCAGCCGCCACCATTGACGGCAACTGGCCGCCATCGGAGTGTCGATTGGCTCAGCCATATTGATGTTCGGCCAGCGTCGTCGATCATGCTGATGAGCTTTGGGGGGATGTGCCGATGCGTGCTATCATGACAGCCATGTCGATCCTGCTTGCGGCGGGCCCGGCCGTTGCCTCTGGCGGGCTCTCCTGCGGTGCCAAGGACGAGGCAGTGAAACTGGCCATCGAGAGCGGCGTCACGCGTGGCATGGGCAGCCCCGTTTTTGATTTCCGGGGCGAGATCGAGATCCTCGACAATGCGGTGGCGCAGGACCTGCGCAAGATGAGCTTCGACAAGGCGCATCTCGCCCAGTACTGGCTCGACGGCGAGGAGCTTCGGCTGATCGTCTACCGCGAACGCGAGGCCGACAAGCCGCACGGCTATGTCGAGGTCATGGTCAAGACGAAGTCGGGCGACGAAGGCGACTATATCGGGCAGTATTCGGTCACCGTCTTCGACATGGCCGATGCCACCGGCGGCGAGGGCAAGACCTTCAATTTCAGCGGCCGCGCCACCTGCCTGGTGGAGTGATTGAACGACGCGCGGATTCCCCTCACCCGGGGGTGAAGGGGCAACCGGTCGAGATCAAAGGCCGCCGGTTACCCTGCGATGTCGATGACGCCGCAGTCGCCGGCGGCGCTGCCGAAGGCGATGCGGCGTTCCTGCCTGTCCCAGGCCATCGAGGTGATGGCGCCCTTGCCTGGGCGGCGCAACAGCACCTCCTTGGCGTCGGCGAAGCGCACCGCCATCACCATGCCGTCGTCGTAGCCGACGGCGACGATGTCCTCGCTCGGATGGCAGCACACGGTGGTGACCATGGAATTGCCGCGGGTGCCGAGTTCCAGCGGCGCCTTGCCCATCGGGCCGTCCTTGCCGGTGAACGGCCAGACGATCGCCGCGGGTGCGCCCGAACTCGCCAGCCACTTGCCCTTGGCGCTCCACGACAGGCTCTTCACCTTGGCCGGATAGCCGGTCATGCGCATGTGCTTGCCGTCGGCGAGCTTCCAGCCGTGCAGGGCGTTCTCCTGCATGGTGGTCACCACATAGGCGCCGTCGGGCGAGAACGTGATGCCGGTATGGGCGCCGTCCCACTGCAGCTCGGTCGGCGCGCCTGCGGCGGCCGGGAAATGCAGGGTCGCGCCATTGTAGCGGGCGACGCCGAAACGCATGCCCTTCGGCGAGAAGGCGATGCCTTCGACCGAGCGCGGGTGGACGAATTCCTTCACCTTGCCGTCGGCGAAGCGCACCCAGGCGTTGCGGCCGCTGGCATAGGCGACAGCCCCCTGCGGGCCCGATGCCACCGAGGTCACCCATTTCCTGCCGGCGCTGGCCAGTTCTTCGGCGGTTCCCGCGGAAGAGAGCGACATCACCTTGCCGTCCTCGCCGCCCGAGATCAGCAGATCGTTCTTCGCGGTCGTCGTCGCGGCCAAAAGCCCGTCATGCAGCTTCACCGACTTCTGGCCATGGTCGAGCCAGTGCACCATGCCGTCGGCGAGGGCGAAGAAGGGGATGTCGTCGAGGAAGGCAGCAGCGACGCAATGGCCTTCGAGATCAAGCGGGGCGACTGTGGGCATGATGTTGCGGCTTCGATGAGAGCGTTCTTCTCCCCGTTTACGGGGAGAAGATGGCGGCAGCCAGATGAGGGGCGGAAAAAACAGGGGAGAAAGGGTTGCCCCTCATCCGTCCCTGCGGGACACCTTCTCCCCGCAGGCGGGGAGAAGGAAGATGGCGCTCACGCCGCCTGGCAGGCCTCGAAGCTGCGCGTCAGGCGCTCGGCGTCGAGTTCGCGGCCGATGAACACCAGCCGGCTCTCGCGCTTCTCGCCGTCCTTCCAGGCGCGCTGGTGGTCGCCTTCGATGATCATGTGAACGCCCTGGATGACGTAGCGATCGGGATCGTCCGCGATCGCGATGATGCCCTTGAGGCGAAGGATGTTGGGGCCTTCCATCTGGGTGATCTTCTCGATCCAGGGGAAGAACTTCTTGGGGTCCATGTCGCCGCCGCGCAGCGACACCGACTTCACCGTCACGTCGTGGATCGGCGATGCCGAGCCGTGGTCGTGATCATGGTGGTCGTGGTCATGATCGTGATCGTGGTGGTGATGGTCGTGGTCGCAGTCCGGACCGCACTCATGATCGTGGTCGTGGTCGTGTGCGTCGAGGAAATGCGGGTCGTCGGCCAGCACGCGCTGGAGGTCGAATGCGCCGCGGTCGAGCACCTGGTCGAGCGCCACGCCGGCGCGGGTGGTGCGGTGGATTTTCGCGGTCGGGTTGATGGCGCGGATGGTGGCCTCGACCTGGCGCAGTTCGTCCGCGTTCACCAGGTCCGTCTTGTTGAGCAGCACCACGTCGGCGAAGGCGATCTGGTCCTCGGCCTCGCGAGAATCCTTCAGCCGCAGCGGCAGGTGCTTGGCGTCGACGAGCGCGACGACCGCGTCGAGCTTGGTCTTGGCGCGCACGTCCTCGTCCATGAAGAAGGTCTGGGCAACCGGCACCGGGTCGGCGAGGCCGGTGGTCTCGACGACGATGGCGTCGAAGCGGCCGGGGCGGCGCATCAGGCCTTCCACCACGCGGATCAGGTCGCCGCGCACGGTGCAGCAGACGCAGCCGTTGTTCATCTCGTAGATCTCCTCGTCGGATTCCACGATCAGGTCGTTGTCGATGCCGATCTCGCCGAACTCGTTGACGATGACCGCATAACGCTTGCCGTGGTTCTCCGACAGGATGCGGTTGAGCAGCGTCGTCTTGCCCGAGCCGAGATAGCCGGTCAGCACGGTCACGGGGATTTGGGTCTGGGCTTCGGTCATGGTCGTCCTCGGGAGCGGATAGAGGCTCCATATAGGATGCCGGTCGCGCATTTGCACGCGGCAAACCGCTCGTCAGCGAGATTCCAGCTCGTCGAGGATCGCCAGCATCTCGCGCAGCTTCAGCCTCGCGTCGACCAGCTTCTTGGCCGACACCAGCCCCGGCCGGCCGGACAGGGTGAGGAAGGTTTCCAGTACCTGATCCGAGTGCCGGCACAGCATCACCAGGAACTCGCCGGAGGGGGCGTTCCTGCCGTCGAACCAGTTCTTGACCGCGCGCTCGTTGGCAAGGGTCAGGCCGGCGACGGTCTTCACGCCGCCGACCGGGAAGTCCCTGCGCAGGGCTCCGGCGATCGCGGCGGCGAATGCCGCCGATCCCATCCGCCCGGCCCCCTCCGCAAAGGTCTTTCCGGAAATGGACCGATGATTTCTGTCTCTATTCGCAGACGACATTCCACCTAGCGCCCAATATCGTCGGTCTTGCCTGAGGAGGCCCGCCCACCAACCATTCTGGACATCCGATCTTCGCCGCATCCGACGATGCCGGCGCAAGGCTGCCCGCGTGCGTCTGCGCGGGGGCTCCGAAGGCACAAACGACGTATCCCGAGAGGAGAAGCAAATGAGTGCCACATTGGATGCCACGATCGACCTGAACGCGTTCTACAAGCTGGCTCGCGAGGACATCAAATCGCTGTTGGGCGCGGCTGCGGTCAATTCCGCAGTCATCTTCAACAACAGCGCGAGCCCGGTCACCTTCTACGTCTACAACTACATCGACACCGTCTACTGGGTCTCGGCCCAGCGGGTGCTCGTCGCGCCCCAGACCTATGGCACGGTCGCGGCCTCGGGGTCGTTCTTCAAGATCCACCCGAACGACAACGCAAACGGGGAATTCCTGGTCGCCCCGAACCGGGCCTACGTCTACTCCGGTCCCGGCAACGTGCGACCGGCCTGAGCCGGGATGATCGGGAGTTCATCAGGGAACAGGAGCTGATCATGGGAAGCTACACACCTGTGCGACTGTCGGGGGACCGCCTCGTGTCGGAGGGCAGGGCGATCGAGAAGACCGAGGCGATGCGACGCATCCGCCAGGGCCTGGACGTCCATGCCGACAAGAAGAAGGCGCACACCCTGGCGCTGGCGCTGAGCGAAGGTCAGGGCGACTGGAAGGATGCGCCACACGTGCCGGGCGGCTACCGGCACTATCATGACGCCTCGCACCAGTACCGCGGGCACATATTCTATGGCGGCCCGAGCTGAGCCGCGCCGTGCCGCCTGAAAGGTCAGGCGTTGCCGCCGGGCACCCCGAAAAGGGTACCCGGCGGCAATTCGCTGACGGCGGGTCGGCGGATGAGGTACTGTTGCGCGGGAGCGCGACAGCCGGGCCGCGGCTGAATTTGCGGATCGGCGAGGCGGCAGTCTTTCGCATTCGGTCATGGAGCGCTCGTCCCCGAGTCCCAGGGGCCTACTTCGCATGCTGGACCCGTGATGCGCTGACATTCCGACTTTTCTGCAAAGGTGCTGGGTTGCACGCTCTGCCGGGGTAAAGGAGTTCGCAAATCGATAAAATTGCTCGCAAAGATTGTATCTTGCAAGTATTTCGGTTGTAAAGACTTGCGCGAGCGTGGTCTTGGGGCAGACACCTCGCAAGATTAACGAAACTTAACTAGGCCCGGTGCAGGCGGCCTCCTAGATTGACGGCCGGGCCGGGGGCACCGACCCTCAGAGGAGCTGGCCGACCATGCCGGATCAGCCATTGCGCGCCAATCTCACCCGCCGCCGGGCGCTCGGCCTTATCGCGGTCACCGCAAGCGGCGGCGCCTTCATGCCGGCAATCGCGCGGGCGCAAGACCAGCCGCTCCTCTTGCCCAATGCCGGGGTCTGCACGATCACGCCCGAGACGACGGAGGGGCCGTATTATTTCGATCCGGTGCTGGAACGCAGCGACATCACCGAGGGTCGCAAGGGGGTAGCGCTGACCGTCCGCCTCCAGGTGGTGGACCAGCACTGCCGGCCGATCGAGGGCGCTCGCGTCGACATCTGGCATTGCGACGCCGAGGGCCGCTACTCCGGCTATCCGGGCCAGGGCGACGGGCGGGACGTGGACACCACCGGCGAGAAGTTCCTGCGCGGCTGGCAGCCCACCGGCAAGGACGGCATCGTCGCCTTCGGCACCATCTATCCGGGCTGGTATCGCGGCAGGACCACGCACATCCATTTCAAGGCGTTCCCGGACCAGGCTTCGGTGATGACCGGGCAGATGTTCTTTCCCGACGACGTCAGCGATCGCATCTTCGCCGGCGTCGCGCCCTACAACGGCCGGCGCGGCACGCGCGACACGATGAACGCCGCCGACGGCATCCTGCGCCGCGCCGGGACGGGCGTGGAGAGCCGCGTGCGTCGGATCGCTTCGGCCTACGAGGCGGCGATGATCGTCGCGATCGAGCGCCAGGGCTAGCGCGCCGGCAAATTTGCCGGCGAAATGTTTCTGTCATCGAACTGTAACATCCGTCTGGCAAGACGCCGTTGCGGGAGACGGTTGCCGGCAAAGCGACATGGCAACCTTCCGCCCAAATCGATTGCCAACGGCCGCGCGGCAACTATTCTCAGCCGGCGCGGTGCGGGGCATGGCGCGGGAGATGCGGATGTCCAAGTCCAACAAAGGCGCGGCGATGAGCCGACTTCATTCGGTGGCCCGGCTGGCGCGCACCACGCTCGCAGCCCGGCTCCTGGCGCACGGCTTCTACGCCGGCCAGGACCAGATCATGCTGTCGCTGCACGAAGAGGACGGCCAGACCCCCGGCCAGCTCGCCGCGCGGCTCGGCGTGCGGCCGCCGACCATCACCAAGACCATCAACCGGCTGCAGGCGCAGGGCTTCCTCGAGAAGCGCGCCTCCGACACCGATGCCCGCCAGGCGCACATCTTCCTCACCGAGGTCGGGCACAATGCCATTCGCGCCGTCGAGAAATCGGTCAAGAAGACCGAGAAGCAGGCGCTGAAGGGCTTCGACAAGAAGGACGTCAAGCAGCTGTCGAAGCTTCTGATCCGCATTGAGGCCAACCTTTCGGATGTCGACCTCGTCGACGACGAGACCGGCGCCGAAGCCGATCCGGCGGCGGATGCCGAGCACGAGCTGGAGGCCGAAGCGGCGGAATAGGCTTTTCTTCGCCTGGTCCACCGATTTTGCCTTGCCGCGCGGCGGGCGTTGGCGCAATAGAGCATTTCCGCTGTTCTTCGAACCGCGAAAACGCTCTATCTCTTTGTTTTGACGCAATTCCGGACGCTTCGCACTTTATCCTGGACTTGCTCTAGCCACACGACCTCGTCCTTACCCGGCCCGCCAGCGTGACCTCCCAGAAGCCAGCAGAGACAGCGACGCCGACCTCGGCGATCCTGCTGATATTCGCCTCCGGTCTGGTCTTCTCCTTCCTCGACACCAGCGCCAAGCACCTTGTCACCTCGGGCATGGCCGCGCCGTTCGTCACCTGGGTCCGATTCGCCGTCCATACGCTGCTCGTGCTGCTGCTCTTCAAGGCCTGGCAGCGGCCGGAGCGGCTGGTGCCGCAGAGCCTGTCGCTGCAGATCCTGCGCGCCGTCTTCATGTTCGGCTCGACCATCTTCAACTTCATGGCGCTGCAGACGCTGCAGCTCGCCGAGACGGTGTCGATCAATTTCGCCAGCCCGATGGTCATCACCGCGCTCGCCGGGCCGCTGCTCGGCGAATGGGCGGGTTGGCGGCGCTGGCTCGCGGTCGGCGTCGGCTTCGTCGGCGTGATGGTCATCACCCGGCCGGGCTTCGGCGGCTTCAGCATCGGCTACGTCTTCTCGATCTGCGCCATGCTGAGCTCGTCGCTCTACACGATCATGACGCGTAAGATGGGCGCCAGCGAAACCGCCGAGAGCCTGATCCTCTATTCGGCCGCCGTCCCGGCGCTTTTCATGCTGCCGGCGGTGCCGCTGGCCGGCTCGCTGCCGGTCCGCCCCTATGACTGGCTGGTGCTGTTCGGGCTGGGCGTCTTCGGCGGCTTCGGCCACTGGCTGCTGATCAAGGCCTACCAGCGCGCCACCGCCACCGCGCTCGCTCCCTATCCCTATCTGCAGCTGGTCTGGATGATCATTCTCGGCTGGCTGGTCTTCGGCCAGTTGCCCGACCGATGGACGCTCGCCGGCGGCGCGATCATCGTCGCCAGCGGCCTCTACATCATCCACCGCGAGCATACGCTGAGGGTACGTAACCGTGCGGCACCCAATGCCGAGGCCGAGGAACTGGCAAAAAAGCTTTGATTTGCCGTTGAACAATGGCATAGGGCTTTAAACGGTTTAAAAGACCGTCCGTTCACGCTTGCGGATGGAGGCCCCGCTGGCCCAGAAGATCAAGCTCTCGACGATCGCCGACGCGCTCGGCGTCTCGACCGCCACCGTTTCGCTTGCGCTGCGCGACAGCCCCCTGGTCGCCGATGTCACCCGCGACCGCATCAAGCAGCATGCCCGCGAGATCGGCTACATCTACAACCGCCGCGCCGCCAGCCTGCGCACCTCCCGGTCCGGCATCGTCGGCGTCGTCGTCCACGACATCATGAACCCGTTCTATGCCGAGATCCTGCGCTCCATCGAGAGCGAACTCGACCGCAGCGGCCAGACCTTCATCCTGTCCAACCACTACGACCAGCTGGAAAAGCAACGCACCTTCGTCGACACGCTCCTGCAGCTCGGCGCCGACGGCGTGATCATGTCGCCGGCGATCGGCACCCCGGCCGAGGACATCATCATGGCCGAGGAGAACGGCCTGCCGGCGGTGCTGATCGCGCGTTCGGTGGATGGTGCGGAGGTCCCGGTCTTCCGCGGCGACGATGCCTACGGCACGGCGCTCGCCACCAACCACCTGATCTCGCTCGGCCACAAGCGCATCGCCATGATCGGCGGCACCGACCAGACGTCGACCGGCCGCGACCGCTATCAGGGCTATCTCAACGCCATGCAGGCGGCGGGCCTCGAGGTCATGCCGTGGTGGCGCATCGCCGGGCCGCGCACCAAGCAGGGCGGCTTCGAGGCGGCAGGACAGTTTTTGGCGCTCAAGGACAAGCCGACCGCGGCCTGCTGCTGGAACGACCTCGTCGCCATCGGCCTGATGAACGGCATCGCCCGCGCCGGGCTGGTGCCGGGCATCGACGCATCCGTCACCGGCTACGACGACCTCGAGGAAGCCCAGATCGCCACGCCGGCGCTGACCACGGTGTGGAACGGCCAGCGCGAGGTTGGCCGTCGCGCGGCGAGCGCCTTGCTCGACAAGCTCAACGGCCAGCAGGTGCGCCCCTCGCAGGAGCTCATCAAGCCCGAGCTGCACGTCCGCCAGTCGACCGGAAGGCCGAAAGAGCGGGCTTGAGCCGAAGCGCGGCACCCCGGAAGCGGAAGTACGCCGCGGGAGCTGATTGCAATTCCCCCTCACCGGCCGCTTCGCGGCCACCTCTCCCCCACTTCGTGAGGGAGAGGAATCGCCAATCACGTAGGCTGCGGCCCTCAAGGGCGCGACCCCTGTAGAACGGGATGCGACCTGACGGGACAGGGAGCGACCTCGCAGGACTTGGGTTCCTCGCCCCCACGGAGTGGGGGAGAGGTGGTTTGCACAGCAAACCGGTGAGGGGGGGGTGAAGACGGTCTGCCGGCTTAAGGTCGCGGCTTATTCCGCCGCCGTCCTTGCCGCCTGCCGCGCCACCGCGTGGGCGCGGGCGGCGTCGCCGAAGGCCTTGAAGATGCGCTGCGACACGTCGTCGGACTTCACCCAGTATTCGGGGTGCCATTGCACGCCGACGGCGAAGGCGCGGGCGTCGCGCACCGACACGGCCTCGACCGTGCCGTCGGGTGCGACGGCCTCGACCTGGAGCTTCGAGCCAAGCCGCTCCACCGCCTGGCGGTGGACCGAGTTGACCATGATGTCGCCCGTGCCGAACACGCCGGCAAGGCAGCTGCCCGGCTTGATGGTCGCCACCTGGCGGATGGCGAAGCGCTCGTCCTGGTTGTCGCTGACCGGGGCGCGGTGATCGTCGATGCCGTCGCGCTCCTGGATCTCCGTGGCGAGCGAACCGCCCAGCGCCACGTTCAGTTCCTGGATGCCGCGGCAGATGGCAAGCAGCGGCACGCCGCGCTCGATCGCCTTGCGGATCAGCGGCATGGTCGTCGAATCGCGGGCGAAGTCGTAGGGGCCGTTGGCGTCGGTCGCCTCCTCGCCATAGAGGCGGGGGTCGACGTTCGACTTCGAGCCGGTCAGCATCACGCCGTCGACGGAAGACAGGAGCTCGTCGAGATCGAGGCGGTCGCCGAAGGAGGGGACAAGCAGGGGCAACACGCCGGCACCCGCGATCGCAGCCTCGAGATATTGCTGCGGCGCCGCATGCCAGGTGTAGTTCTCGAACTGCTTGACATCGGTCGAGACGGCGACGAGCGGCTGGCGCATGATTGGATTCTGGTCCTTCTGAGAAACAGGCGGTTTCCTTGCCTACAAAATAGGCGAAGCCAAGGCACATTTCCAATGCAAGTTTGATTGTGCAGCCAAGCGCCCGACACAAGAGTTAGACTATAGTTTTAGGCGCGCGCGGCGGCCGCAGGATTTGTGTCGTCAATCGGCGAGAGCTGGCCGGCACGCGCTTTACTCGCATCATCGGCCGTGTATTGATGCCCGCGACGTTGGTTGCGGGAGGCCAAAGATATCCCCGGCGTCATGCATTCTCGTTCGGTCCAGTATGGGAGGATTTTGATGGATCGCCGTTCATTTATCAGGAAAGCCGGCACGATCGGCGTCGGTGCGGCCGCCGCTGCTGCAACACTTGCGGCACCGGCAATTGCTCAGTCCAACCCCAAGATCACGTGGCGCCTCACGTCGTCCTTCCCCAAGGGGCTGGACACCATCTATGGCGGTGCCGAAGTGCTGTCGAAGTACGTTTCCGAAGCAACCGACGGCAACTTCACCATCCAGCCTTTTGCCGGTGGCGAAATCGTCCCCGCGCTGCAGGCCGCCGACGCCGTCTCTGCAGGCACCGTCGAGGCCTGCCATACGGTCTCCTACTATTTCTGGGGCAAGGACCCGACCTGGGCGCTGCCGTCCGCCGTACCCTTCGCGCTCAATGCGCGCGGAATGAATGCCTGGCATTACCATGGCGGCGGCATCGATCTCGCCAACGAGTTCTACGCGACTCAAGGCATCGTCGCCTTCCCCGGCGGCAACACCGGCGTGCAGATGGGGGGCTGGTTCCGCAAGGAAATCAACACGGTCCAAGACCTCCAGGGCCTGAAATACCGCATCGGTGGCTTCGCCGGCACGGTCATCTCGAAGCTCGGCGTCATTCCGCAGCAGCTGCCGGGCGGCGAGATCTACCAGGCACTCGAAAAGGGCACCATCGACGCCGCCGAATGGGTCGGTCCCTATGACGACGAGAAGCTCGGCTTCCAGAAGATCGCGCCGTATTACTACTATCCCGGCTGGTGGGAAGGTGGCCCGACCGTCCACTTCATGTTCAACAAGGCAAAGTTCGACGAACTGCCGAACGCCTACAAGTCGCTGCTGCGCACCGCGGCCCACGCGACCGATGCCAACATGCTGCAGAAGTACGACTTCCTGAACCCCACGGCGATCAAGAAGCTGGTGGCGTCGGGCGCGCAGCTGCGCCCGTTCAGCCCGGACATCCTCTCGGCCTGCTTCGATGCTGCCAACGAGGTCTATGCCGAGATGGAAGCGAACAACGCCAACTTCAAGAAAATCTGGGACTCGATCAAGGCATTCCGCAAGGACTACTTCCTGTGGACGCAGATCGCCGAATACAACTACGACACCTTCATGATGGTCCAGCAGCGCGCCGGCAAGGTCTGACCTCGGGCTGCATCGACAAGTAAGAAACCCCCGGGTCAGGCGCCCGGGGGTTTTCTTTTGCCTGATCGAACCGGCTGTCTGGAGCCTGCTCCGATGGCATCGGAACGGGCGCTACTGTCCTTGAGCGTCCGGCTAGAACTTCGGCGCCGTATTCAGGTCGAAAGCGGGTGGGGTCGTCAGGCCGCCACCTGCGCTGCCGGGCGCGCCCGGGACCAGAATCTGGATCTTGTCGAGGTCCTGCACGACGTTGGCATCCAGGAAGTACGTTACCATCCCCGGGAAGGCGATCAGCAGGCCGACCAGGATCAGTTGCAGCACCACCCAGGGGATCGCCCCCCAATAGATGTCGCTGGTCTTGATGGTCTTCGGTGCGATGCCGCGCAAGTAGAACAGCGCGAAGCCGAAGGGCGGATGCATGAAGCTGGTCTGCATGTTGGCGCAGATCATGACGCCGAACCAGATCAGGTCGATGCCAAGGGCGCTCGCCGCCGGGGCGAGAAGCGGCACGATGATGAAGGCGATCTCGAAGAAATCGAGGAAGAATGCGATTACGAAGATGAACAGGTTGACGAAGACGAGGAAGCCGACCACGCCCCCCGGCAGTGACGTCAGCATGCCTTCGATCCAATGGCTGCCGCCAACGCCCTGGAACACCAGGCTGAAGACGCGCGCGCCAAGCAGGATGAAGACGACCATCGCCGTCAGGCGCATGGTCATGTCCATGCCCTGGTAAATGAGCTTCCAGCTCAGCCGCCGGTTCATCCATGCAAGCAGGATCGCGCCAACGACGCCCATTGCGCCTGCCTCGGTGGGCGTAGCGAGCCCCATGAAGATGGTGCCGAGCACCACGAAGATCAGTGCGAGCGACGGGATCATGCCGTGCGCGCATTTGACGATGAGCGGCCAACCACGCAGCGTTCGTGCTTCCGGCGGAAGGGCGGGCACGTGATCCGGCCTGAAGATGCTCAGGATGAAAACCCAGCCGGCAAACAGCAGCACCTGCACGATACTGGCGCCGGTGGCGCCGATGTACATGTCCCCGGGAGACCTCTGCAGCTGGTCGGCGAGCACGATCAGCACCAGCGACGGCGGGATCAGCTGGGTGATGGTTCCTGACGCGGCGATGACGCCGGTGGCATGTCGAACGTTGTAGCCGTAGCGCGTCATCACCGGCAGGGAGATGAGCCCCATGGCGATGACCGAGGCGGCAACAGTGCCGGTGATGGCGCCCAGGATGGCTCCGACAAGGATGACGGCATAGGAGAGGCCGCCACGAACGCCGCCGAAGAGCTGGCCGAAGCCCTCCAGCAGGTCTTCCGCCAGTCCGCACCGCTCCAGGATGACGCCCATGAAGGTGAAGAACGGAATGGCAAGCAGCAGTTCATTGGAGAGTACCGAGAACAGCTGGTAGGTCAGGTTGCCGAGAAAGTCGGGCGCGATCAGGCCGAGTTCGATGGCGATGAGCCCGAAAAACAGGCCCACTGCTGCGAGCGAGAATGCTGCGGGGTAGCCGATGACCATGAAGAAGATCAGGCCCACGAACATCAGCGGGGCCATGTATTCGGTGAGAAGTTCGATCATTGAACAGGCTTCTCGTAGGCGAATTCGCGGACATAGTCGGTCGTCAACGCAAGAACGCATTTGATGATTTCGGAAATGCCCTGCAGGCCGACCAGCCCGAAGCCGAGGGGCACCATCAGCTTGACCGGCCAGCGAGCCAGCCCGCCGGCCTGGTTCGAACCCTCGTTGGTTATCCAGGACTGCCAGAACCAGGGCCAGGTGAAGTAGATCATGAGCGCGCACATCGGCAGCAGGAAGAAAATGCCGCCCAGCAAGTCGATCCAGGTCCGTGTCCGCTCGCTGACCGAGCCGTAGAGCAGATCGACGCGGACGTGTTCATTGACCTTCAGCGTCCAGGCGCCGCCGAGCATTACCATGCCCGCGAACATGTACCACTGCGATTCCGAAAGCGTGTTGGAGTTATGCCGGTAGATGTTCAGCAACCCGGTGAACACCGTGGTTCCCAGGGCCTGATCGAGCCACATCAGGCCGCTGGTGCTGTAGCGAAACATGGCGTTGAAGGCGCTGACGAGAGACGCGAACAAAACCAGATAGATCGCGACGATGCCGACGCGCCGGCTCAATTCGTCGACCACGCGTATGAAGGCCAAGGCCAACTGCACGGCTGAATCTCCCATGTTTTGGTAATCGCGCCGTATTCCCCATTTTTGTTCGGCGCGTTTCGATCTTTGACACAGGATATGCAGGTCCGGCACTTTCGCGTCAACCGATCAGCGGCGTGAGCGAGGACGATGAGCGCCGCTAATCGGGGAAAAAGGGGCCGTGCCGCGGCGGCATTCAACCAAAGTCGAATCGGCAGGCGCGCCTGGTCAGCCCGATGCGCGCTGGTCCCTGCGATCGCCGGTCAGGACCAGCATGGCGGCGAGCAGCGCATACATCCACGCGTCGCGCCATTCGATGGGGAAATACCCCGCCCACAGCGACTCGGCCATGCCGAAGGCCGCGGCCCCGAGTGCTGCGCGGGCCGGTACGTAGTAGCTGCCGACAGCGGTGACGAAGAGGATCTTGAGACCATAGACGAGCCCGGCGCCGAAGCCGAGATTGCCGTAGTAGAGCGCCGCCAGCACGCCGGCCAGAGCGGCGCAGAGGCCGCCCAGCAGCACCGTCCGGTTGAAGACATGTGCGGTGTCGATGCCGCACAGCCTGGCGGCCAGGGGGTCGTCGGCGATGGCGCGCCAATCCCTGCCGAAGCGCGTCCGCGCGAGATAGCACGCCCCGCCCGCGACGACCGCGGACGCGAGCGCGACGTTGACCAGCTGGATCACCGTCAGGGTCGCGGCAAAGCCGTTGCCGGAGGCGAACGCGACCGGCGTCGCCAGCATCGGCGGCAGCCAGAAGTCGCGGGTGTCGGCGGAGATGCGGGTCAGCTCCATCAGCACGATGAGCACGCCGAGCGTCGCCGCCACGATCGTGTTCGGCGAGTGGCCGGCAAGCGGCGCAAACACGAGGCGCGACAGCAGGCGGCCGATCAGCGCGGCATAGGCGAATGCGACCGCGATGCCGAAGGCGACGGTCGCCGGCAGCGTCAGCCACAGCACCTGGTAGCCGTAGACCGCGGCCAGGATCATCGTCTGGCCGCAGAAGGCGAAGATCGCGCCATGCGCCAGGTTGGTGCGCTTGAGCAGTCCATTCGCCAGCGCATAGCCGAAGGCGAGCAGCGCATAGATCGCAGCCGAGTGCACGCCGTTGAGGAGCTGTTGCAGGAAGTAGAGCATGCGCGCACCGGCGCGGGCTCATCCCGCGCCGGCAAAGGTTGCGCCTTGAAATCTAACTTGTCAAATGGCGTTTACCAGTTAGATTTGGACTATGGCAGTTTCCTGGACACGGCATCGCTTCTCCGGCGGCGCGCTCGCGCTCGACGCGGCCAACACGGTCGTCCTGCGCGGCGACGCGGAGCGGAGTTTCGACCGCTTCGCCGAGCCGGCCGAGATCGCGCGTTTTGCCACGGCGGCGAGCGAGTACCGGGCGGACGAGCTTCAGGGCAGGGCGGTTGCGGTGTCCGACCCTCACGCCGCCGCGGGCAAGGTCATCGCCATCCGCGAGGCGACGGACAGGCTGTTCCGGCACGGGGTGACGGAAGGCGCATTTGCTGCCCCGGACATGGCCCCGCTGCTCGTCGCCTGTGCCGACGGGCTTGCCGGCGTCGCCGAGACGTTCAGCGCGGCTGCGCCGTTCGGGAAGGGTGCACAGCCGCTGGCGCTGGAGGCGGCGCTCGCCGTGTCGGCGCTCTCGCTGCTCGCGTCGGACAATCTCGCTCGCCTGCGCATCTGCCCGAATTGCCGCTGGCTGTTCCTCGACCGCAGCCGCAACGGCAGCCGGCTCTGGTGCGACATGGCGGTGTGCGGCAACCGCCAGAAGGCCAGGCGGCATTATCGCCGCCGCAGCAAGGGGGAGGCACTAGATGCCTAGTCTGCGCAGGATCGCGCTGGGCCTCGCGGCATTGGCGCTGTTCGGCCTGGCCGGCTGCCGCGACAGCGGCGGCGAGGGCGAGCACTTCGAGATTTCCGGCCGCCTGTTCGTGTTCAACTATCGGGTGGCGACCGTGCGCTACATGGTGACGCTGAGGCCGCTGCAGCCGATCGGCGACGGCGAGGTCGCCGTGGCGAGCTTCGAGAATCCCGCCGGAGGCGACGGCATCGTCGTGCGGCAGAAGATCTGGCCGATGAGCCAGAAGGTGACGATCGAGAGCCCGCCGCTGGAATGCGTCGCCAAGGACCGGCCCTACAAGGTGACGATTCGCATCGAGGATGCGGCGGGTGCGCCGATGCAGACCATCGAGACGACGATGGCCTCGTCGCAGGACCAGTCGGCGCTTCCGGACCGGCCGCTGGTGGTGGGGCCGTTCTACGATCCCAATCCGGCACTGGCCGGCCATCCCGACGGACGGCTTCCCGGCGGCCGCGGCGTGACCTGCCCGGCATCGTGACCGTCGACGGAGACGGCGCGCACGTTCCCTGAAACGAGCGGCTGGCGAAGCCAAGGAACGAGCGTCCACACCGTTCGGGCGCAAGAACATTTGCGCTGGAAAGCCATTCGTTTGACGCGACAGCCGCCCATGGAAAGGCTATCCCTAGGCTACCCAAGGTCAGCTGCGCCGAATCCCGGGCGGTTCGGGCACAGGAAATGCGCATGACGCTCCACGACGTCGCTCTCGACGACAAGTTCGATCTCGGCAAGCAGCGCATCTTCCTGTCCGGCGCCCAGGCCGTCATCCGCATGCTGCTCATGCAGCGCGAGCGCGACCGGCTCGCCGGCCTCGACACCGCAGGCTTCGTCTCCGGCTATCGCGGTTCGCCGCTCGGCGGCCTCGACATGCAACTGTGGCGGGCGAAGCAGCAGTTGGCCGGCTCGAACATCGTGTTCCAGCCCGGTCTCAACGAGGAACTGGCGGCCACCGCCTGCTGGGGCTCGCAGCAGACGGAGCTGCTGGGCGAGGGCAAGCACGACGGCGTCTTTTCCGTCTGGTACGGCAAGGGGCCCGGCGTCGACCGTTCCGGCGACGTCTTCCGCCACGCCAACCTGGCCGGCTCCTCCAGGCACGGCGGCGTGCTGGCGCTGATGGGCGACGACCACACGGCCGAATCCTCCACCAACGCGCATGCGACCGAGTTCCTGTTCGTCGACACGATGATCCCGATCCTCAACCCGGCAGGGGTGCAGGAACTGATCGACTTCGGCCTGTACGGCTTCGCCCTTTCGCGCTTCGCCGGCACCTGGGCGGCGATCAAATGCGTCAAGGACAACATCGAATCGACCGCCTCGGTGGACGCCTCGCCCGGCCGGCTGAACATCGTCCTGCCGGAGTTCGACATGCCGCCCGGCGGGCTCAACATCCGCCACGAGCTCGACCAGCTCGGCCAGGAGGCGCGGCTGCACGAATACAAGCGCGCCGCGGCCGCGGCCTTCATCCGCGTCAACGACATCAACCGCATCGTCTATTCCGGCGGCCGCAAGCCGAAGCTCGGCATCATCACCGTTGGCAAGAGCTTCCTCGACGTGCGCCAGGCGCTCGACGATCTCGGCATCGACGAGAAGCGCGCCGGCCAGCTCGGCATCCGCCTGTTCAAGGTCGGCTGCCCGTGGCCGCTCGACCTCGAGCACATCCGCGACTTCGCCAAGGGGCTGGAGACGATCATCGTCGTCGAGGAGAAGCGCTCGCTGATCGAGACGCAACTGCGCGAGGACCTTTACGGCACCTCCATGCAGCCCAAGGTGGTGGGCAAGAGAGACGAACGCGGCGACTGGCTGTTTCCGGCCAAGGGGGCGCTCGACCCTAACGACATCGCCATTGCCATCGGCGAGCGCGTGCTCAAGGTCATCGGCCCGTCGGAGGAAATCGCCGCCCGCGTCAGCCGGCTGCGCCAGTACCAGGCGATGCTGGCCGACACCAGGGATGTCGCAGGGCGCACGCCCTTCTTCTGCTCGGGCTGTCCGCATAATACCTCGACCAAGGTGCCGGAAGGTTCTATCGCCGGGGCCGGCATCGGCTGTCACTTCATGGCGCTGTGGATGGATCGCAGCACGCTCGGCTTCACCGCGATGGGCGGCGAGGGCGCGCAGTGGATCGGCCAGGCGCCGTTCTCCAGGCGTAAGCATATCTTCCAGAACCTCGGCGACGGCACCTACAACCACTCCGGCACGCTGGCGATCCGCTTCGCGCTTGCGTCCGAGGCCAACATCACCTTCAAGATCCTCTACAACGACGCCGTCGCCATGACCGGCGGCCAGCCGCACGAAGGCAGCCTCACCGTCGACATGATCGCCCGCCAGGTGCGGGCCGAGGGCGTCGAGCGCATCGCCGTCGTCACCGACGAGCCGGGCAAGTATGGCGGGCGCGGCCAGTTCCCGGCCGGCACCACCTTCCATCATCGCGACGATCTCGATTTCGTCCAGCGCCAGCTGCGCGACATGCCGGGCGTGACGGTTCTGCTCTACGACCAGACCTGTGCCGCGGAAAAACGCCGCCGGCGCAAGCGCGGCACGTTCCCCGATCCCGACAAGCGGGTGTTCGTCAACGAGCTCGTCTGCGAGGGCTGCGGCGATTGCGGCGTCAAATCCAACTGCGTGTCGATCCAGCCGGTCGAGACCGAGTTCGGGCGCAAGCGCCGGATCGACCAGTCGAGCTGCAACAAGGACTTCTCCTGCCTCGGCGGCTTCTGCCCGTCCTTCGTGACCGTGCATGGCGCCAAGCTGCGCAAGGCCGAGGGCATCGCGGGCGCCAGCAACCCGCTCGAAGGCGTGCCCGCGCCGAGGCAATTCCCGCTCGACCGCGACGGCTGGGCGGCGATCATCGACGGCGTCGGCGGCACGGGCGTGGTCACCATCGGCGCGATCCTCGGCATGGCGGCGCATCTCGAAGGCAAGGGCTGCGGCATGATCGACATGGCCGGCCTCGCCCAGAAGGGCGGCTCGGTGTTCAGCCATGTGCGGATCGCGCCCACGCCTTCAGACATCAACGCCATTCGCGTTTCGGCCGGCAAGGCCGACCTGATCCTCGGCTGCGACCTCGTCGTCTCGGGCGCCAAGAAGGTGCTGGCCGCGGCGCGCGAGGGCCACACCATCTTCGTCGCCAACACGGCCGAGATCATGCCCGGCGAATTCGCACGTCTGGCGGACTTCTCGCTGCCGACGGAGCGGCTGAAGAAGTCGATCCGCGCGGCGGCGGGCGAGGCCAACGCGCATTTCTTCGACGCCACGCGCACCGCCTCGGCACTCTTCGGCAATTCGCTCGGCGCAAACATGTTCATGCTCGGCTTCGCCTTCCAGCATGGCGGCCTGCCGCTCTCGGCCGAGGCGGTCGAACGCGCCATCGAACTCAACGGCGAGGCGGTGGCGATGAATGTCACGGCCTTCCGCTGGGGGCGCCGCGCCGCGCATGAGCCCGGCTTCGTCCGCGCCATGGTCGAGCGATCCGGCCACGGCGAGGAACGTGCCGTTGCGCAAACCCTCGACGAGGTGGTTGCGCGTCGCGCCGAATTCCTGGCCGCCTATCAGGACGCCGCCTATGCGGACCGCTACAGGACCCGCGTCGCAGCCATCCGCGCGGCGGAAACAGGCGCTGCGCCGGGCTCGACCGCGGTCACCGAAGCTGCGGCGCGCAGCCTGTTCAAGCTGATGGCGATCAAGGACGAATACGAGGTCGCGCGGCTCTATACCGACGGGACCTTCCAGCGCGAGCTGTCGAAGCAGTTCCAGGGTTACGACCGGCTCGAGTTCCACCTCGCGCCGCCGATCCTCGGCAGGAAGGGTGCGGACGGCAGCCCGCGCAAGTCGAGCTTCGGCCCGTGGATGATGAAGGCGTTCAGGCTGCTCGCGGCGATGAAGGGCCTGCGCGGGACGGTGTTCGACGTCTTCGGCTACACCGCCGAACGGCGATCGGAGCGCGAGCTGCTCGCCGCCTACGAGGCCGACCTCGACCTCATCCGCGCCTCGATCGTCCCAGGCAACGTCGAGGCCGCCGCAGCGCTCGCCTCGGTGCCGCAGCTCGTCCGGGGCTACGGCCATGTCAAGCATGCGAGCATGGACAAGGCCGCCGGCGAACGCGCCCGGCTGGTCGAACGCCTGCGGCAGGCACCGCGGCGCGAAGATCTGCAGGCTGCCGAATAGCCGATACGACTTGTTTACCTGAACTCGAGATTACAGCTCCTGGCAGGTTGCCCGGGGACTGCGGAACCCTTCGGAAACGGGCTTTCTAAGCCTTTCTTAAGGCGCATGTGCCAGTGCTTGGGTCGGCCATGTGGGCTCCGGACGTGCGCAGAAAAAACAACGAGATACCAGTCGACGTCTACATTCCGTTCGTGGAAACGCTTTTCCGCGATGGCTCGACGCTTGCCGTTGGTATGATCGCCCAGACGATGCTGATGGTCGTCGTCTGGTGGAAGACGGCGCACCCGCTCTACCTCGTCATCGCGCTCTGCATGCTGCTCGTCGGCACATTGCGCCTGCGGAATTTCCGCAAATACAACAGCTTGCCGGCAGCCACCACCTGGGAAGAAGCGCGCAAGCGCGAGAACGACTACATCCTGTATGGGTCGTTGCACGGCCTGGTGCTGGGCGCGTTCTGTCTGGCGGGCATCTACTTCGCCTACGATCCGTTCGCCGAGATTGCCGCCGTGTGCGTGACGCTTGCTTCGGCCACGTCGATCGCCGGCCGAAACTATGGATCGCCGCGTATGGTGGTGATCCTCACCGTCACCATGACCTGGGCCATCTCCCTGGGTTTCCTGTTGCGCGGCGACTTCTACCATGTCTTCCTGGGGCTGCTGTCCGCGCCGTTCCTCTATGCGATCCGCAAGTTCGCCGACACCGTGCGCGACGTGCTTTTCACCGCCGTGTCGGAAGAGAAGAAGGCCAACCGCCTGGCCCAGCGCTTCAATCGCGCACTCAACACCATGTCGCACGGCCTGGTGATGCTAGGCCCGGACGGCCGCGTTGCGGTCGCCAATGCCGAGGCCGCGCACCTGATGTCGGTGCGCGCGCCGGAGGCGCTGCTCGGGCGGTCGATCCACGGCCTGCTCATGCGCGGCGTCGCCGCCGGCCAGCTGGCGTTGAAGGATTGCCGCTACATCGAGGCGCAACTGACGCGGGCGCTGCGCGAAGGCAGGGACCGCAAGGTGCTCGTGTCGCTGTCGAACGGGCGGTTCCTCGAGTTTTCGGCCCGCGAGGGCAGCCAGGAACTCGGCGTCATCACGTTCGAGGACGTGACCGCACGTGTGGCCGCCGAGGAGAAGATCCGCTTCATGGCGCGCTACGACAGCCTCACCGGCCTGCCCAACCGCGCCTATTTCCACGAGGTCGTCGACGAATGCATGTTCGCCGGCGACCGCGACAGGCTTTGTGCGCTCGCAGTCCTCGACCTGGACGACTTCAAGAGCGTCAACGACACGCTCGGCCATCCCGTTGGCGACGGCCTGATCTACGCGGTCGCCGAGCGGCTCGCCGTCTTCGCCAGCGAAGACGTCAAGGTCAGCCGCTTCGGCGGCGACGAGTTCATGATCTATTTCGACCAGGTCGACAGCGAAGCGCATCTGGGATCGATGCTCGACCGCATCTTCGCCGCCATGCAAGGTGAGGTGGACGTCGCCGGACATGTCCTGCGCATCCAGGCCAGCGGCGGCGCCGTGCTCGCACGGGTTCGCGATTCCGACGTCGACACGATGATCGTCAAGGCCGACCTTGCCCTCTACAAGGCCAAGGATATGGGCAAGAACGGCTGGCAGCTGTTCGAGTCGGTCATGGACGCGGCCTTCCGCAACCGCCAGATGATGAAGGCCGATCTTCGGAGCGCGATCGAAGCCGGCGCCCTGCGCGTGGTCTTCCAGCCCATCGTTTCGATGAGCACCATGCGCATCGCCAGCTGCGAGGCGCTCTGCCGCTGGGACCATCCGGACCTGGGCCCGGTGTCGCCCTCGACCTTCATCCCGCTGGCCGAGGAGATGGGTATCGTCTCCGACATCAGCACCTTCGTGCTGCAGGCGGCCTGTGCCGAATGCTCGAAGTGGCCTGCCCCGATCAGCGTGTCGGTGAACCTTTCGGCCAAGGACTTCCGCAGCCGCGATGTGGTCGACAAGGTGAGGGCAGCACTTGCCGCTTCCGGTCTTGCGGCCAATCGCCTGGAGATCGAGGTGACCGAAACGGCACTGCTCGACGACAAGTCGCAGACGCGGGCCTATGTCGAGGAGCTGAAGTCCATCGGCATCCGCATCGCGCTCGACGATTTCGGCACCGGCTATTCCAGCCTGAGCTACCTCCACAAGCTGCCGCTGGACAAGGTCAAGATCGACCGCAGCTTCCTGGCGGACGTGGCGCAGAACCCGCGCTCGCTCCAGCTGCTCAAGGGTATAGTCGACCTGTCGCGCCCGCTCGGGCTGACGGTGACCGTGGAAGGGGTGGAAACCTTTGAGCAGCTCAAGATCCTGGCCGTCGCGGTGCAGCCCGACCTGGTGCAGGGCTTCCTGTTCGGTTCGGCACTGTCGTCATCGGGCATAGAGACGATGTCCAACACGGTCTGGCCGTTCGCGCAGGACCTGAGCCGGGCGCGCAAGGCCGCCAACCGCTGACCTTCTTCATCGCTGGAAGCTTAACGCGAGAATATGCTTAATTTTCCGTTAATTATTAACCTTAACGGAAGGTAAACGAGAACTGTCTTATTTTCATCTTTACATCATGAGGGTCCGCGCTACCCTTCTGCCAGGGCGGAAGTACGGGGAAAGCCATGACCATCCATCAAGCGACGTCCGGCGGTGACGCCGGCGTCAAGAGTAGCAGTGAGTCCGAAGCCGATTCGTCGTTTGCGAGTCACGTTTCGAGTTTGCTCGAGAGGACCGAATATCGCCGCTGCGACAAGGGCGAGGACCTCGAAGACATCTACCGCCTGCGCTACAAGTCGTATCGCCTGAGCGACATGGTGTCGGAAAACGCCGACCACACGATCCATGACAACCTGGACGAAGTGGAAAACTGCTACAAGTTCGGCATCTATATCGACGGCCACCTGGTCAGCACCTTGCGCATCCATCATGCGTGCCGCGAGACCCCGCTGTCACCGTCGACGACGGTCTATGGCGACGTGTTGCATCCACAGCTGGCGGCCGGAACCACCTTCGTCGATCCGAGCCGTTTCGCGGCAGACCCCGACTGGTCGCGAGTCTATCCGCAGATTCCCTACCTGACGCTTCGCCTTGCCGGCATGGCCTGCTTCTATTTCGAGACGCCATATTGCCTTTCGACGATCAGGCCGGAGCACTCCGGGTTCTATCGCCGCATCTACAAGTCGGAGCAGATCGGCGAGCTGCGCGAATATCCCGGCCTGAACTACAAGGTTGTGCTCTACCGTGCCGACGTGAACGCCATACGCGAGCGTTCGTTCAAGCGCTTCCCGTTCTTCAAGTCGACGCCGATGGAGCAGCGACTGATGTTCGGCAGGCCGGCGGTCGGCGAGCTTGCGCCGCTGACAATTCTTCCGACGGCGAAATACTACCGCGAGGCGGCGTGAGCGGCCCTGCCGCTGCGCCTTGCCATGGCAGGCGGCCGCGCCCATAAGTTGGCGATGCCGGGACGCGCGAAGCCTGGCGATTCCGAGGGCCGATGACATCCCGCAGCGAACTCGTCCGAAGCACAGTCTGGTCGCGCGACCTGGCGGCGGACGAGCTTGAGCGCGCCACCCGCGGCGTGACCGAGAAGCACTTCGTCAAGGGCAGCTACATCTGCCATCGCGGCGACCGCTGGGACTATTGGGGCGGCATCGTCACCGGCCTGGTCAAGATGAGCTCGATTGCCCGCAGCGGCAAGGCGATCACCTTCGCCGGCCTTGGCGCCGGCGGCTGGTTCGGCGAGGGCTCGGTGCTGAAGGACGAGCAGCGCAAATACGATCTCGTCGCGCTGCGCGACACGCATCTGTTGCTGATGAACCGGGCCACCTTCTTCTGGCTCACCGAGAACAGCGTCGGCTTCAACCGGTTTCTCGTCCGCCAGCTCAATGAGCGGCTGGCGCAATTCATCGCCTCGACCGAATACGAGCGGCTGCTCGACCCCAAGGCCAAGGTGGCGCGCAACCTGTCCTGGCTGTGCAATCCGGTGCTGAACCCGCATGTGAAGAGCCTGGTCGAGATCACCCAGGAGGAGATCGCGCTGCTCGCCGGCGTGTCGCGGCCGGTCGCCAACCGCAGCCTGCAGGAACTCGAGCAGGAAGGCCTGCTGCGCGCCGAACATGGCCGCATCTACGTCGTCGACGCCGAAAGGCTGGGCGACTACGGCGCATAGCGACCCTTTGAGGGGTCAACTCGTCTTGCTGTCGGGGGTGTCAGGAGACGTGGCGCGGGGACCGCGCATTTAAAAGACAACCTGCCGTCCTGTCTGTCAAGCGGCGCGTTGATCGCCCACCGCCTTCGCGCATAGCCTCACCCCAATCAAAGCCGGCGCGCGACGCCGGGCAGACGGAGAAAACTCCGCAGCAGAAAGGGAGGAGCTCGCATTGACCGATGCCGGCATCGCCGCGCGCGCGGATGTCCACCATGCAGGCGGCAACGCAGGCCGTTATGCTAAGGACGGGCTTGCCGCCCCTGCGCATCCTGCCAGAATGCCCCGCTCGACCGCCAAAGATGCGGCAAGCGGGAGGAACTGGCGCATGGGTGCATCGGCGCATGCCGACGGCATGGATACGTTCCCGAAATTCCTGCTGCTCAACGCCGAACGGTTCGGCGACCGCCCCGCCATGCGGCACAAGGACTTCGGCATCTGGCAAAGCTGGACCTGGAAGGAGCAGCTGGCCGAGATCCGCGCCTTCGCCATCGGGTTGCAGGCGCTCGGCCTCGAGCGTGGCGACCGCATCGCCATCATCGGCGCCAACCGGCCCAGGCTCTACTGGAGCTTCGCCGCCGCCCAGTCCCTCGGGGCCGTGCCCGTGCCGGTCTATGCCGACGCGGTGGCCGAGGAACTGGCCTATGTGCTCGACAATGCGGGCGTGCGCTTCGCCGTCGTCCAGGACCAGGAGCAGGTCGACAAGATCCGCTCCTTCGCCAGCGAGATCCACGCCCTGACCGACGTCATCTACGACGAGCCGCGGGGCCTGCGCGACTACGATCACAAGGGCCTGCACGATTTCGGCAAGGTCCAGCAGCAGGGGGCGGCATTGCTCGCCGCCAGCCCCGCGCTCGGCGACGCCTGGGAAGGCGCCGTCCGCGACGCGTCCGGCGACGAGATATCGGTCATGCTCTACACCTCCGGCACCACCGGCCGGTCGAAGGGCGTGATGATCAAGGCCGTCAACGCGGTCGGCGCCGCGCGCGACACCGCCGTCTTCGATCGCCTCTCCGAGAATGACAGCGTGCTGGCCTATCTGCCGCTCGCCTGGGTCGGCGATCACTATCTCAACTACGCGCAGGGCTACGTTGCCGGCTTCTCGATGAACTGCCCCGAGAGCAGCGAGACCGTGGCGCAGGACCTGCGCGAGATCGGCCCTACCTTCTATTTCGCGCCGCCGCGCATCTTCGAGGGGCTGCTCACCAGCGTCACCATCCGCATGGAGGATGCCGGCTGGCTGAAGCGCAAGATGTTCACCCATTATGTCGGCGTGGCGAAGAAATACGGCGAAGCCATCCTCGAGGGCCGCCCGGTGCCGCTCGCCGGGCGCATTGCCTACGGCATCGGCGAATTCCTGGTCTACGGTCCGCTCAAGAACGTGCTCGGCCTTTCCAACATCCGCGTCGCCTACACCGCGGGCGAGGCGATCGGCCAGGACCTGTTCTCGTTCTTCCGCTCGCTCGGCATCAACCTCAAGCAGCTCTACGGCCAGACCGAGGCCTTTCTCTATGTGACGGTGCAGAAGGACGGCGAGGTGCGCGCCGATACGGTCGGGCCGGCGGCGCCCAACGTCGACATCCGCATCACCGACGCGGGCGAGGTGCAGTTCCGCTCGCCGGGCCAGTTCTCCGGCTACTACAACCAGGACGACAAGACCGCGGAGGCGATGACCGAGGACGGCTACGTCAAGACCGGCGACGCCGGCTTCTTCGACAAGGACGGGCAGCTCAGGATCATCGACCGCGCCAAGGACGTCGGCAAGCTCGCGACGGGTGCGCTGTTCGCACCCAAATACATCGAGAACACGCTGAAGTTCTTCCCCAACATCAAGGAGGCGGTCGCCTATGGCGACGGGCGCGGCTTCGCCTCCGCCTTCGTCAACATCGACCTGCAGGCGGTGGGCAACTGGGCCGAGCGCAACAACATCGCCTATGCCTCCTACCAGGAGCTCGCCGGCCACCCCGAGGTCTATCGCATGATCGCCGGCAACGTCGAGGAGACCAACCGGCGCCTGTCGCGCGAGCCGATGATGGCGGGCGCCCAGATCAAGCGCTTCCTCATCCTGCACAAGGAACTCGACGCCGACGACGGCGAGCTGACGCGGACCATGAAGGTGCGCCGCGCCTTCGTCGCCGACCGTTACGCGCCGCTGATCGAGGCGCTCTACGACGGCTCGACGGAGAAGTTCGTCGACACCGAGGTGACCTACGAGGACGGCCGCAAGGGCCGCATCAAGGCGACGGTCCAGATCATGGACGTCAGGACCTTCGGCGCCAAGGGCGCGGTCATGCGGGAGGCTGCGGAATGAACATCCACGCCAGCCCGCAAGCCGCCGCGGCCGAAGATGGCATCGCCCCCGGCGGTCTCCTGATGGAGGTGAAGAACGTCTCGCTGTCCTTCGGCGGCGTGAAGGCCATCACCGACATCTCCTTCGACGTGCGCAAGGGTGAGATCCGAGCCATCATCGGGCCCAACGGCGCCGGCAAGACGTCGATGCTCAACGTCATCAACGGCTTCTACACGCCGCAGCAGGGCACGATCGTGTTCCGCGGCCGCGAGCGCAGGGCGATGAAGCCGCACCACGCGGTCCGCCAGGGCATCGCCCGCACCTTCCAGAACGTCGCGCTGTTCAAGGGCATGTCGACGCTCGACAACATCATGGCCGGCCGCTCGGTGCTGATGCGGCGCAACCTGTTCTGGCAGATGCTCTGGCACGGCCCGGCGCTCGCCGAGGAGATCGAGCATCGCCGCGTGGTCGAGGAGATCATCGACTTCCTCGAGATCCAGCACATCCGGCGCGTGCCGGTCGGCAAGCTGCCCTACGGCCTGCAGAAGCGCGTCGAGCTCGGCCGCGCGCTCGCCATGGAGCCGTCGCTGCTGCTGCTGGACGAGCCGATGGCCGGCATGAACCTCGAGGAGAAGGAGGACATGAGCCGCTTCATCCTCGACGTGAACCGGCAACGCGGCACCACCATCGCGCTGATCGAGCACGACATGGGCGTGGTGATGGACCTTTCCGACCGGGTGGTCGTGCTCGACTACGGCAAGAAGATCGCCGACGGCCCGCCCGACGAGGTCAAGTCAAACCAGCAGGTCATCGACGCCTATCTCGGCGTCGCACATTGAGGAGGCTTCCATGATGGTTCCGATCGCACCGCTCATCTCGCTGATCGCCGGCGTCCTGATCCTCGTGATGCCCAGGCTGCTCAACTACATCGTCGCCATCTACCTCATCGTCGTCGGCCTCATTGGCCTGTTCCCGCAATTGTCGGGTTGAGGCGCAGGCATGTTTGAACGCTCTTCCTCACCGTCTCGGGGTGGCAATGAACCACCCCTGCCGACCCTAGATACGGAGCCGTCGTCATGGATCTCCTGAACTCCATCCTGGTGAAGCCCTTCGGCGACATGTTCGGTGCGCCCGACTTCCTTATCCAGGTGCTGTGGGAGGGCCTGGTGGCCGGCGTGCTCTACGCGCTGATCGCGCTCGGCTTCGTGCTCATCTACAAGTCTTCGCGTATCTTCAATTTCGCCCAGGGCATCATGGTGGTGTTCGCGGCGCTGACACTTGTCGGGCTGCACGAGAAGGGGGTGCCGGCGCTGCTCGCCGTGCCGATGACGCTTGCGGTGATGTTCGCGCTCGCGGTCGCCATCGAGCGCGTCGTGCTCAGGCCGCTGGTCAACCAGCCCGACATCATCCTTTTCATGGCCACGATCGGCATCACGCTGTTCCTCGTCGGTTTCGGCGAACTCATCTTCGGCGGCGAGAACAAGGTGATGATCACCGAGCAACTGTTCATTCCCACCGGCAGCTTCGAGTTCGAGCCCTTCGGCGGCTTCGTCTCGATCGAGCAGAAGGACGTCACCGCCGTCATCGGCGCGGTGCTCCTGGTCGCCGGGCTGATCCTGTTCCTCAACCGCTCGAAGATGGGTCGCGCCATCCGGGCGCTCGGCGACGACCACCAGGCGGCGCTTTCGGTCGGCATCTCGCTATCGACCATCTGGGTGCTGGTCTGGTTCATCGCCGGCGTCATCGCGCTGGCCACGGGCATCGTCTGGGGCGCGCGGGCAGGGGTCTCCTTCGCGCTCGAGGTCATCGCCTTCAAGGCGCTGCCGGTGCTGATGCTGGGCGGGCTCGAATCCGTGCTCGGCGCCATCGTCGGCGGCATCGCCATCGGTGTTCTGGAGAAGCTGTTCGAGATCTACTGGGGTCAGCCGCTGCTCGGCGGCAACACCGAGACCTGGTTCGCCTTCGTCTTCGCCCTCATCGTCCTGCTGTTCCGGCCCCAGGGCCTGTTCGGTGAACGCATCATCGAGCGGGTGTGAGACCATGCTCTACCGCACAGCCGGCCAGTTCAAGACCTCCTACCATGCCGACCACGCGCTGTTCCCGGTTCGCCAGGACGCGCTGCTGCTCGGCTTCATCCTCTTGCTTGCCTTCGTCGTCTTCCCGATGACGGCCAGCGAGTTTGTCTTCAAGGCGCTGCTCGTGCCGGTGCTGATCTATGCGCTGGCGGCGCTGGGGCTCAACATCCTGACTGGCTTCGCCGGGCAGCTGTCGCTCGGCACCGGCGCCTTCATGGGCGTCGGCGCCTATGCCTGCTACAAGCTGGTCAGCATCTTCCCTGAGATGAACATCGTCGTGGCGATCGCGCTGTCTGGCTTCTTCTCGGCGGCCATCGGCGTCGCCTTCGGGCTGCCGTCGCTCAGGATCAAGGGCTTCTATCTCGCCATCGCCACGCTCGCGGCGCAGTTCTTCCTGGTCTGGCTGTTCGAGAAGTGGGCCTGGCTCTACAACTACAATTCGTCGGGCGCGATCCAGGTGCCCAACATCGACATGTTCGGCGTCACCGTCGCCGGGCCGAATGCCAGCGCGGTGGTGCAGTACTATTTCGTGCTCTGCGTGGTCGCGCTGGTCACTTTCTTGGCCATCAACATCACCCGCGGCCGCGTCGGCCGCATCTGGAAGTCGGTGCGCGACATGGACATTGCCGCCGAGCTCGTCGGCATCAACCTGATGAAGGCGAAGCTGTCGGCCTTCGCGGTGTCGTCCTACATCGTCGGCGTCTCCGGCGCGCTGTTCGTGTTCCTGTGGCGTGGCGCGGCCGAGCCGGTGCTGTTCGACATCCCGCTGTCGTTCCGCGTGCTGTTCATTGCCATCATCGGCGGCCTCGGCTCGATCCTCGGCAACTTCCTGGGCGCCATCCTGATCGTGGCGCTGCCGGTCGTCATCAGCGCCCTGCCGGCGGCACTCGGCCTGCCGGTCAGCTCGGCAACGGTCGAGCACCTCAACACCATGACCATCGGCGCGCTGATCATCACGTTCCTGATCATCGAACCGCACGGGCTCGCCCGCTTCTGGGCGATCATCCGGGAGAAACTCATCATGTGGCCGTTCCCGCACTGACGCCGGGGCGGCCTTCGAGACGGGGCGGTCGACCCGATCCGAACGGGAAAAGCGACCAAGTGGAGGAGACCAGAATGAAGACGTTCCTGAAGAAGACCCTGCTGCCGGTGGCGTTGCTCGTCGGCACCGCGCTTGCGGTGCCGGCGTTCGCCGCGGAGGACGTGATCAACGTCACCAACCTGTCCTACCGCACCGGGCCGTTCGCGGCGACGGGCACGCCGCTGATGAACGGCCAGCGCGACTACATGCAGATGCTCAACGAGCGCGACGGCGGCGTCAACGGCGTCAAGCTGAACTACGACGAGTGCGAGACCGGCTACAACACCGAAAAGGGTGCCGAGTGCTACGAGAAGACCAAGGCGACCAGCATCGTCACCCAGCCCTGGTCGACCGGCATCACGCTGCAGGTGCTGCCCAAGTCCAACGTCGACAAGGTGCCGATCCTCGCCCCCGGCTACGGCTTCTCGCCGATGACCGACGGCAAGGTCTTCCAGTGGGCCTTCAATCCGCCGGCCACCTACTGGGACGGCGCCTCGATGATCCTGAAGAGCATCTCAGACGGCAATGTCGAGAACCTCAAGGGCAAGAAGGTCGTGCTGCTGCACCTCGATGCGCCCTACGGCAAGGAGCCGATCCCGCTGCTCAAGGCCTATGCCGACAAATACGGCTTCACCTTCCTGCCGATCCCCGTCGGCGTGAAGGAGATGCAGAACCAGTCGGCGCAGTGGCTGCAGATCCGGCGCGAGCGCCCGGATTTCGTGCTGATGTGGGGCTGGGGCGCGATGAATGTCGGCGCGGTCACCGAGGCGGTCAAGACCAAGTTCCCGATGGACAAGTTCGTCGGCATTTGGTGGTCCGGCCATGACGGCGACATGAAGTCGGTGGGCGAGGCGGGCAAGGGTTATCGCTCGCTGTCGTGGAGCCTGCCCGATTCCAACTCGCAGGTGATGCAGGACATCAAGAAATACGTGGTTGACGCCGGCAAGTCGCAGATCGGCGCCGGCGAGTTCGACTGGGTGTTCTACCAGCGCGGCGTGCTGATCTCGATGTTCACCGTCGAGGGCATCAAGGCCGCGCAGGAGAAGTTCGGCACCAAGGTGGTCAATGCCGAGCAGCTGCGCTGGGGCCTCGAGAACCTCAAGCTCGACGAGGCCAGGCTCGCCTCGATCGGCATGGCCGGCATGATCGGGCCGTTCTCCACCGCCTGCAACAACCATGCCGGCCACGCCGGCGCCTGGATGCTGCAGTGGGACGGCACGAAGTTCGTCAAGGTCTCCGATCTTCTGTCGGCCGACCAGGACATGATCGCGCCGCTCGTCGAGGCCGAGGCCAAGAAATACGCCGAGGCCAACGCGCCCTGGCCGGTCAACGAAGAGTGCAAGATGTAATGCTGCCGCCCGTTCCACAGACGGGACGGGCGAAACTTGAACAGGCGAGGGGCCGGGACATCGCCCGAACTGCTCCTCCGATTTGGGCGTAGCGGCGCCTCTCGCCTGCAGCCTCTCCCCGCCACCGCGGGGAGAGGCTGGTCGGCAGGCGGCAAGACGATGAACGAGAGGACGACGATGACGAGCAAGGCCAGTTCCGACCTCGAGCCGAAGAATGCCCAGGCGCCGATCCTCTCGGTCAACAACATCGAGGTGATCTACGACCATGTCATCCTGGTGCTGAAGGGCGTTTCGCTGTCGGTGCCGGCCGGCGGCATCACCGCGCTTTTGGGCGCCAACGGCGCCGGCAAGACCACCACGCTCAAGGCGATCTCCAACCTTCTGCTCGCCGAGCGCGGCGAGGTCACCAAGGGCACCATCGTCTTCGACGGCGACCAGGTGCAGGCGCTGTCACCCAACCAGCTCGTCCGGCGCGGCTGCATCCAGGTTATGGAGGGCCGCCACTGCTTCGGCCATCTCACGGTCGAGGACAATCTCCTGTCCGGCGCCTTCACCCGCCGCGACGGCAAGGCCGCCGTGCGCGCCGACCTCGACCTCGTCTACGAGTATTTCCCGCGCCTCAAGGTGCGGCGCACGAGCCAGGCGGGTTACACCTCGGGCGGCGAGCAGCAGATGGTGGCCATCGGCCGGGCGCTGATGTCGCGGCCGAAGATGATTCTCCTCGACGAGCCGTCGATGGGGCTTGCGCCGCAACTGGTCGAGGAAATTTTCGAGATCGTCAGGAAGCTCAACGAGGAGCAGGGGGTGTCTTTCCTGCTCGCCGAGCAGAATGCCGGGGTGGCGCTGCGCTATGCCAAATACGGCTACATCCTCGAGTCCGGCCGCGTGGTTCTCGACGGCGAAGCACGGGCGTTGCGCGAGAACGAGGATGTGAAGGAATTCTATCTCGGCGTTGGCGGCGAAGGGCGAAAATCATTCCGCAACGTCAAGCACTACAAGCGGCGCAAGCGCTGGCTCGCCTGAGCCCCTGCGTCGATATGTGCGGTGATTGCCCGAGAATCCGTTGATATTCTTGTCACACGGCGAAAGGCAATCTTTCCATTGCCCTGCCGCGCGCATTTCGCTATGTGCCCTTGAACTCGTATTCCGGAGGGGACTCTCATGGCTGACCACACGCCGACCGGCCCGATCGAACTTGGCGCAGATATGGACTACGCCGAGCACGAGAAAACCTATTCGACCTTCATCACCCTGGCGAAATACGGCACCTTGGTCTGCGTGGCACTGATCGTCGCGATGGCCTTCGGCTTCTTCACGCCCGCCGGCTTCTTCTCGTCCACGGTGCTGTTTCTGATCATCTGCGCCGTCGGCGGCTATCTGCTCCGCGACGTGCCGACCCATATTACCTGACATTTTCTCCGCGCAGCCGCGGGTTTTCCGCGTCCGCTCGAATCCCCTCCAGAAGGGGTAGGGTTGGAACAGGCAGTCTTCGCTCTGAACGACCTGAATGCGGACCGGCGGCGTGTGCCGATGCTGCCTGCGCGCCCGGCGGGCGCGACTTCGATGTGATTTCTGGGACGCCGGCCTCCGGTCCCGTCCCGTGCGGATTTCGTTGGTAGAGGCCGACGCAACTTTTCGCGTCAGGCACTTTACGTTTGGTAAGGTTCCAACCGAAAGGACGTAGCGGTGGGCCAGGCAATATTCATACCGAGGGAAACTGACCCGAACGAGGGTCGCGTGGGCGGTTCGCCGGAGACGGTGAAACGCCTCGTCGGCTTTGGCTTCGAGGTGGTCGTCGAGACAGGCGCCGGCACCCTGTCGCGCATCACCGATGCCGACTACCAGGCGGCGGGTGCCAGGATCGGCAAAGCGGCGGATGCCGCGAAGGCCGATGTCGTGCTCAAGGTCAGGCGGCCGAGCGAGGCCGAGCTCAAGGGCTACAAGGCGGGTGCCGCGGTGCTCGCCACGATGGATCCCTATGGCAACGAGGCGGCCGTGGCGGCGATGGCCAAGGCCGGCGTGACGGCCTTTGCCATGGAGTTCATGCCGCGCATCACCCGTGCCCAGGTGATGGACGTGCTGTCGTCGCAGGCCAACCTCGCCGGCTACCAGGCGGTGGTCGACGGGGCGGCCGAATACGATCGCGCCCTGCCGATGATGATGACGGCGGCGGGCACGGTGCCGGCGGCAAAGGTGTTCATCATGGGCGTCGGCGTCGCCGGCCTGCAGGCGATCGCCACCGCCCGCCGCATGGGCGCGATCGTCACCGCCACCGACGTGCGTCCGGCGGTGAAGGAACAGGTCGCCTCGCTGGGCGCCAAGTTCATCGCCGTCGAGGACGACGAGTTCAAGCAGGCCGAGACCGCCGGCGGCTACGCCAAGGAGATGTCCAAGGAGTACCAGGCGAAGCAGGCGGCGCTGACCGCCGAGCACATCGCCAAGCAGGACATCGTCATCACCACGGCCCTGATCCCGGGCCGTCCGGCGCCGAAGCTGGTGTCGGCGGCGATGGTCGCTGCGATGAAGCCGGGCTCGGTGCTGGTCGACCTCGCGGTCGAGCGCGGCGGCAATGTCGAGGGCGCTGTCCCCGGCAAGGTCGTGACCACCGGCAACGGCGTCAAGATCGTCGGCCATCTCAACGTGCCGGGCCGGGTCGCGGCGTCGGCCTCGCTGCTCTACGCCAAGAACCTGTTCGCCTTCCTCGAGACGATGATCGACAAGGGTGCCAAGAAGATCGCCATCAACCGCGACGACGAGCTGGTCAAGGCGACGATGCTGACCGACGCCGGCAAGGTGGTGCACCCCAACTTCGCCAATGCGGCCGCAGCCGCGGCGGCGGACAAGCCCAAGCCGATCGTTGCGGGCCAGAACCGCGGCGACGATCCGGCGACCGACGGCGCTGCTGCCAAGCCCGCGGCGAAGAAGGCCGCCAAGTCCGACAAGCCGGCCGCCGCCAGGAAACCGGCTGCTGCCAAGAAATCAGCCAAGTCGATCTCCGGGGGAGATGCGTGATGGAACAGACGGCTCTCGAAAAAGCGCTCGACCAGCTCGACCAGGCGGTGGCCGCGGTCCGGCTCGGCGTGCAGGAACTGGCCAACGCGCAAGGGGCGGCGGACGCCGCCGGCGGGGTGGCGCACGCTGCCTCTGGCGGGGTGATCGACCCGTTCGTGTTCCGCTTTGCCATCTTCGTGCTGGCGATCTTCGTCGGCTACTACGTGGTCTGGTCGGTGACGCCGGCCCTGCACACGCCGCTGATGGCTGTGACCAACGCCATCTCCTCGGTCATCGTGGTGGGTGCGCTGCTTGCCGTCGGCATCGCCGCGTCCGGCCTTGCCACCGGCTTCGGCTTCGTCGCCATGGTGCTCGCCGCCGTCAACATCTTCGGCGGCTTCCTCGTCACCCAGCGCATGCTGGCCATGTACAAGAAGAAGGACAAGTGACGTGAACGTGAACCTCGCTTCCTTCCTCTACCTGGTCTCGGGCATCCTGTTCATCCTGGCGCTGCGCGGCCTGTCGCACCCGACCACCAGCCGCAAGGGCAACACCTACGGCATGATCGGCATGGGCATCGCCATCGTCACCACGCTGGCGCTGGCCAAGCCGTCGCTGGGCGGCCTCGGCCTGATCGTGCTCGGGCTGGCCATCGGCGGCGGCGTCGGCGCGGTCACCGCGCGGCGCATCGCCATGACCTCGATGCCGCAGCTGGTGGCCGCCTTCCACAGCCTCGTCGGCATGGCCGCCGTGATGGTCGCGGCCGCCGCGATCTATGCGCCCGAAAGCTTCGGCATCGGTGCGGTCGGCGCCATCCACGGCCAGGCGCTAGTCGAGATGAGCCTCGGCGTTGCCATCGGCGCCATCACCTTCACCGGCTCGGTCATCGCCTTCCTCAAGCTCGACGGCCGCATGTCGGGCAAGCCGATCATGCTGCCGGCCCGCCACCTGATCAACGCCGCCCTGGGCGCATCCCTGGTCGTGCTGATCGTGCTGCTCGTCACCACCCAGTCGACCACCATCTTCTGGCTGATCGTGGCGCTGTCGCTCGTGCTCGGCGTGCTCTTGATCATCCCGATCGGCGGCGCCGACATGCCGGTGGTCGTCTCGATGCTCAACTCCTATTCGGGCTGGGCGGCGGCCGCACTCGGCTTCACGCTCGGCAACCTGGCGCTGATCATCACCGGTGCGCTGGTCGGCTCGTCGGGCGCGATCCTCAGCTACATCATGTGCAAGGGCATGAACCGCTCATTCATCTCGGTCATCCTCGGCGGCTTCGGCGGCGAGACGGCCGTGGCTGCTGACGACGGCATCCAGCGCACGGTCAAGACCGGTGCCGCCGACGATGCGGCCTACCTGATGATGAACGCCCAGAAGGTCATCATCGTGCCGGGCTACGGCATGGCGGTGGCCCAGGCCCAGCATGCGCTGCGCGAGATGGCCGACAAGCTCAAGGCCAACGGCGTCGAAGTCAAATACGCAATCCACCCGGTTGCCGGCCGCATGCCCGGCCACATGAACGTGCTCTTGGCCGAGGCCAACGTGCCCTACGACGAGGTGTTCGAGCTTGAGGACATCAACTCGGAGTTCGCCCAGGCCGACGTCGCCTACGTCATCGGCGCCAACGACGTGACCAACCCGTCGGCGCGCGACGACAAGAACTCGCCGATCTACGGCATGCCGATCCTCGACGTCGACAAGGCCCGCACCTGCCTGTTCGTCAAGCGCTCGCTCGGCTCCGGCTACGCCGGCATCGACAACACGCTGTTCTACAAGGACGGCACCATGATGCTGCTCGGCGACGCCAAGAAGATGACCGAGGAAATCGTCAAGGCCATGGATCACTGAGCCAAGCGCTCGGGGCCGCGGGCGTCGAAGCGACAACTCGCACATGCCAACAAAAAGCCCGGCTCATCGCCGGGCTTTTTTGCATTGGCAGAGGTCGTGCTTGCCCTAAGCACAGCGTCGCGCTGCGTCGCGCTGCCCCTCATCCGCCTGCCGGCACCTTCTCCCCGCAGGCGGGGAGAAGGAGGCCCCGGCCGCAACGCCGGCGCCCCCCTCTCCCCGTCCTTCACGGGGAGAGGGTAAGGGTGAGGGGCAGCTTGATCCCGCAGGAGATCATCTTTGCGCTTCCGTCGCCATCCTGACCGCAAGCCCCGCCAACACCGTTCCCATCAGCCAGCGCTGGATCTTCAGCCAGCCGGGGTTGCCGCTCAGGAACTGCGAGATCGACCCGGCGGTCAGCGCGATGATCGTGTTCACCGAAACGCTGATGCAAATCTGGATCGAGCCGAGCACCAGAAGCTGCGTCAGCACGTTGCCGGCCGCCGGGTCGATGAACTGCGGCAGCAGCGACAGGTAGAGCACCGCAACCTTGGGGTTGAACAGGTTGGTGAAGAAGCCCATGGCGAACAGCTTGCGCGGCCTGTCCCTGGGCAGCTCGCGCACATGGAACGGCGAGCGACCGCCGGGGCGGATCGCCTGCCACGCCAGCCACAAGAGATAGGCGGCGCCGGCGAAGCGGATCGCGTCATAGGCGTAGGGCACGGCAAGCACGAGCGCGGTGATGCCGAAGGCGGCGCACAGCATGTAGACGACGAAACCGAGCGCCACGCCACCGAGCGAGATCAGCCCGGCCCTGGGGCCCTGGCTGAGCGAGCGCGACACCAGGTAGATCATGTTGGGGCCGGGCGTCAGCACCATGCCGAGCGCAATGGCTGCGAAAGCAATCAGATTGGCCGTGTCCGGCATAAATCCCCCTCGAGCGAAACAGGTCGTCGACCTGAGGGTCGCATGTTTGTCTCGGAACGGAAGTTGGCGAAAGGGGCAGGACGGTGGCAGCGATTGCGACAGTATGTCAGCGGCGGTACGAGCACCAGCTGCGCGGGAGATGGTCCGGCCGCGCCATCTTCATACCGGCGGCAAGCGCGTCGTCGAGGCTGTCGGTGTAGTAGGCGGTGTCTTCGATGCCGCCAAAATGATTGACGCGAATCCTGTTGCCGCGCTTGCTGATCAGAATGCCGATGGTTCGAAGCTGGTCCTGAACTTCCCGGTACCGCATGATGTTCACCCGCCGCGCCAGCACGCGCGCCGAAGCTTCGACGCGCCGCTCAGGCCGGATGAACTGCTCCTTCCTCGACGGAGCCCACGTACATCTGAGACAGCTGATATTTGCGGTTTTGGCCGCCGATTGCAAGCGGCGGGCGGCAAAACAGGCGTTTGCCGCACCAGCGGCGCGAGCGCCGGTGCGACAGATATCGGGTCCTGGCGGATCCTGGCCGCTTGCGGCTACTTGGCCGCGGCACTCACCAATTGCAGCGCACCGACGGCGAGCGCCATGTTGAGGCCGGTCTGGGCCTGGACGCTGAGCGGCTGGAGCGCGATCGAGCGGCTCGATCCGCCGACCAGCACATGCGCTCCGAGGCCCACCGCCACGGTCGCCTCGGCGCTGGCGCCGACATAGTTGCCGGCCAGCACGTCGGGGGCGTAGACGTCCTTGCTGGGGGCCAGCACCAGCCATTGCATGACCGCGCCGGAAGTGGTGCCGATATCGATGCCGTATTTGTTGATCCGGCCCGAATAGCTTTCCGGCGCGCGGTTGCCGAACGACGGCTTGAAGGTGCAGTGCATGTCCTTGCTCGATCCGACGACGAAGCCGGCACCGCCGTTGACCGTGCAGGTGAGCATGCCCAGCTTCGCGCCGAACTGGGCGTGGGCCGGCAGCGAGAGCGGCAGAAGCGCCACTGCGGCAAGCAGCAGTTGTTTCATGGCTGGTCTCCTTTCACGGCAATAGCAACCGGTTCGCCGTCGAAAGGTTCCCGCAAAGCCGGCCTGGCTACAGCGGAATGGCGGCGGCAGGCTGGCCGCCGAAGCGCCTCAGGCGCCGCGCGTGCGCGCCAGGCCGTCGACCGCCGGCTTGTAGGTGGGGTCCAGGCGGACCGCCTCGGCGTAGGACTTGGCAGCCTTCGCCTTGTCGCCGCGGCGCTCGTAGATCAGCGCCTGGTTGGCCCAGCTCTCGGCGATCTTGCCGTCGAGCTTGATCGCCATGTTGAAGTCGGCGAAGGCGTTGTCCTCGTCGTTGGTGGCGAGATAGGAAAGGCCGCGGCCGTTGTAGGGTTCGGCCGAGTCCGGCGCCAGCGAGATCGCCTTGGAGAAATCCTCGATGGCGAAGGCGTGCTGGCCCTGCTGCTGGTAGATCAGGCCGCGATTGTGGTAGGCGCGCGGGTCGGTGGTGTCGAGCTGGATCGCCTTCTGGAAGTCGTTGAAGGCGTCCTGGGTGCGGCCGGCCTTGCGGTACAGGTTGCCGCGGCCGATATAGGCCGCGTCGTAGGAATCGTTCAGCTGGATGGCCTTGTTGTAGTCCGCCAGCGCCGCGGTCTGGTCGCCCATGAAGCGGTGGATCAAGGCGCGGTTGGAATAGGCCTGGTAGAAGTTCGGATTGAGCTGCAGCGCCCGGTCGAAATCCTGCAGCGCCTCGCGGTACTTGCCGCCGCGGCCATAGGCCGAGCCGCGCACGTTGTAGGTCTCGGGATCGTTCGGATTGCTCGAGATCACCGAGCTCAGCGATGCGATGTTTTCGGCCGAACCCTGCGCGGTGTCGATGCGGGTCAGCTCGCCGGCGGGGCCGGATGAGGACTGGCAGCCGGCGGCGGCCAGCGCCACAAGCACGAGAGCTGTCACGGCGCCTCCGCGCATGGAAGACTTGCGGCTGCTCGTGACTGCATTCATCGCTGGCGTCCCTCGCTTGCGCCCCGGCAGTTGGCGCTGCGTCCGGCAGGAATCCGGACAAAACAAAAAGGTGGCGGCGATGTCTAGTCGCCCCACCTCGTCGTTATCCTTCGAAAAGGACCAAAAATTGGCGGATCAACGCGCCGGACGGGCACCGGCGGCAGGAGCCGGACGCGGGGTGCTCGGCAGCAGGCCTTCACGCTGGGCGCGCTTGCGGGCCAGCTTGCGGGCGCGGCGGACGGCTTCGGCCTTCTCGCGGGCGCGCTTCTCGGACGGCTTCTCGTAGTGACCGCGCATCTTCATTTCACGGAAGATGCCTTCGCGCTGCATTTTCTTCTTCAGCGCGCGAAGCGCCTGGTCAACATTGTTGTCGCGGACGAGTACCTGCACGTGTGATCCTGTCTTTCGTGTTCGAAATCTGAAGGCTCCGGCAATAGCCAAAACGCCTCCGCGATGGGCTTCACCGCGAATTTGTGGGCGGCTGATAGCAGAATCGGGGCCGCTTGTCCACTGCAAAGCAGCATTTGCGCGGCCTGTGCGAAACGTGGAGCGGAGGCGTGGCCTCGCGCGCGCCGCCTGCCGTTCGGCTCGGCCGTGAAAGACGTTTCGCCGAGCGTCATACAAGAAGCCAGCGCCATGTGCTACGGCATCGCGCCCGGGCGGCTGTGCCCCGGCGCGTCGCGGCCGCGGCCGGCAACTGGCCCCCACAGTACCGCATCGTGCACCATGAAAGCAGCGTCGGGCAGGTCTATTGCAACCTGTCCGCCGAGAATGCCGCCCGGAGTTGCGCCGTGACCGACACCGTCTTGCCCGCCCGCTCGTCCACTGCCCAGGGAACGGTGTTCGCCATCCTGCTCGCGGTCAGCTTCAGCCACTTCCTCAACGACGTCATGCAGTCGCTGATCTCGTCGCTCTATCCGATGCTGAAGACGGACTACCGGCTCGACTTCTGGCAGATCGGCCTCTTGACCACGACCTTCCAGGTGACGGCGTCGCTGCTGCAGCCGGTCATCGGCATGTACACCGACAAGAAGCCGCTGCCGTTCTCATTGCCGATCGGCATGTGCCTGACGCTCATCGGCCTGCTCACCCTGGCCTTTGGCCGCAGCTATGAAATGCTTCTGGTCGGCGCGGCCTTCGTCGGGCTCGGCTCCGCCATCTTCCACCCGGAGTCGTCGCGCGTGGCGCGGCTTGCCTCCGGCGGGCGCTTCGGCCTCGCCCAGTCGCTGTTCCAGGTCGGCGGCAATTTCGGCTCGGCGCTCGGGCCGCTGCTGGCCGCCTTCATCGTCGTGCCTCTGGGGCAGGGCGGCATCGCCTGGTTCTCCATCGCCGCCATGGTCGGCATCGTCGTGCTCGTCCGCGTCAGCGTCTGGTACAGTCGCCACATCGCCCATGCTGCCAGGCGCGCGGTACCCACGCTGTTTCCGCCGCTGCCGCGCCGCAAGGTGCAGTCGGCGCTCGTCGTCCTCGCCATCCTCGTCCTTTCCAAGCAGGCCTACACGGCGAGCCTGTCGAGCTTCTACACCTTCTACGTCATCGAGAAGTTCGGCGTGTCGGTGCAGGAATCGCAATATCTGCTCTTCCTGTTCCTCGGCTCGGCCGCACTCGGCACCTTCCTCGGCGGTCCCATCGGCGACCGCTTCGGCGCCAAGACCGTGATCTGGTTCTCGATCCTCGGCGTGCTGCCCTTCACGCTGATGCTGCCCTATGCCGATCTGTTCTGGACCAAGGTGTTGACTGTGGTGATCGGCCTGGTCCTCGCCTCGGCGTTCTCGGCCATCGTCGTCTTCGCACAGGAACTGGTGCCGGGCCGCGTCGGCATGATCGCCGGCATCTTCTTCGGCTTCGCCTTCGGCATCGGCGGCATCGCCGCGGCCGTGCTCGGCGTGGTGGCCGACGTGCGCGGCATCGAATACGTCTTCGTCATCTGCTCGTATCTGCCGATGCTCGGCCTGCTCACGATCTTCCTGCCGAACATGAAGGCCGCGCGCGTCGCCTGACGGCCCCTTGCCGGCGCATGGCCCCGGCGGTCGCAATGCGGCGGCTGGCTGGCCGCCGGATACCTGCGGCATGAAGTGGCGGCGCAAAGCGGCAAGGGTCGTCGCAAACAGGGCAAGGGTGACATCAGCTTTTCGCTAGTGCTACACCTCGCGCTCTGACGCTTCCGGCATCTGCGAGGCCCTGAAAAAATGCGGAAATATTCGGTTTTTGCCATAGCCCGGGAGGCGATGCGCGGCCACAAGGGCTGGGAGGAGCAATGGTCCTCGCCCGAGCCGAAGAGCGAATACGACGTCATCATCGTCGGTGCCGGCGGCCACGGCCTCGCCACGGCCTATTATCTGGCCAAGGAGCACGGCATCACCAACGTGGCGGTGCTGGAGAAGGGCTGGCTCGGCGGCGGCAACACCGGCCGCAACACCACCATCATCCGCTCCAACTACCTCTATGACGAATCGGCCGGCATCTACGACCACGCCGTGAAGCTGTGGGACGGCCTCAGCCAGGACCTCAACTACAACGTCATGTATTCGGCGCGCGGCGTCATGATGCTGGCGCACAACGTGCATGACGTGCAGGTGCTGAAGCGCCACGTGCATGCCAACCGCCTCAACGGCATCGACAACGAGTGGTTGACGCCCGAGGAAGCCAAGGCCTACTGCCCGCCGCTCAACATCTCGGCCAGTGCCCGCTACCCGGTGGTGGGAGCGACGCTGCAGCGCCGCGGCGGCACCGCCCGCCACGACGCGGTCGCCTGGGGCTATGCCCGCGGCGCCTCCGACCGCGGCGTCCACATCATCCAGAACTGCGAAGTCACCGGCGTGCGTCGCACGGCCGACGGTCGCGTCTCCGGCGTCGAGACCTCGAAGGGCTTCATCGGCGCCAAGAAGGTCGGCGTCGTCGCCGCCGGCCACACCTCGGTCATCATGGACATGGCCGGCGTGCGCATGCCGCTCGAAAGCTATCCGCTGCAGGCGCTGGTGTCCGAGCCGGTCAAGCCGGTGTTCCCGTGCGTGGTCATGTCCAACACGGTGCACGCCTATATCTCGCAGTCCGACAAGGGCGAACTGGTCATCGGCGCCGGCACCGACCAGTACACTTCCTATTCGCAGACCGGCGGCCTGCACATCATCAACCACACGCTCGACGCCATCTGCGAGATGTTCCCCATGTTCACGCGCATGAAGATGCTGCGCTCCTGGGGCGGCATCGTCGACGTCACGCCGGACCGCTCGCCGATCCTGGCCAAGACGCCGGTGAAGGGGCTCTACGTCAACTGCGGCTGGGGCACGGGCGGCTTCAAGGCGACGCCCGGCTCGGGCAACGTCTTTGCCCACACCATCGCCCGCGACGAGCCGCACCCGATCAACGCGCCGTTCACGCTGGAGCGCTTCCGCACCGGCCGCCTGATCGACGAGGCGGCAGCCGCCGCCGTGGCGCACTGAATTCAGCGAGGGAAAAATGCTCCTGATCCATTGCCCTTATTGCGAGGAAGAGCGCCCCGAGCTCGAGTTCCGCAACGCCGGCGAGGCCCATATCGCCCGGCCGACCGACATCGCCGCGATCAGCGACGAGGACTTCGAGAAGTTCTTCTTCATCCGCTCGAACCCCAAGGGCGTCACCTTCGAGCGCTGGCGCCACGTCCATGGCTGCGCCCGCTTCTTCAACGCGGTGCGCGACTCGGTCTCCGACAAGTTCATGCTGACCTACAAGGCCGGCGAGCCGAGGCCTGACGTCTCGAAGCTCTCCGCCGAGGGCGGGCCCGCCGCCTGGGCCAACCGCCCGCCGGACCAGCTCAACGAAAAACCCACCAGCAAGCGCTCGACCAAGGGAGAGGCATGATGGCCGGTTCCTACCGCATTTCCGGCCAGGGCCGCCTGACGCCGGCCAAGACCGCGCGCTTCACCTTCGACGGCAAGGCGATGACCGGGCTCGCCGGCGACACCGTCGCCTCGGCGCTGCTCGCCAACGGCGTCCATCTCGTCGGCCGCTCGTTCAAGTATCACCGTCCGCGCGGCATCCTGTCGGCCGGCGCCGAAGAGCCCAACGCGCTGGTCACCGTCAGCCGCGACGCCGCGCGCAAGACGCCCAACGTGCGCGCCACCGTGCAGGAGCTCTATGACGGGCTCGACGTCGCCTCGCAGAACCGCTGGCCGTCGCTTTCCTTCGACGTCGGCGCGGTCAACGACCTCGCCTCGCCGTTCTTCTCGGCCGGCTTCTACTACAAGACCTTCATGTGGCCGAAGGCCGCCTGGAAGGACTTCTACGAGCCCAACATCCGCTCCGCGGCCGGCCTGGGCGTGGCGCCCGACCAGCCCGACCCCGACCACTATTCGTCGCGCTACGCCCATTGCGAGGTGCTGGTGCTCGGCGGCGGCGCCGCCGGCATCGCGGCCGCCCTTGCCGCGGCCGAAACCGGCGTTCGCGTCATCATCTGCGACGAGCAGGCCGAGTTCGGCGGCGCGCTGCGCTTCGAGAAGGGCGCGGTCATCGACGGCCAGGACGGCTGGGCCTGGGCCCAGGCTGCGGTGGCGAAGCTCGCCGCGATGGACAACGTCACGGTGCTGTCGCGCACCACGGCCTTCGGCTACTACGCCCAGAACTTCGTCGGCCTCACCGAGCGTGTCACCGACCATCTCGCCGATCCGGGCCGCGAGGCGCCGCGCGAACGGCTGTGGCAGGTCCGCGCCAGGCGCGTGGTCATCGCCACCGGCGCCATCGAGCGCCACATGGTGTTCGCCAACAACGACCGCCCCGGCGTCATGCTGGCGTCCGCGGCGCGCACCTTCCTCAACCACTACGGCGTCGCCGTCGGCCGCAATGTCGGCGTCTACACCGCCAACGATTCCGCCTATGCGGCCGCCGTCGACCTCAAGAAGGCCGGCGTCGGCATCGCGGCCATCGTCGACCTGCGCGACAACCCCGCCGGCCCGCTGGTCGACGAGGCGCGCGCTCTCGGCATCGAGGTCAACCACGGCCGCGCCGTCACCTCCGTCAACGGCCGCCAGCGCGTCACCTCCATGGTGGTGCAGGCCAAGGCCGGCGGCGCCGAGCGCACCATCGCCTGCGACGCGGTACTGATGTCGGCCGGCTGGACGCCGTCGGTGCACATGTTCTCGCAGTCGCGCGGCAAGGTCGCCTTCGACGACGCCACCAAGCGCTTCCTGCCCGGCACCTACGCCCAGGACTGCGTCTCGGTCGGCGCCTGCAACGGCTCGGGTTCGCTCGAGGACAGCGTCGCCCAGGCGCTCGAAGCCGGTGCCAGTGCCGCCCGCGAGGCTGGCGCCAAGTCCGCCATGGGCGTCGCGATCAAGGTCGAAGCCTCGGAAGGCTGGACCGGCGGCATGCTGGGCTCCGGCCCGGGCGCCGGCGCCGATACCACGGTCAAGGCCTTCGTCGACTTCCAGAACGACGTTACCGCCAAGGACATCCGTCAGGCGGTGCGCGAGGGCATGCGCTCGATCGAGCACGTCAAGCGCTTCACCACCAACGGCATGGCCACCGACCAGGGCAAGACCTCCAACATGCACGGTCTCGCCATCGCCGCCGAGGCGCTCAACAAGGACATCCCGCAGGTCGGCCTCACCACCTTCCGCGCGCCCTACACGCCGGTCACCTTCGGCGCCATCGTCAACCACTCGCGCCACGCGCTGTTCGACCCGACCCGCAAGACCCCGACCCACGCCTGGGCGGAAGGCCACGGCGCGGTTTTCGAGGACGTCGGCCAGTGGAAGCGCGCCTGGTACTTCCCGCGCTCGGGCGAGGACATGCATGCCGCCGTCAACCGCGAATGCGTGACGGTGCGCAAGACCGCCGGCCTGTTCGACGCCTCCACCCTCGGCAAGATCGAGGTGGTCGGCCCGGATGCCGCCAAATTCATGGAACTGCTCTACACCAACCCGTGGGAGAAGCTCGAGGTCGGCCGCTGCCGCTACGGCATCATGCTGCGCGAGGACGGCTTCATCTACGATGACGGCGTCGTCGGCCGCCTGGCGCAGGACCGCTTCCACGTCACCACGACCACGGGCGGTGCCGCCCGCGTCATGCACCACATGGAGGACTACCTCCAGACCGAGTTCCCGCATCTCGACGTCTGGCTGACCTCGGTCTCCGAGCAGTGGGCGGTGATCGCGGTGCAGGGGCCGAATTCGCGGAAGATCATCGAGCCGCTGCTCGAGGGCATCGACCTCTCCGACGAGGCCATGCCGCACATGTCGGTGCGCGCGGGCAAGATCTGCGGCGTGCCGACTAGGCTGTTCCGCATGTCGTTCACCGGCGACCGCGGCTTCGAGGTCAACGTGCCTGCCGACTACGGCCGCGCCGTCTGGGAGGCGCTGTGGGCGGAAGGCGAGAAGCACGGCGCCTGTGCCTACGGCACCGAGACGATGCACGTGCTGCGCGCCGAGAAGGGCTACATCATCGTCGGCCAGGACACCGACGGCACGGTCACGCCCAACGACGCCGGTCTCGACTGGGCCGTCGGCAAGAAGAAGGCCGACTTCGTCGGCATCCGCGGCATGGCGCGTCCCGATCTCGTCGCCAAGGGCCGCAGGCAGCTCGTCGGCCTCCGGACAAGGGAACCGGCGACGGTGCTGGAAGAGGGCGCGCAGATCGTCGAGAACCCCAAGCAGGCGATCCCGATGAAGATGATCGGTCACGTCACGTCGAGCTACTGGTCGGAGAACTGCGGCCGCTCCATCGCCATGGCGCTGGTGGCCGGCGGCCGCGACCGCATCGGCGAGACGCTCTACGTGCCGATGCCCGACCGGGTGATCGAGGTGGAAGTCACCGGCACCGTGTTCTTCGACGAGAAGGGAGATCGCCTCAATGGCTAAGGTCGCAACAGCCGTCAGGAACCCGGCCCACGCCGGCAAGAGCGTCGGCGGGCAGGGCGTGTCGCTCAACGTGCTGGAGCTGGCGAGCCGCATGTCGCTGCGCGCCCGCCCGGACGCGGTCGCAGCCCTTTCCAAGGCGCTCGGCGTGACCCTGCCGCAGAAGCCGAAGTCGTCGGCCGCCAAGGCCGGCCGCACCGTGCTCTGGCTCGGGCCGGACGAATGGCTGGTCATCGACGAGGCCGGCGGCAACCCGCTCGCCGACTGCGCCTCGGTCAAGGGCCTGCATTCGGCGGTCGACGTCTCCCACCGCAACGTGGCGATCGCCGTGACCGGTCCGAACGCGGCCGTCACGCTCAGCTCCGGCTGCCCGCAGGACCTGTCGCTCGCTGCCTTCCCGGTGGGTGCGGCCTCGCGCACCATCCTCGGCAAGGTCGAGATCGTGGTCCTGCGCACAGCCGAAGACGCCTTCCGCGTCGAATGCTGGCGCTCGTTCTCCGACTATGTCTGGGGCTTCCTGTCGGAGGCCGCGCGCGACGCCGGCTGAGCGTTCCGCCCACCGTTCCCGATATCTGCTGCTCACTTCGGCCCGGAACCTCCGGGCCGAGGCGCGCGTTTCATCGTCCCGTTCAGAGCAATGAGGACGAGCAATATGCCCAATCTTTCCCAGCCGAATGCCGGCCGCGTCCAGGGCCGGCGCCAGCGCCGCGCCCGGCGCAGCGACGAGCGGCCCAAGGACCAGCAGGTGCTTCAGCAGGAGCTGGACGAAGGCCTGGAAGACAGCTTCCCGGCAAGCGACCCGGTCTCGGTCACCGTGACCTCCATCCCGGGCGCGCCGGCCAAGCCGGCCGGCGAGAAAGACGCTGCACCGGGCAAGGGTTAGCGGTGCCTTGAAGCATCTCGTGTGGCTTCACCGGTGTCATGGCGGAGACCGGAGCGCGGTAGCCAAGGCGGGTCGACGCATCTCCGCCCTTCGTGCTGCCCAGCTCCGAGCAGAGAAAAAGCCGCCCAATATGGGCGGCTTCTAATTTAGCAAGCCAACTGTTTCAAGGGCGCCAACCTGTAGGTTGCTCCCTCAGTTGAACGTCGGCACGATCCAGGGGTTGATGTCTATGCCCATCCGCGGCTTTTGCGGCGCGTCGATGCTGTTCGTCGTCTGCGGTCCCCGGTCCTTGATCGATCCGGTCGGCGTGCAGTCGAGCTTCTGGCCCTTGTCGCTGCAGGCTGCGGGCGCCTGCGGCTTGGGCGTCCGAGCATCCTTTGCCGTCACCATGCCGGTCGCGGCGAGCATCGCCGCGAGCGCCAGAACTGTCCGTCTCATCATGCATCTCCGTAAGATTGATTTCGTACATGTACGGAATAGCTTACAGATACGGCCGCATCCTGCGTATTGCAAGAGGTATCGGCGTACGCGTACGGATTTATCGTCGTTCAGGCACTGAATGCTGCCCGGCGCGCCCCGGCCCCAAAAGGTGAGCCTCCTAGCAGCGGTCGGGTTCGTCGGTGAGTGGCTCTTGTTCGCCTGCCGCAAGTCCGGCAAGGGCGAGATCGCCAATTCGCATCACATAGGCTTTGGGATCGCCGAACGGATAGAAGGGAAACGTGATCAGCAGCGAGATCGCCCCATGCGCCACGGTCCACAGCGCCGTGGCCATGGCGCAGGCGTCGCCCTTCAGTCTGCCCGCCGAGATGCAGGCCTCGACACGTTCCATGATCACCTGGAACGCCGGGTTGCCGCTTTCCATCTCGGCGAAAGTCTTGCCGACCGGCGGCTTCTGCTTTTCCGTCATGAACACGGTGCGGTATTCGTTCGGGTTGTCGAGCCCGAACGCGGCATATTCGGCGAGCGCTGCGCGCACCGCCTCGAGCGGGTCGTCCGGCCGGTTGCGGCGCATCCGCCGAGCCAGGTCGGCGAAGGCATCCTCGGCAAGCGCCATCAGGATCTCTTGCTTGTCGGCGAAGTATGAATAGACCGACATCGGCGCGTAGCCGACCTTGGTGGCGAGCTTGCGTATGGTGAGACCTTCGTAGCCTTCTTCGCGCACCAGCGCGTGAGCTGCCGCCACCAGTTCGGCCCTCAGTTCGGCCCGCTGGAGCTCACGTCGGTTTGCGGCACTGCTCGGCACGTCTACGCCTACCATTCACCCACTCGAGGGGAAAAGTCTATATCCGGGTCCAACGGGCGGCAAGGCAGCGGCCATAGCTCGTCCGTACTAGACAATGCGCGCCGGCCGGAACTGCGCCGGGCAGGCGGGGGGCTCAGGCGGTCTCGCGCTTGGGTTCGACGAAGGTCATCGTCAGCCAGCGGGCGGTCAGCGCCGGCTTCTTCGCATTCTCGATCTCGATGGTCACGTCATGCGTCGCCTGGATCCAGCCCGAGGGACGGATCTTGAGGCCGGACAGCACGAAGCGGGTGCGGATGCGCGAGCCGGTCTTGACGGGTGCGACGAACTTCAGCTCCTCGAAGCCCTGGTTGATGCCCATGCTGCCGCCCTCGACCGAAGGAAGGGTCTCGTAGGTCATGGCCGAGAGCAGCGACAGCGTCAGGAAGCCGTGCGCGATGGTGCCGCCGAAGGGCGTTTCGGCAGCCGCCCGGTCGGGATCGCAATGGATGAACTGGTGGTCGTCGGTGGCGTCGGCGAACTGGTCGATCATCCGCTGGGTGACGGTGCGCCAGGGCGAAACGCCGACTTCCCTTCCCAGGCTCGCCTCAAGTTCGTTCATCGTGATCGGTTTCAGGCCCATGGCATCCCGTCCTGACAAATAAATCTGAAGCCCCGCGCTGATTGCGAGGACTGATACAAAATCGAAAGCCCCGTGTCATCGCTTGCGACGGCAAATATGTCGCTGATCGACCGGTAAAATCTATGAACTATTCCGCGGGTTCCACGCCCGTATAGGCCGCTTCCTCGAGTTCGCGCTTGAGACGTGTTTCCTCCGCCACCTTGGGCGTGATGAAACGGCCGAGCAGCAGATAGGCAACCGGGGTGAGGAACAGGGTCGAGAGCGTGGCGAGGCCGAGGCCGCCGACGATGACCCAGCCGAGCGCGATGCGGGCCTCGGCGCCGGCGCCCTTGGCCAGCACCAGCGGCAGGCCGCCGAGCACGGTGCAGATCATCGTCATCATCACCGGGCGCAGGCGGATGGTCGCCGCCTGCTCGATCGCCTGCCGCACGCCCATGCCGCGGTCGCGCAGCTGGTTGGCGAATTCCACCACCAGGATGCCGTTCTTGGCCATGACGCCCACCAGCAGCACCAGGCCGATCTGGCTGTAGGCGTTGAGCGAGGTGCCGGTCAGGATCAGCGCGAAGACGGCGCAGGCGAGCCCCAGCGGCACCGTCGCCATGATGATGATGGCTGAAACGAAGCTCTCGAACTGGGCGGCCAGCACCAGCAGGATGATGACGAGCGCAAAACCGAAGATGGTCAGCATGCTGCCGCTCGTCTCGTCCAGCGTCGCGGCCTCGGCGAGCGGCAGCAGCCGGCTTCCCGCCGGAAGCAGCGGCGCCGCAATCTCCTCGACCCGCTTCAGCGCGTCGCCGAGGGCGAAATTGTCGGCAAGGCTGGAGGTGATCGCCACCGAACGCTGCTGCTGTTCGCGCGACAGCGATGGCGGCACAGCCCGCTCGGTCAGCGAGGCGATGGTCGAAACCGGCACGAAGCGGCCGTCGCGGGTCCTGACGAAGATGTTCTCGAGGTCGGTCGAGTCGTTGACCGGATTGGTGGTCGACACGAGCTTCACGTCGTAGGAGCGGTCCTCGATGAAGACGCTGGCGATCTTGCGGCCGTCGAGCATCGCTTGCAGCGCCGGCGACAGGCCCGAGATGTCGATGCCGAGATCGGAGGCGCGCTCGCGGTCGATGGTGACGAAGAGCTGCGGCTGGGTCGCATCGGTCGAGAGGCGGGGCTGGCGGAAGCGCGGGTCCTTCTCCATCTCGGCCAGCACCTTGGCGGCCGCGTCGCCGAGATCCGCATAGCTGTTGCCGATCAGCGCGAACTGCAGGCCACTGCCGGCGCCGCGGATGCCGAGGCTGTTGGGCTGCATCAGGGTGGTGCGCACGCCGGGTACCTGACTGGTGCGCTGGGTGATGTCGGCGGCGATCTGCTGCTGGGTGCGGGTGCGCTTGTCCCAAGGCGCCAGCGACAGCACCATGAAGCCGCTGTTGTTGCTGTTGCCCATGCCGGCGCTGACGAAGGTGCTCCCGATCTCGCCGGACTGGCGCATCGGCTCGACCAGCGCCTCGATCCGGCGCAATTGCGAGCTGGTGTAGTCGAGGCTGACGCCCTGCGGGGCCGAGACCCTGAGCATGATCAGCGAGCGGTCCTCGTTGGGCGTCAGTTCCTGGCGCACGGCGCCGAAGGCGAAGTATGCGGCAGCCGCGAACAGCACCGAGACGAGAATGACGATTGCCGGCGCGTCGAGGCAGGCGTGCAGGCAGCGCTTGTAGGTCGCCGCCAGCCGGCCGCCGATGCGGCTCAGGATGCCGGACTGGGTGTGGTCGATGCTCTTCTGCGTCAGCATGCGCGAGGCGAGCATCGGGCAGAGCGACAGCGCTACCACCGACGACAGCAGCACCGAGATCGCCAGCACGAATCCGAACTCGCGGAACAGGCCGCCGGTCTGGCCGGGCAGGAAGGAGATCGGGATGAACACCGCCGCGAGCGTCGCGGTGGTCGCCATGACGGCGAAGAACACTTCCTGGGTGCCGAGCACGGCCGCGGCGCGCGGGCCCATGCCCTCGTTGCGGCGGCGCACCACGTTCTCGAGCACGACGATGGCGTCGTCGACGACGAGGCCCGTCGCCAGCACCAGCGCCAGAAGCGTCAGGATGTTGACCGAGAAGCCAGCGAGATAGATGCCGGCGATGGTGCCGATCATCGCCACCGGCATCGCCAGGCCGGGGATCAGGGTGGCGCGCCAGTCGTGCAGGAACAGGTAGATGACCACGAGCACGATGGTCACCGCCAGCACCAGCGCGATCTCGACCTCGTCGATGGCGCCCCTGACGAAGGTCGCGTCGTCGCTGGTCACCCGGATCGTCATGCCCTGCGGCAGGGTCTGCTGGATGCGTTCCGCCGCGGCGCGGACGCCCTTGGAGATGTCGAGCGTGCTCGACTGCGCCTGGCGGATGATGCCGAGGCCAATGCCGGTCTTGCCGTCGGAGCGCAGCGAGGTCGTGCCGGGATCGCCGCCGAGCGTCACCTTGGCGACGTCGCCGAGGCGCGTCTTGCCGTTGATGATGATGCTCTCGAAGGCCTCGGGCGTGTTCACCGCGGCGCTGGCGCGCACGATGATGTCCTGGTTGCCGACGTTCAGCGAGCCGGCCGGCGCGTCGAAGGAGACGGTCGCCAGCGCGTTCGAGATGTCGCCGAGGGTCAGCCCGAGGCTCGCCACCTTCGACTGGTCGATGTCGACGCGGAACACCTTGGCGCGGTCGCCGGAGACCTGGACGTCGGCGACGCCGTCGACGGCGGCAAGCGCATCGACGATCTGGTCCTCGACCAGGATGGTCATGTCCTCGACCGGCATGGTGTCGGAGGTGACCGCCAGCCGCATCACCGCTTCCGCATTGGCGTCGGCCTTGACGATGCGCGGCGCGTCGGCGTCGTCGGGCAGGCTGTTGGTCACCCGCCCCACCGCGTCACGCATGTCCGAGGCCGCGACGTTGAGGTCGACGCCGTCGTTGAACTCCACCGTCACCCGGCTGTTGCCGTAGGACGAACTCGAGGAGATCGCCTTCACGCCGGTGACGCGGGCGGCAGCGCCCTCGACCACCGCGGTCACCTCGCGGTCGACGATCTCGGCGGCCGCGTCGGAGTAGGAGGTCGACACGCTGATGACCGGCCTGTCGACGTCCGGCAGCTCGCGCACCTCGACGCCGTAGAAGGCGGCGAGGCCGGCCACCGTGATCAGCGCGTTGACGACGAAGGCCAGCACCGGCCGGCGCACCATCAGCGCGGAAATGCCCTGTTCGGCCTGTTCGTTCTGGCTCACCGACATGCCCGCCGCCCCCCGGATCAGGAGCCGCTGCGGGCAGCGCCGTCGCTGCCAGCGATGAGCAATGCAGCGCCTTCGCGCACGGTGTGGATGCCCTCGGTCACCACCTGATCGCCGGCGACCAGCGCCGCCTGCACGAGCACGCTGTCGGTGTTGCGCTGTATGATGCGCACCGGCACGCGCTTGGCCTTGCCGTCGGCGAGCGCCCAGACGAAGGCACCGTCGCTGCCCCACTGGATGGCCAGCGGATCGACGGATGGGTAGGTGTCGCCGGGGAAGCGCATCGCCACCTGGAACGACATGCCGGCGCGCAGCGCATCGCCCTCGTTGTCGAGGCGGGCCTGCACGCGCAGCGTCCGGCTCTGATCGTCGAGCCTGTTGTCCACCGCACTGACCACGCCGTCGAAGACCTGGCCGGGGCGGACCACCGAGGTGGCCGACAGCGGCTGGCCGACCGCGATCAGGCCGGTGAAGCGTTCCGGCACCCAGAAGTCGACGATGATGCGCGAGCGGTCGTCGATGGTGGCGATCGTCGTCTGGCTGGTCACGTAGTTGCCGGCCTCGACCGGCAGGATGCCGACGATGCCCTGGATCGGGGCGGTGATGGTGCGGCGGTCGAGCGCAAGGGCCGCGTCGCGCACGGCGAGCTTGGCGTTCTCGACGGCGAGATCGGCCTCGCGCAGCTGCACGGCCGTCGCCGTGTTGGTGGCGCGCAGCGCCCTGATGCGCTCCAGCGAGGCTTCCGCGTCGCCCTGGGCGATGCGGGCGCGCTCGAGCGCGATCTCCTCGGAATCCGCGTCCAGCCTGGCGATCACCGCGCCGGCCTCGACCTTCTCGCCGGCCTGGACGGCGATTTCGGTCAGGCGGCCGGCGGCATAGGGGTTGATGACCACGGAATTGAGGGCGCGACCGGTGCCGATCGCCGACAGCCGGTCGTTGATCGTGCCGGTCGATACCGGCCGGGTCACCACCGGCGTCTGCGCCGCGCCGCGGCCGCGCTCGCCGCCGGCCTTGCCTGCCTGTGCCTGCTCGGTCTTGGTGGAGGCCTGGGCCCATTCGATGCCCCAGCGTGCCAGTACCTCGCGCGACCCGGGGACGAACAGTACCCAGCCTGCGGCTGCCGCGAGCACAATGACGATTGCCAAGACGATCTGTTTCCAGGCGGCCATCCGCACTCCAGTCCTGCTGCTAGTTCCTGGTCCCGCGTTCCAGCCGGGACGCCGGCGCTGCCATGCGGCCTCATCGCGCTGCCTGCTTGCGCAGAACAGCAACGAGCCTGTTCAGGCGGCCGCATTATAGCTCAGTTCGATATGCGAGCCTTATGGCAATTCTCTGCGTGCCGCACATTAAATCTGCGTAATCTTTGCAGGAATGGCGCTTGCGGCGAGTTCAGCGCAGGTCCTCGATGGCGCGGATGCGGCTTGCGCCGTCGTCGTCGAGCTTACGCGTCAGGGCGCCGATCAGCGTCTCGGCGGCGACGAAGAGGGCGGCGGAGGAATCCCACGCCGACGGCACGGCCGTCCGGCCGGCGATGACATGGCGGGCAAAGCGCGCGATCGGCGACAGCCACTGGTCGGTGAACAGCACGATGGTGGCGCCGCGCTGGTTGGCCTTCTCGGCGAAGCGCACCAGGCTCTCCTGGTAGCGGCGTATGTCGAAGATCAGCAGCGTGTCGCGCTTGCCGATGTCGATCAGCCTGTCGCGCCAGAGGCTCTCCTGGCCGTAGAGATGGGTGACGTTCGGCCGAATCAGGTTGAGGTGGGCTGCCATGTAGCGCGCCAGCGGATCGGTGAAGCGGCCGCCGACCAGGAAGACATGGGCGCGCGGATTGGCGAGATGGGCGACGATGTCGGTCAGCTGGCGGTCCGACAGGTGGCGGAACGTCTCGCGGATGTTCCCGAGCACGGCCTCCAGTATGGGCGCGGTCGAGGCGGGCAGGGGGGATGGCGCGGCGAAGGTGCGCGAGGCCGGCGACTGTAGTTGCTCGGCCAGCTCGTCCTGCAGCGCCGACTGGAACTCTGGGTAGTTCTGGAAGCCGAGCCGGGCGACGAAGCGCAGGATCGTCGGCGACGAGACGCCCGCCTGCTGCGAGAATTCGGCGACCGTCTTCAGCCCGATCACCGGATAGGCGGCGATCAGCGTCTGGGCGGCGCGGCGCTCGCCGGCAGGCATCGTATCGATCTTCTCGCTGATCAGTTCGGCAACGCTCGAAACCATCCGATCCCCCGCCCGGCGCGTGCGCCGCATCACCGTTGCTGGCTGGTCGCGCGGTCCGGTGGACGCGGCCCAAATGCCATTTGACAAACTCCGGTAATGTGTATGAAATCATCCGCAGGGGCGCAATGAACAAAAATACGTAACATACGATACGGCCCCGGGGATGAGTGAATGGGAACGGGCCAGGCAAGCTTTGCCATGTCGAACGCTGTCCGCGTGACGAACCGCGCCGGGCGCAGCCCCTATGTCATTCTCTGTGATCACGCCTCCAACCATCTGCCCGCCGCCTATGGCACGCTCGGGCTCGACGCCTCCGAGATGCTGCGCCACATCGCCTGGGATCCGGGCGCGCTGCCGGTTGCCCGGCGCATGGCCGAGGGGCTCGATGCGACGCTGGTCGAATCCTGCGTCTCGCGCCTCGCCATCGACTGCAACCGGCCGCTCGCCGCCCACGACCTGATCCCCGAGATCAGCGAGACCACCGCCATCCCCGGCAACGCGGGCCTGTCGGCGGCTGAGCGCGAGGAGAGAATCGCGCTATCATGGCGGCCGTTCCACGAGGCGATCGGCGAAGTCGTTTCCGACCGCCTGCGCGAGGGGCGGGAGACGCGGCTGGTGTCTGTCCATTCCTTCACCCCGGTCTACAAGGGCGTCCGGCGCCCCTGGCAGATCGGCATCATCCACGACGAGGACGAGCGGCTCGCTGCGCCGCTGATCGCTGCGTTGCAGGTCCTCGGCGGACCCGTGGTCGGCGTCAACGAGCCCTATTCGCCCGCCGACCGGGTCTACTTCACCCTGGAACACCATGGCAGGTCGCGCGGCCTGCCATGCGCGATGATCGAAATCCGCAACGACGAAATCGCGGCGCCGGCCGGGCAGCGGAAATGGGCGGATCTGCTCGCGGGCATCTTGTCCGATCTCGAGCCGGAGGCGGGGGAAGCCGTCCCCTACCGGCCGGGCTCGGGCATGGCGGCTCAATCAAAGGCATAACGACAAGGGGACACTGAAATGGCATCACCTGGTTATACCGAGCATGACAAGCACGAGGACGTCAAAGTCCTCCACAGCATGGGCTACGCCCAGGAACTCGAACGGCGAATGAGCCAGTTCTCGAACTTCGCCGTTTCCTTCTCGATCATCTGCATCCTGTCCGGCGGCATCAACTCGCTGGCGCAGGCAACCTCGGGCGCCGGCGGCGCGGCCATCGGCATCGGCTGGCTGATCGGTTGCTTCATATCGCTGGTCTTCGCCGTCGCCATGGCCCAGATCAGCTCGGCCTATCCGACGGCGGGCGGCCTCTACCACTGGGGCTCGATCCTCGGCAACCGCTTCACCGGCTGGCTGACCGCCTGGTTCAACCTGCTAGGCCTCGTCACCGTGCTGGGCGCCATCAATGTCGGCACCTACTACTTCTTCATGGGCGCCTTCGGCACCAGCTATCTCGGCCTCGAGGACACCACCACCACCCGCATCGTCTTCCTGGCCATCATCACCGGCCTGCAGGCGCTGGTGAACCACATGGGCATCGGCCTCACCGCCAAGCTCACCGACTTCTCGGGCTACCTGATCTTCGCCACCGCGATCGCGCTCGCCGTCGTCTGGCTGATCGCGGCCGACAGCTACGAGATCGGCCGGCTCTTCACCTTCGCCAACTATTCGGGCGCCGCCGGCGGCAACGTCTGGCCGGAAACCTCGTCGGGCTGGGTGTTCCTGCTCGGCCTGCTGCTCCCTATCTACACCATCACCGGCTACGACGCCTCCGCCCACACCTCGGAGGAAACGCTGAAGGCCGCGCATTCGGTGCCGCGCGCCATGGTCGGCTCGGTGCTGTGGTCGGCGCTGTTCGGCTACATCATGCTCGCCTCGTTCGTGCTGATGCTGCCGAACATGGACGATGCCGCGGCGCAGGGCTGGAACGTGTTCTTCTGGGCCAACGACCAGCAGGTCAACCCGGTGGTCAAGGACGTGCTCTACCTCGCCATCTTCCTCAGCCAGTGGCTGTGCGGCCTGGCGACGGTCACCTCGGCCTCGCGCATGATCTTCGCCTTTTCGCGTGACGGCGGCCTGCCGGCATCGGGGTCGCTCGCCAAGGTCAGCCCGACCTACCGCACGCCGGTGGCGGCGATCTGGACCAGCTCGATCCTGGCCGTCCTGTTCGTCTGGTTCTCGTCGCTGGTCTCCATCGGCGACACGCCGGTCTACACCATCGTCGTGGCCTGCACCGTGATCTTCCTGTTCTTCTCCTTCGTCATCCCGATCACGCTTGGCCTGTTCGCCTGGGGTACGTCGAAGTGGGACAAGATGGGTCCGTGGGACCTCGGCGAGGGCACCTTCAAGCTGTTCGCGGTGCTGTCGATCCTCGCCATGGTGCTGATCTTCGTGATCGGCATCCAGCCGCCCAACGACTGGGCGCTCTACATCACCGTCGGCTTCCTGGTGCTGACGGCGATCATCTGGTTCGGCTTCGAACGCAGCCGCTTCCAGGGCCCGCCCATCGGTGACGAAGTCGCCAAGCGCGCATCGGTCATCGCGGCGGCGGAACGCGCCGTCGGCGAAACCGGGCACTGATCGCCCCCAAAAATGGCCGTGGCCGGCCATGCGCCGGCCACGTCTCGTTTCAACCCTCGATCAATCTCTAATCTGAAGTGGCATCGCCCGGATCGGAACCCAAAATGGCTGGAAATCTCTCCTTCGATCAGTTGAAAAGCGCGGTTGCCGCCGGCGAGATCGACACGGTCCTCGCCTGCGCGGTCGACATGCAGGGCAGGCTGGTCGGCAAGCGGTTCCTGGCCAAGTACTTCGTCGAATCCGCCTATGACGAGACGCATGGCTGCAACTACCTGCTCGCCAACGACATCGACATGGAGCCGGTGCCCGGCTACAAGGCGGCCAGCTGGTCCAAGGGCTACGGCGACTTCGTTATGAAGCCCGACCTCGGCACGCTGCGCCGCATTCCCTGGCTCGAGAAGACCGCGCTCTGCCTGGTCGACGTGCTCGACCATCACGACCATTCCGATCTGCCCCATTCGCCGCGCGCCATCCTCAAGAAGCAGGTCAAGCGGCTGCAGGAGCGCGGCTATCTCGCCTATTTCGCCTCGGAACTGGAATTCTACCTGTTCAGCGAAACCTACGACTCGGCTCGTGCAAAACACTGGCAGAACCTCGACACCGCCTCGCCCTATATCGGCGACTACCTGATCGGCATCACCACCAAGGAAGAAGGCGTGATGCGCCGGCTGCGCAACGAGATGGAAGCGGCGGGCGTGCCGATCGAGAACTCCAAGGGCGAGTGGGGCCCGGGCCAGGAGGAAATCAACGTCCGCTACGCCGAAGTGCTGGAGATGGCGGACCGCCACGTCATCCTGAAGAACGGCGCCAAGGAGATCGCCGCTTCCGAGGGCAAGGCGATCAGCTTCATGGCCAAGTACAATTACGGCCTCGCCGGCAACTCCAGCCACATCCACAATTCGCTGTGGAGCGCCGACGGCAAGACGCCGCTGTTCTACGACAAGGGAGCCGAATGGACCCTTTCGAAGCTCGGCCAGCACTGGGCGGCCGGACAGCTCAAATACGCCAAGGAGTTCACCTGGTTCCTGGCGCCCTACATCAACTCCTACAAGCGCTTCCAGGCCGGTACCTTCGCGCCGACCAAGATCATGTGGAGCGAGGACAACCGCACGGCCGGCTTCCGCCTGTGCGGCGAGGGCACCAAGGGCATCCGCATGGAGTGCCGCATTGGCGGCGCCGACCTCAACCCGTATCTCGCCTTCGCGGCGCTGATCGCGGCCGGCCTCGCCGGCATCGACGAGAAGCTGGAGCTGCAGAAGCCGTTCGTCGGCGATGCCTACCAGGCGGCCAACCTGCCGGAGATCCCCAAGACGCTGCGCGACGCCGCCGACACGCTGGAGAACTCCGTCATGCTCAAGGCCGCCTTCGGCGAGGACGTGGTCGAGCACTACGTCCACACGGCGCGCTGGGAGCAGTTCGAATACGACCGCCGCATCACCGACTGGGAATTGCACCGGGGATTTGAAAGGTATTGAGAAAATCGCAACATTGCGATATGTTGCGATCTCTGGAATCGGAGATCGCGAAATGAGTGACAGCCGGGGCAAGCAGTGGTTTGTGGACCGAATGAATGCACTGGATCTCAGTCTTAGTGAGGTGGCGCGACGGATGGGCATCGATAAAGGCGCGTTGTCCCGAGCGCTTGATGGAGGGCGTGGGATCAAGCTTCCGGAAATTGACAAAATCGCAACAATCTTGGGGGCGACACGCGAGGAAGTGATCGATCACGGGGAGGAGATTGCCAAAAATGCCGCCTCCCGCAAAAAGGGCCGCCTGAGGGAACGCGCCCGAGCGGATGCCGTTCCTGTGTCGGGACAATCGGGAGAGGTTCTGCAGGGCGGGGCGGGTTTCATGGAGGAGCAGACGGGATTTCATGGAGCGGGTCACACGAATGACGAGGCGGAAAACGTATTTGGCGAACCGTCGATACATGCAGGTCGTTTGCCGCCGCCGCGCAGTCATCCGCTATTCGGTTGTCTAAAGGGGATGGTCACCGTGCTGCCTGGTGTCGATCTGACGGAGCCGGCCGATCCGGATTTGGCAGATTATCTGGACCGGAAATACGGTCCGGTGGGAAAAGACTGACCAGATGCCGGGAAGCATACTGATCGACACTTGTGCCGCTATCTGGATCACCGAGGGGGCAAAGCTCGACGCGAAAGCCCGAGCAGAGCTCGATCATAGTGCTCAGGCGCGGATGCCTGTCATGGTCTCACCGACCAGTGCATGGGAGATGGGGATGCTGGTGGCGAGACAAAAGGTATTGACCGCGGTCTCAGCGCAATCCTGGTTCGCTAGTCTGGTAATCCCTCCCTTTTCCGCGCTGGCGCCGCTCACGGCCGAAATTCTGATAAACTCGTCGTTTCTTCCCGGTGTGCCGCCAAGGGATCCCTTTGACCGACTTTTCATCGCAACCGCGCGCGAGCACGGCTACCGCATCATGACGCGCGATAGCAAAATCCTGGCCTACGCCGAACAAGGCCACGTGCAGGCAATTCCCTGCTGAAACGAATGGAACCATCATGACCGAAACCGTAAAACTCAAATCCCCAGTCGATGGCTCGATCTATGTCGAGCGCCCCGTGGCCAGCGACCAGTCGGTCAACGCAGCGGTCGAGCGCGCCCGCGCGGCACAGGCCGACTGGGCTCGCGTGCCGGTCGCCGAGCGCGCCAACTACATGCTCAAGATGCTCGAGGCGCTGGTCGGCATGAGCGACGAGATCGTGCCGGAACTCGCCTGGCAGATGGGCCGGCCGACCCGCTACGGCGGCGAGTTCGGCGGCGTCAAGGAACGCACCCAGTACATGGTCGAGATCGCCGAGCGCGCGCTGGCGCCGGTGCCGGCGTCCAACCCCAAGGACGGCTTCCGCCGCTATGTGAGGAAGGACCCGCTCGGCGTGGTCATGGTGATTGCGCCGTGGAATTATCCCTACCTCACCGCAGTCAACACCATCGTGCCCGCGCTGATCGCCGGCTCGACCGTCATCCTCAAGCATGCTGCGCAGACGCTGCTCGTCGGCGAGCGCTTCGCCAAGGCGTTCGAGGCCGCCGGCCTGCCGAAATACGTCTTCCAGAACCTGGTGCTCAACCACGCCCAGACCGAGAAGCTGCTCGGATCGGGCAAGATCGACCACGTCAACTTCACCGGCTCGGTCGCCGGCGGCCGCGCCATCGAGAAGGCGGCCGCGGGCACCTTCATGACGCTCGGCCTCGAGCTCGGCGGCAAGGACCCGGCCTATGTGCTGCCCGACGCCAAGCTCGACCATGCGGTCGCCAACCTTGTCGAGGGCGCGTTCTTCAATTCGGGCCAGTGCTGCTGCGGCATCGAGCGCGTCTACGTCCACGAGAAGATCTACGACCAGTTCGTCGAGGGCTTCATCGCCGAGACCAGGAGCTACGCGCTCGGCAACCCGCTGGAGCAGGCGACGACCATGGGGCCGATGGCCCAGGCGCGCTTTGCCGACTTCATCCGCGAGCAGAAGGCCGAGGCCCTGCGCAAGGGTGCCGTCGCGCACATGAACACCAGGGATGCGCAGGACAAGGAAGGCTCGCCCTACCTGCCGGCCGAGGTGCTCACCAATGTCGACCACCAGATGTCGGTCATGCGCGAGGAGAGCTTCGGCCCCATCGTCGGCATCATGAAGGTGCGCAACGACGAGGAGGCGATCGCGCTGATGAACGACAGCCCCTACGGCCTCACCGCCTCGATCTGGACCTCCGATACCGAGCACGCCGTGTCGATCGGCGACCGCGTCGAGACCGGCACGGTGTTCATGAACCGCTGCGACTACCTCGATCCGGCGCTCGTCTGGACCGGCGTCAAGGACACCGGCAAGGGTGCTGCGCTGTCGCAGATCGGCTACGACAACCTGACCCGGCCGAAGTCGTATCACCTGCGCGAGAAGATCTGACCGTTCCCGCATCCGTCCCCGCCACCCTGCGCGGGGACGCTCCCAACCTCCGGAAAGTAAAAATGTCCAAACTCGTTTCCAAGTGGAACTACCCGACCACCGTGCGCTTCGGCGCCGGCCGCATCTCCGAGCTGCCCGACGCGCTGGCCGCCACCGGCATCAAGAAGCCGCTGTTCGTCACCGATCCGGGCCTAGCCAAGCTGCCGGTCGTCGCCTCGACGCTGAAGATCCTCGACGACGCCAAGGTGCCCTACGGCGTCTTCTCCGACGTCAAGCCGAACCCGGTCGAATCGAACCTCACCGCCGGCATCGCCGTGTTCAGGAAGGGCAAGCATGACGGCGTCATCGCCTTCGGCGGCGGCTCGGCGCTCGACCTCGGCAAGCTGATCGCCTTCCAGGCCGGGCAGACCCGCCCGGTGTGGGACTTCGAGGACATCGGCGACTGGTGGACCCGCGCCAATTCCGACGCGATTGCCCCCATCGTCGCCGTGCCCACCACCGCCGGCACCGGCTCCGAGGTCGGCCGCGCCGGGGTGATCACCAACGAGGAGACCCACACCAAGAAGGTCATCTTCCATCCCAAGCTGCTGCCGGCGATCGTCATCGCCGATCCGGAACTTTCGGTCGGCATGCCGTCCTTCATCACCGCCGGCACCGGCATGGACGCCTTCGCCCACTGCCTCGAGGCCTATTGCGCGCCCGGCTACCACCCGATGGCCGACGGCATCGCGGTCGAAGGCATCCGCCTGGTGTTCGAGAACCTGCCCAAGGCGTTTGCCAACGGCAAGGACCTCGTCGCCCGCGCCCACATGATGAGCGCCGCCGCCATGGGCGCCGCCGCCTTCCAGAAGGGGCTGGGCGCCATCCACTCGCTGTCGCACCCCATCGGCGCGCTCTACGACACCCACCACGGCATGACCAACGCCGTGTTCATGCCCTATGTGCTCGCCTTCAACCGCGACGCCATCGAGGACAAGATCGTCCGCCTGTCGGCCTATTGCGGCATCAAGGGCGGCTTCGACGGCTTCGCCAAGGCGGTCATCAAGCTGCGCAAGGAGCTCAAGGTGCCGCACGCGCTGCCGGGCCTGATCAAGGGGCTTGACATGGACAAGAAGCGTAAAGCCCTGATCGCAGACATGGCCGTGGTCGATCCGACCGCCGGCGGCAATCCGGTCAAGCTCACCAAGAAAGCAGCGCTCGGCTTGCTTGAAAACGCCATCGAAGGGACGGTTTGAGACAAGTGGAGTCGGGCAAACTCGACTTCTAATCAACATCAAAAGACGGAGGGGAAAGGGCAGGGGGAGCCCGAATTATTTAGCCGGAAAACAACGGCACCGATTGCGACAACCGATTAAAAGTAGTTAACTTTTTGGCGCTGCAGAAGCGGGCTTCACCTAACCTTCATGTGACTGTCACACGAAGCCGGTACCGCATCGCAGGCGTCTCATGGCGTCAGTTCAACGGAGAGAACAACATGTTCATGTTTGCAGGGAAGGTACTTTCCCTAAGCGCGGCGTCGCTCATGGTGACGACGGCCATCGCGTCGGCCCAGGATATGGCCGCGCTCGAGGCTGCCGCGAAGGCTGAGGGGCAGCTGACCACAATCGCGCTGCCGCACGACTGGTGCGGCTACGGCGCGGTCATCGAAGGTTTCAAGAAGAAGTATCCCGAGATCACCGTCAACGAGCTCAACCCCGACGCGGGTTCGAGCGACGAGATCGAGGCGATCAAGGCCAACAAGGACAACAAGGGACCGCAGGCACCTGACGTCATCGACGTCGGTCTCTCCTATGGCCCGCAGGCTAAGGCCGACGGCCTGATCCAGCCCTACAAGGTCTCGACCTGGGATTCGATCCCCGACACCGCCAAGGACGCCGACGGCTACTGGTACGGCGACTATTACGGCGTGCTGTCGTTCGAAGTGAACAAGGACCTCGTCAAGGAAGCTCCGACCGACTGGGCCGACCTGCTCAAGCCGGAATACGCCAACAGCGTCGCGCTTGCCGGTGATCCGCGCGCCTCGAACCAGGCGATCCAGGGCGTCTACGCCGCCGGCCTCGCCGCTGGCGCCACCGACGCCGCCGGCGCTGCCGAGAAGGGCCTCGCCTTCTTCAAGGAGCTGAACGCCAAGGGCAACTTCGTTCCGGTCATCGGCAAGTCGGCGACGCTGGCCCAGGGCCAGACCCCGATCCTGATCACCTGGGACTACAATGCGCTTGCGGGCCGCGACACGCTGAACGGCAACCCGCCGGTCGACGTCATCGTCCCGAAGACGGGCGTCATCGCCGGCGTCTACGTCCAGGCGATCAGCGCCTATGCGCCGCATCCGAATGCAGCCAAGCTGTGGATGGAGTATCTCTACTCCGACGAGGGCCAGCTCGGCTGGCTGAAGGGCTACTGCCACCCGATCCGCTTCAACGATCTCGCCAAGAACGGCAAGATCCCGCAGGAGATGCTCGACAAGCTGCCGCCGGCGGCCGCCTACGAGCAGGCCGTGTTCCCGACCCTCGACGATCAGGCGAAGGCCAAGGAAGGCATCACCAAGAACTGGGATTCGGTGGTCGGCGCCAACGTCCAGTAATCGGGTCTCGATTTGGCGGGTGGCGGCCAGGCCGTCGCCCGCCTTTTCATAGGGCGCGATCGCCGGCATCGACTGCGGCTTTGCGTTCGATCTCGCTCTGAACTATTGAATCTGCGTTCGCCTGCCGGAAATTCCGGCCGTGGCGGCGCACGAACCATGGCGCCCGCATGAACGAAGCCAGTGTATCGACCGCGGCAGTTGCCGCCCAAGCCGCTCCGCCCGAGGCGCAGCGCGGCTTCCGCCTGCCCACCCATTGGTTCGGCGTGGCTCCGTTCTTCATCTTCGCCCTGATGTTTCTTATCCTGCCGACGCTCTATCTCGTGGTCGGCGCGTTCCAGAACGCCGAGGGGCAGTACACGCTCGACAACATCCGCCAGCTGTTCCTCGACGCTTCGATCCGCGACGCCTACTGGGTGTCGATCAAGATCAGCTTCTGGTCGGCCACCGTCGGCGCCTTCGTCGGTCTCGCCATGGCGATTGCCATCGTCCGCGGCGGCCTGCCCGCCTGGGTGCGCTCGTCGACCATGACCTTCTCCGGCGTTGCCTCCAATTTCGCCGGTGTGCCGCTGGCCTTCGCCTTCCTCGCGACGCTCGGCCGCCTCGGTCTCGTCACCGTCATCCTGCGCGACGTCTTCGGCATCAACATCTACGCGCTGGGCTTCAACGTACTGACGTCGTGGGGCCTGATCATCGTCTACCTGTTCTTCCAGATCCCGCTGATGATCGTCATCATCACGCCGGCCATCGACGGCCTGAAGAAGGAGTGGGGCGAGGCGGCAGCCACCCTCGGCGCCACCACCTGGCAATATTGGCGCATGGTCGTCATCCCGGTCTTGTGGCCGAGCTTCCTCGGCACGGTCATCCTCTTGTTCGCCAATGCCTTTGGCGCCATTGCCACGGCCTACGCCTTCACCGGCTCGTCGCTCAACATCGTCCCCATCAAGCTCTATGCCCAGATCCGCGGCGACGTGCTGCACAATCCGCATCTCGGCTACGCCCTGGCCTTCGGCATGATCGTTGTCACCGGCCTCGCCAACATCTTCTACATCTGGTTCCGCACCCGCAGCGAGAGGTGGCTCAAATGAAGACCGGTCGCTTCTGGGCCTGGCTCGTGTTTGCCATCGGCACCGCCTATTTCTTCATTCCCCTGATTGCCACCTTCGAGTTCTCGCTACGCATGCGCCGCGGCGAATACTCCTTCGATGCCTATCGCATCGTGCTCGGCGACAGCCGCTTCCAGGAGACCTTCGCCTATTCGGTGACGGTCGCCGTGTTCACCATCCTGCTCGGCGTCCTGCTCGTGGTGCCCACGGCCTACTGGATCAGGCTGCGTATGCCGCAGCTCCGGCCGGTCGTCGAGTTCATCACGCTTTTGCCGCTGGTCATCCCGGCCATCGTCATCGTCTTCGGCTACATCAGGATGTACGGCTCGTCATCGCCGCTGCCGTTCCTCGGCTCGGCGCGCGGCACCGATGCACTGCTGGTCATCGGCTATGCGACGCTGGCGCTGCCCTACATGTACCGCGCCGTCGACACCGGCCTGCGCACCATCGACGTGCGCACGCTGACCGAGGCGGCGCAGATTCTCGGCGCCGGCTGGACGACCATCATCGCCCGCGTCATCCTGCCCAACGTGCTGATCGCCGTGCTGTCGGGCGCCTTCCTGACCTTCGCCATCGTCATCGGCGAGTTCACGCTGGCAAGCCTGCTCAACCGTCCGGCCTTCGGCCCCTACCTGCAGAACATCGGCGCCAACCGCGCCTATGAGCCGGCGGCGCTTGCGGTCATCGCCTTTGCCATCACCTGGGGCTGCATGTCGGTGATCCAGATCCTCGCCCGTTTCGCGCCGAAGTCGGCAAACCGCCCGAACTGAACAAAAAGAGCAAAAGCCAATGGCCGATCCCTTCCTTTCCATCCAGAGCGTCAAGAAGTCCTTCGGCAATGTCGCCGTGGTCAAGGATTTCAACCTCGACGTCGGTGCCGGCGAATTCGTGTCCTTCCTCGGGCCGTCGGGCTGCGGCAAGACCACCATGCTGCGCATCGTCGCCGGCTTCGAGGAGCCCAGCGCCGGCAAGGTGCTGATCGGTGGCAAGGACGTCACCGGCCTCAAGCCCAACCAGCGCAACATCGGCATGGTTTTCCAGGCCTATGCGCTGTTCCCCAACCTGACGGTCGCGCAGAACATCGGCTTCGGCCTCAAGGTCGCCGGCATGCCCAAGGCAGAGGCCCAGGCGCGCATCGCCGAGATGCTCAACATCATCAAGCTGCCCGATTTCGGCGACCGCTATCCCTACCAGCTGTCGGGTGGCCAGCAGCAGCGCATCGCGCTCGCCCGCGCGCTGGCGCCCAAGCCCAAGCTGCTTCTGCTCGACGAGCCGTTGTCGGCGCTCGACGCCAAGGTGCGCATCTCGCTGCGCGAGGAAATCCGCTCGATCCAGAAGAAGCTCGGCATCACCACCATCTTCGTCACCCACGACCAGGAAGAGGCGCTGTCGATGTCCGACCGCATCGTGGTGATGAACGAGGGCCGCGCCGACCAGACCGGCACGCCGTTCGAGATCTACAACCGGCCCTCGACCAAGTTCGTCGCCAATTTCGTCGGCACGCTCAACGTGCTCGAGGCCACGGTCTCCGACGCTGCCTCCGGCAAGGTCCGCATCAACACCGAGGAGATCGGCCTCCAGGGCAAGCTCAACGGCTCGCGCTCGGGCGACACGCTGTCCTTGGCGCTGCGCCCCGAGGCGATCTCGCTCGGCCGCCGTCCCGGCACCGACACCAGCCTCAGCGGCCAGATCGCCGACGTGCATTTCCTGGGTTCGGTCATCCGCGTCCGCGTCGGCGTCGGCCAAAACATGGTCTCGCTCGATACCTTCAACAACTCCTCGACCCCGCCGCCCGTCGTCGGCGAAAAGACCGAGATCAGCTTCTCCTCCGGCGACGTGCTGGTGCTGCATTAGCCGTTTCGCGCCGGTCACCGGATTGCGTCGGGGCGGGATTTCCCGCCCCGATCGCTTTTGTGGATGTGGAAACAGTCTCCACGGCCGGCGACTTTCTTCGTCACCGCCGCATTCCTTCGCGCCCCCCTCTGGCCTGCCGGCGTTCGTCGTTCGAAAAGCCAAGCAATTGGCTTTTCGTCGCCTTCGGCGACCACTCCTCACCCCCCACAGGTGGGGAGATTAGCAGCGTCACCCCGTCTGGCTCGTCTTGCAAGGTAGAAGGTTGGCGAAGGTAGTGATGACGGCTGATCTCCCCACCTGTGGGGGAGATGGCCGGCAGGCCAGAGGGGGGCAACGTAGGGTGAGGGTGCGTGACTTTCCCTCCCCCTTGGGGGGAGGGTCGATCCGCACAGCGGATCGGGGCGGGGTCCCAGGGGTAGCGCGCGGCATCTTCCTCGACGTGGGAAGTGCCCTGAGAGCGGAAATGCTTGGGCATGAAGCGCATTCCCGCCCTCGTGTCTAGCCGTGCGCGATCATCACATGGCGAACGGCGGTATAGTCCTCCAGCGCATAGACCGACATGTCCTTGCCGTAGCCGGACTGCTTGAGCCCGCCATGCGGCATCTCGTTGGTCAGCATGAAGTGGGTGTTGATCCAGGTGCAGCCATATTGCAGCCGGGCGGCGGTCGCCATGGCGCGCGAGATGTCCTTGGTCCACACCGACGACGCCAGCCCGTAGTCGCTGTCGTTGGCCCAGCCGACCGCCTCGTCGACATCCGAGAAGCGGGTCACCGAGACGACCGGGCCGAACACCTCGCGGCGGACGATCTCGTCCTCCTGCAGGGCGCCTGCGACCACCGTCGGCTGGTAGTAGAAGCCGCCGCCGTCGCCCGGCTGTCCGCCGGTGGTGATGTCGATGTGCTTGAGCTCGGAGGCGCGCTCGACGAAGGAGGCGACGCGATCGCGCTGGCGGCGCGAGATCAGCGGCCCGATCTCGTTCTCGGTGTCGTCGGCGTGACCGTAGCGGATGGTCGATACGGCCGAGGACAGGTCGGCGACGAGCTTGTCGTAGATCTTCTTGCCGGCATAGATGCGGCAGGCGGCGGTGCAGTCCTGGCCGGCATTGTAGTAGCCGAAGGCGCGCAGGCCGGTGACCACGGCGTCGATGTCGGCATCGTCGAAGACGATGACCGGGGCCTTGCCGCCGAGTTCGAGATGGGTGCGCTTGACCGACTTGGCTGCCGCCTGCAACACTTTCTTGCCGGTGGCGACGTCGCCGGTGATCGAGATCATGCCGACCTTGGCGTGGTTGATCAGCGTGTTGCCGACGCTTTCGCCGCGGCCGAGCACGACGTTGACCACGCCCTCGGGCAGCACGTCGGCGAGGATCCTGGCGAGCTTCAGCGCCGTCAGCGGCGTCTGCTCCGACGGCTTGAAGACGACCGTGTTGCCGCCGCCGATGGCCGGCGCCAGCTTCCAGGCCATCATCATCAGCGGATAGTTCCACGGCGCGATCGAGGCGACGACGCCGACCGGGTCGCGCCGGATCATCGAGGTGTGGCCGGGCAGGTATTCGCCGGCGACGAGGCCCGGCATCGAGCGCACCGCGCCTGCGAAGAAGCGGTAGCAGTCGACGATCGCCGGGATCTCGTCGTTGAGCACCGCGTTGATCGGCTTGCCGCAGTTGAGTGCCTCGAGGCGGGCGAATTCGGTGGCCTCGGCCTCGATACGGTCGGCGATCTTGAGCAGGTAGCCCGAGCGCTGGGCGGGCGTGGTCTTCGACCAGGTCACGAAGGCCTTTTCGGCGGCAGCGACCGCCGCCTCGATCTGCGCCGGCGAAGCCTCGGGCAGGTTCAGGATCGTCTCGCCGGTGCGCGGGTTGAGGATCGCCTCGTCGGTTTCGGTTCCGCGCTCGAATTTCGAGCCGATCAGCATCTGGGTGTCCATGATTTCTCCCTTTCGATTCTTATTTTCCTGCCCCGGCGATCTGGTCGCCTTCGCGGGTCAGGTAGTAGGCGGCGAGGATCGGCAGCAGCGTGACAAGCACGACGACCATGGCGACGACGTTGGTGACCGGGCGCTGGCGCGGCCTGACCAGCTCCTCGAGCATCCAGATCGGCACGGTCTCCTGCTGGCCGGCGGTGAAGGTGGTGACGATGACTTCGTCGAAGGACAGCGCGAATGCGAGCATGCCGCCGGCGAGAAGCGCCGTGCCGATGTTGGGCAGGATCACGTGCCGGAAAGTCTGGAAGCCGTCGGCGCCGAGGTCCATCGAGGCCTCGATCAGGGAGCCCGAGGTGCGGCGGAAGCGGGCGACCGCGTTGTTGTAGACGACCACGACGCAGAAGGTCGCGTGGCCGAGCACGATCGTCCAGAACGAGAACGGGATCTCCGCCAGGCTGAAGGCCGAGCGCAGGGCGATGCCGGTGATGATGCCGGGCAGCGCGATCGGCAGGATGACGAGCAGCGAGATCGCCTCGCGGCCGAAGAAGCGCGTCTGGCTGACGGCGGCGGCGCAGAGCGTGCCGAGCACGAGTGCTATCGTGGTCGAGATTGCTGCGACCTGGACCGACAGGCCGAGCGCCTGCCACACGTCGGGCCGTCCCCAGGTCACGCCGAACCACTGGGTGGTGAAGCCGGGCGGCGGCCACTGGTAGCTCTTCTCCTCGGTGGTGAAGGCGTAGACGAAGATCAGCAGGATCGGCAGGTGCAGGAAGGCGAGGCCCGCGGCTGCCGCGATCTTGAGCCCGCGCGGGGCCGATTGCGAACGGTCAGAGCGCATGATGCCGGCTCCCCTTGCGTTCCTGAATACCCCCACCCCACAAGGGGGAGGGGGACGTCTTCTGCAGTCCCGCCGGATTGTCCCGAACATGGGCGACAGCAAGTTGGAGGGCAGGGCGGCTCCAGAATCCGCCTCCCCCCTGTGGGGAGGGGTCTGGGGTGGGGGTAAGGCCGGAGGTGACGAACGAACTAGAGCGCATCGAAGGCTCCCATGCGTTTGGCGCCCCAGAGGTAGAAGCCCATGATGACGATGGGAACCACGGTGAAGGCGGCGGCGAGCGGGATGTTGCCGGCGGTGCCCTGCTGGGCATAGACGGCCTGGCCGATGAACAGCCTGGACGTGCCGATGATCTGCGGGATGATGTAGTCGCCGAGCGTCAGCGAGAAGGTGAAGATCGAGCCGGCGACGATGCCCGGCAATGCCAGCGGGAAGATGACGTTCCTGAAGGTCTGGCCGGGCGAGGCGCCGAGGTCGGACGAGGCCTCGACCAGGTTGCCGGGCACGCGCTCGAGCGCAGCCTGGATCGGCAGGATCATGAAGGGCAGCCAGACATAGACGAAGACGATGAAGGTGCCGGTGAAGGAGACCGACAGCGAGTTGCCGCCGACGACGGGCAGCGACAGCCAGCCGTCGAGCAGCCACGACAGCTGCAGCTTGGCGAACAGCCAGGTCAGGATGCCTTCCTTGGCGAGGATTAGCTTCCAGGCATAGACCTTGACCAGGTAGCTCGACCACAGGGGCAGCATGACGCCGAGATAGAACAGCGCCTTCCAGGTGCCGCGGGCGTAGCGCGCCGCGTAGTAGGCGATGGGGAAGGCGATGGCCGCCGAGGCGAGCGTGACCAGCACCGCCATCGTCACGGTGCGGATGATGATGTCGATATTGGCCGCCTGCAGCAGGTCGCCATAGGTCTTGAGCGTGAACTCGCGGTTGATCAGGCCGGAATATTCGTCGATCGAGAAGAAGCTCTGCGCGAGCAGCGCCAGAAGCGAGCCGATATAGACGATGCCGAGCCAGAGCAGCGGCGGCGCCAGCATGAGCAGGAGGAGCAGCCCCGGCCTGCGCCAGAGCAGGTCCGACAGCGCCCCGGCGATGCCGCCCCGCTTGGGCAGGATCGCGGCGGTTCCCGTCGCCCCGGTCACGGCCTGGACGGTCATGCCTGCTCCTCCATGAGATGGAGCTGGTCGCGGCTGAAGGCGAGCACCACATGCTCGCCGTCGTCGGGGACGGAAGCTCCGGCGGGGAGGGAGGCATGCAGCCTGAGGCCGTCGGCATCGAGCGCGAGCTTCGTGGCTGCGCCCAGATAGTGGCGAGAGAGCACGCGGGCGGCGACGCCATCGCCGCTGGCCTGGCGCAGCACGCGGATCTGCTCCGGACGCAGGCTGCCCCAGCGGCGCTGGCCCGAGTGGCGCTGCACGAAATCCGGCGGCAACACGTTGGACGAGCCGACGAAGTCGGCGACGAAACGCGAGGCGGGGCGCTGGTAGATCTCCTCCGGCGTGCCGACCTGCATGATGCGGCCGTCGTTGAAGACGGCGACGCGGTCGGCCATCGACAGCGCCTCGCCCTGGTCGTGGGTGACGAAGACGAAGGTGATGCCGAGCGCCTTCTGCAGCGCCTTGAGCTCTTCCTGCATGTTCTCGCGCAGCTTGAGGTCCAGCGCCCCGAGCGGCTCGTCGAGGAGCAGCACCTTGGGCTTGTTGACGAGCGCGCGGGCGAGCGCCACGCGCTGCCGCTGGCCGCCCGAAAGCTGCCCCGGCTTGCGGCCGCCGTAGCCGGGCAGCTGCACCAGCCTGAGCGCCTCTTCGGCCTCGCGCAGGCGCTGTTCCTTGCCGACGCCCTTGACCATCAGCCCGTAGGCGACGTTGTCGAGTACGTTGAGATGCGGGAACAGCGCGTAGTCCTGGAACACGGTGTTGACGTTGCGCCGGTAGGGTGGCACGCCCTCGGCGCGTTCGCCGAAGATTGAGATGCTGCCCGACGTCGGCTGCTCGAAGCCGGCGATCAGCCTGAGGCAGGTGGTCTTGCCGGACCCCGACGGCCCCAGCATGGCGAAGAACTCGCCCGGCTTGATTTCGAGGTCGACCGCATCCACGGCGCGCACGGCGCCGAAGTGACGCGAGACTTTCTGGAATGAGACAGCTGGGGTCATGTCGTTGTCCGACTCTTCAGATGCAGAGGGGCGCCGCCCCTCATCCGCCTGCCGGCACCTTCTCCCAGTCGAAACCGGGAGAAGGGCAAGGCGATGACATGGCCAACCTCCCCCTTGTGGGAAGGTCGCGCCGAAGGCGCGGATGGGGGGTAGATGCACCATGTGGCACACCCACACCCCGACGCCACGCGTCGTCCCGTCCCGCAAGGGGAGGGTAGGGCTCAGCGGCCGCCGATCACGCCGATATAGTCCGACACCCAGCGGTAGTAGGGCACGCACTGGTCGTTCTGGCTGGCGCATTTCGACACCGGCGTCTTCCAGAACCTGATCTTGGCGAAGTCTTCGAAGCCGTTGGTCTTGCAGCCTTCCTCGCCGAGCAGCTCGTTGCCCTTGCAGGCTGCCGGCACGGCCGGGTTCGAGCCGAACCAGGAGGCGAGGTCGCCCTGCAGCTTCGGATTGAGCGAATGCTCGAGCCACATGTAGGCGCAGTTCGGATTGGCGGCCTCGGCATGCATCATGGTGGTGTCCGCCCACCCGGTGGCGCCCTCTTCCGGGATGGTCGAGCCGATGGGCTGCTTTTCGGAGCCGAGCAGATTGACCTGGAAGGGCCAGGAGCTCGACGCCACCACGCCTTCGTTCTTGAAGTCGTCGATCTGGATCATGGCGTCGTGCCAGTAGCGGCCGACCAGCGTGCGCTGCTGACGCAGGAGGTCGAGCGCCGCCTTGTACTGGTCCTCGTTGAGCTCGTAGGGATCCTTGATGCCGAGCTCCGGCTTGTGCGCCATCAGGTAGTTGGCGGCGTCGGCGATGTAGATCGGACCGTCATAGGCCTGGACGCGGCCCTTGTTGGACTTGCCGTCCGGCAGCGTCGATTCCTCGAAGACGACGCTCCAGCTCTTGGGCGCTTCCTTGAAGACGTCCTTGTTGTACATCAGCACGTTCGGCCCCCACTGATAGGGCACGCCGTAGTGCTTGCCGTCGACGGTGAACCAGGGCGCATCCTTGAGGCGCTCGTCGACCGTCGACCAGCTCTTGATGAGGTCGAGGTTGATGGGCTGGACGCGCTTGCCGGCAACGAGCCTGAGCGATGCGTCGCCCGAGGCGGTGACGAGGTCGAAGCCGCCCTCGTTCATCAGCGCCACCATTTCGTCGGAGGTGGCCGCGGTCTTGACGTTGACCTTGCAGCCCGACTGCTTCTCGAACTCCGAGACCCAGTCGTAGTTCTTGTCGGTCTCGCCGCGCTCGATATAGCCCGGCCATGCGATGATGTTGAGCTGGCCTTCGCCCTTGCCAACTTCCTTCACCATCTCCTGCGCCAAGGCCTGGCCGGAAAAGCTGCACGCCAACGCAATGGCCGTGCAGGATTTCAGAAATGACTTCATGTCGATCCTCCCATCAGGGACCGCTTCCATCGGCGGTGTTGCCCTGGATGAAGGGTGCGGCGAAAAGCCCGGTTTCGCAAATTCATTCGAAAGAAAGCCGATATCGGTTTTTCCGATAGCTTCACCATGTCGTCTGCGTCTAGCCAGCACCACTTTAGATGGCGCCTGATGTCACGGCCCTGCTGCGTCCAGCCGAAAGCATTAGACCCCGGCTGCCGCAGTATCCCTTTGCGTCAATTCTCAACTTCCGGCGCAACAGCTATCGTGTTGCTGCGATACCCCTGTCGGAGCGCGAAAATCGGCGTCTCCGGACGCCGCTATTTGCGACTGCAACGGGCCGAACTGCAGGCGCATGCAATGAGGGCAGTTTCAACGCTTGGCGTCCTTGGGCTGGTGGCATTGGCCGCGAGCCTGCTTTGCCTGTGCGTCTGGCGCGGCGTTTCACGCATCGGCGCCAAGGGGTCATGGGGCGCGGCAAATGCCTCTCCCGCGCGTTGGGTGCATGTCGCAACGGCTTTCGTGCGTCCGACATCCGGCCGCATCGGCCAGGAATACGAGCTGACGGCGAAGCAGCTTGCCGCGTCCGGCGATCGGCTGTTCTGGAACAACATCCAGATCCTGCGGCTGATCGGCGCCTACGGCATCGTCTACGTCCACCTCGACCTGATCTTCGCCGACATCGGCGCCGGAACGCGCATCGTAGAGGTCCTCCGCTTCGGAACCGATCTCTTCCTCGTCGTCTCGGGCTTCCTCTCGGCGCATGTGCTGGGACGGTCCGGCAAGCCTGCCGGGGTCTATCTTCGCGACAGGGCCATCCGCATCCTGCCGCTCTACTGGCTTTTCACCGTGCTCGCCTATTTTGCCAAGAGCACGGCAACCAGCTACGGCGCCCCCACCCTGAGGGAGCTGGCCATGTCGCTCGCCTTCATCCCCTACGGCCCGTATCCGATCCTGCACCCCACCTGGACGCTCGTCGTCATCGTCGAATTCAGCCTCGTCATCGCCGCCTTCCAGCTAGTGAGCGTCAGGCATGGCGTCTATCTGGCGTCGGTCTTCGTGGTCGCGCTGGTGCTCGTCGGAGAGGCGTGGCCACCCGAAAGTCCCGCCCTCATCGCCTACACCAATCCGATCCTCATCGACTTCGCCTTCGGCGTGCTCATCTATCGGCTCACCTCCGTTGGTGCCGCCGCCTTGCTGCCGGGGCGAAGGGGCCTCGCCGTTGGTGCCGCGATCATCCTGGCGAGCGTTGCCGCCGTCCTGGCGCGGCCGTTCCTGTGGCCGGACATGGCGCGGCTGCTCGCACTGGGCGTGCCGGCATCTGGCATTCTCCTGGGCACCGTCATGCTGGAGAAGGCAGGTTATCTGGTGCGATCGGTGCCGGTGAACTTCATCGCCAAGGCGACCTATGCGATCTACCTCTGCCACCAGTTCGTCAACGGCGCATCGGCGAAGATCGTTGCCATGCAGCAGTCGTCACGGGCGTTTCCGATTTTCGTGCTGGTTGCGGCCCCGTTCATCGTCACGGTCATCGCCATATTCGTCTTTGCCTATGTCGAAGCGCCGATGACGCGGCTACTCAAGGCGCGGTTCGCCTGACTGCTCCGTGGCCGTCGGCGGCACGGCGTCAAAGCCGCTGGCGGACCGTGCGCTGGGCCTGGGCGATGCCGATGAAGTCGCGCGCGGCGGCCGGCAGCGACGAGCCGCGCCGCCACACCATGCCCACCTGCACGACGGGAAGCGAGCCCGACACGTCGCGGGATTCGATGCGGTCGCCTTCGAGCGACCACGGCCGGTAGACGAGGTCGGGCAGGAGTGCGACGCCGGCGCCGGTCGCCACCAGCGAGCGCACCGCCTCGACCGAGCGAGTGCGGAAGGCGACATGCGGCTTGGCGCCGATGGCCGAAAGCAGCTTGCCGGTGTTCTCCTCGATCTCGTCGACCGACAGCATGATCAACGGCTCGGTAGCGATGTCGCCGATGCTGATGATCTCAGCGGAGGCCAGCGGATGGCCGAGCGGCAGCCAGAGGCGGTAGGCAGAGACCTCGAGGATCTCCGACTGCAGGGCCATGCGGTCGCGCAGGTTGGAGGTCACCATGACGGCGACGTCCAGCTTGCCGCCGACCAGCAGGTGTTCGAGATAGTCGCCATTGTCCTCGATGGCGGTGATGTCCACCGCCGGGTGGGCGCGGCGGTAGCGGGCGAGCAGGTCGGAAAGCACGTAACCCGCGACCAGCGAGGTGACGCCCAGCTTGAGCTGGCCGGTGGTCGCCGCCTGCCCGCCGAAGAAGGTGCGCCGCGCGTCCGACACGTCGGCCAGGATCTTGGTGGCGTGGCGCAGGAACTGATGGCCCTTGTGGGTGATGTTGAGGCCGCGCGGATGGCGCTCGAACAGCTCGACGCCGAGATCGGCCTCCAGTTCCTTGATCGCCTCGGTGACCGACGATTGCGAGATCGACAGGTTCTGCGCCGCGCGCGAGATGGTGCCCTGCTCGGCGACGGCGACGAAGAACTGGAGCTGGCGAAGCGTGAAGGCCATGGCGCGGACTAAACAGGGCGGGAAGGGTTTTGGGAAGAGGGCAGGCCATTCCCTCGCAGTTCCGGCGGCAGTAAGAATAAGTGCAGGAAACGAATGGAGGATCGCCATGCATCGCCGCCAGTTTCTCGCATCCGCGGCCGTGGCCGCCCTGCTTGTTGCCGCGGCACCCGCCTGGGCGCAGGATGCGCCGCAGGCTGTCGTCGAGGCCTATCTCGCGGCCTGGAACGCGCATGACTCGGCCAAGGCGGCCGAGCTTTTCGCCGACAATGTCGTCTATTACGACGCCTCGGTCGGCAAGCCCGTCGAGGGCAAGGAGGCGGCCAAGACCGGCGTGATCGACAACTTCCTCAAGGCCGTGCCGGACGCTGCCTGGACGATGAAGGGCGCGCCCGTCGTCCAGGACGACCGCGTGTCGTTCGAGTGGGAGTTCTCGGGCACCAACTCGGGCGACTGGGCCGACGGCACCAAGGCGACCGGCAAGAAGTTCTCCTTCACCGGCGCTTCGATGTTCTCGGTCAAGGACGGCAAGATCGCCAGCCAGAGCGACTATTACGACGCGCTCGGCTTCTACAAGCAGCTCGGGCTGATGTAGCCGCTCAGGCTATGCCGTACTGCATCATGAGCGCCGTCATGCGTTCGGCGGCGAGGTCGGGCTTGTCGAGCACGTTGGCCCGGTCAGCAAGACGGAAGATATCGGCGTAGTGGTTCATGCCGCGCGCGGCCTGCATGCCGGCAGGCATGGTGAAATGGCTCTGGTGGCCGTTGAGCCAGGCGAGGAAGACGACGCCGGCCTTGTAGTACTGGGTCGGCGCCTCGAAGATCTTGCGCGACAGCGGCACCGTCGGCTCGATGGTGCCGCGGAAGGTGGCGAGGTCGTTCCTGGCGAGCGCGGCCAACGCCTTCGACGCCTGTGGCGCCACCGCGTCGAAGATGCCGAGCAGGGCGTGGCTGTGGTGCGTGCCGTCGCCCTCAATCAGCGCGGCATAGTTGAAATCGTCGCCGGTGAAACAGATCACGCCTTCGGGCAGGCGGCGGCGCAGCTCGACCTCATAGGCCTGGTCGAGCAGCGAGATCTTGATGCCTTCGACCTTGTCCCGGTGGTCGGTGATGATGGAGAGCACGGTCTCCAGCGTGTCCTCGAAGCGGTCGCCGCCCCAATAGCCCCGGAGCTCGGGATCGAACATGTCGCCCAGCCAGTGCAGCACGACCTTGTCCCTGGCCTGGCCGAGGATGCGGCCATAGACCTCGCGGTAGTCGTCGGGGGATTTCGCCACATGCGCCAGCGCGCGGCTGGCCATCATGATGGCGCGGCCGCCGTGTTTTTCGATGAAGCCGAGCTGTTCCTCATAGGCGGCGACCACGTCGTCGAGCGAACGCGCGTCGCGTTTGTCGAGCTGGTCGGTGCCGGCGCCGCAGGCGAGGTCTGCGCCCGGCACGCTGCGCGCCTCGGCAAGCGAGCGGCGGATCAGCTCCTGCGCGCCGGCCCAGTCGAGCCCCATGCCGCGCTGCGAGGTGTCCATCGCCTCGGCGATCTTGAAGCCGAGCGACCAGAGATGATGGCGGAAGGCCATGGTCGCATCCCAGTCGATGGCCGGGCTGTTCCACTGCGTGGCATCAGTCCACGGGTCGGAGACGACATGGGCCGCGGCATAGGCGATGCGGTTGAAAACGGGGGCGGTCGCCGGCCGCTCGGTCGGCGTGCCGACAAGGGCGTAGGTCTCGATCGAGCGGTCGGCTCGCGGAAGCTTCACTGGCCTGGCCATGGGTTCCTCCCCTGATCGGCTGCATCTCGTAATTTAGAACGTTCCAAATTTCAAGTTGATTTTTGCGCTCGACTTCGCTGGGACGGCGCGATCGGCTCGAGTTCACGCAGTCGCCGGCGGTCGCGTTCCGGTTTGGTATGGTAAATCGTTTGAAATGCGGAATTGTGCACAATTTGAGCATTTCGACAGCCGTGCATCGGCATGTGCAGCTGGTGCGAGAATGGCGGCGCTGCCGATCTTCCCTGCTTGACAGTTTGGAACGTTCCAATTATTGGACTCGCAAAACGGGCCGGAGATGCCCGTCTGCAAGCCCTTCTGGGAGGATGGCGTTGAAGCAGTCCAAGGTGACAGTCGTCGATGTTGCGCGCGCCGCCGGCGTGTCGAAGTCGACCGTGTCGCTGGTGCTGCAGGGCAGCTCGCTGGTCAACGAGGCGACCCGCGCCAGGGTCGGCGCCGTCATCCGCGAGCTCGGTTATGTCTACAACCGCAGCGCCGCCAACCTGCGCCAGTCGAAATCCAAGATCGTCGGCATCGTCGTCAACGACCTGACCAACAGCTTCTTCGCCGAGCTGGCCGTCGGCATGGACATGGTGGTGCAGTCGGCCGGCTACATCCAGTTCATGGCCAATTCGGCCGAAAATGCCGACCGACAGGCCGAGGTGATCGCCTCGATGCGCGAGCACGGCATGGCCGGGCTGATCCTGTCGCCGGCGCGCGGCACGACGGCCGCCGATCTCAGGCCGCTGGTCGACAGCGGTATCCCGGTGGTGCTGGTGGCGCGTAACGTGCCCGGGCTCAAGGTTTCCTCGGTCGTATCCGACGGGCATGCGGGGGCGGCGGCAGCGGTCAGGCACCTGATCGAGCTCGGCCATCGCCGCATCGCCTTCCTCGGCGGCTTCAACGACACGGCCGTATTCGACGAGCGCATGCGCGGTTTTCGCGACGCGCTGGTGGAAGCGGGGCTCGATGCTTCGGAAGAGCTGGTGATCAGCTCGGCACCGTCGCGGGCGGGCGGCGTCGCGGCGGTCGAGCGCCTGCTTGCCATGGCCGACCGGCCGACGGCGGCCTTGTGCTTCAACGATGCGGTGGCGTTCGGCGCCTGCGACGGGTTGCGCAGCGCCCGCATCGAGCCGGGCGTCGACTTCGGCGTCATCGGTTTCGACGACGTGATCGAGGCGAAGACGGCGGTGCCGGCGCTGACCACGGTTTCGGTCGATCCGCAGGGCATGGGCCGGCGGGCGGCGCAGCTTCTGCTCAAGCAGATCAATTCCGGGAGTTTCGAGCCGGAGGCGCTGGTCGCCTCGGTGCGGCTGGTGGTGCGCGAGAGCTGCGGGGCGTCGCAGCGGATGAAACGAGAGGCGATGACGGCATGACGCGCTGGGGTCTGATCGGGGCGAGCACCATCGCCAGGGAGTGGGTGATCGGCGCGATCCGCGCGACCGGCGGCGAGGTGGTGTCGGTCATGAGCACCAATGCCGAGCGCGGCCGGGACTATGCCCAGGCGAACGGCATCGCCAATTCGGTGACCTCGCTCGAGGAGATCGTCGGCGATGCCGGCATCGACGCCGTCTACATCTCGACCACCAACGAACTGCACCGCGAGCAGGCGATTGCCGCGGCCCGCGCGGGCAAGCATGTGCTGTGTGAGAAGCCGCTGGCGCTGACGCTCGCCGATGCCCAGGCGATGGTGAAGGCCGCGCGCGAAGCGGGCGTGATCCTCGGCACCAACCACCATCTGCGCAACGCGGCGAGCCACTGGGCGATGCGCGATGCGATTGCGGCCGGCAAGATCGGCAAGCCGCTGGCGGCGCGGGTGTTCCACGCCGTCTACCTGCCGCCGCATTTGCAGGGCTGGCGGCTGGACAAGCCGCAGGCCGGCGGCGGCGTGATCCTCGACATCACCGTGCATGACGCCGACACGCTGCGCTTCGTGCTGAACGACGATCCGGTGGAGGCGATCGCCTTCAGCCAGAGCGGCGGTATGGGGCAGGCGGGGCTGGAGGACGCCGTGATGGGCGTGCTGCGCTTCAAGTCGGGCGTCATCGCCCAGTTCCACGATGCGTTCACCACCAAGTTCGCCGAGACGGGTTTCGAGGTGCATGGCACCGAGGGTTCGCTGGTCGCGCGCAACGTGATGACGCAGCGACCCATCGGCTCGGTGGTGCTGCGCAACGCGGAGGGCGAGCACGAACTCAAGCTCGACCAGCGCAATCTCTACGAGGCGGGGCTTCAGACTTTTCATGACGCCATCGCCGGCGAGGGCAAGCCTGCGGCGACGGGCGAGGACGGCCTGTGGTCGCTGGCGACGGGGCTCGCGGTCGTCAAGGCCGCCGCGACCGGCAAGGCAGTCGCCATCGAGGCGGGGCTCTGACAATGGGCAAGCACATCACCCCTGCTCAGGCTGCGGCGCTCATTCCCGATGGCGCGGTCGTTTCGGTGTCGTCGTCGAGCGGGCTCGGTTGCCCCGACCTGATGCTGAAGGCGATCGGCGAGCGCTTCGAAGCGACCGGCCATCCGCGCGACCTCACGACGCTGCATCCGATCGCCGCCGGCGACATGAGCGGCATTAGGGGTGTCGACTACATCGCCAAGAAGGGCCTGCTGCAGAAGATCATCGGCGGCTCCTATCCGTCGGGGCCGTCGAGCGCCGAGCCGCCGCTGATCTGGCAGATGATCGGCAACGAGGAGGTGGCGGCCTACAACGTGCCGTCGGGCATCCTGTTCGACATGCACCGCGAGGCGGCCGCCAAGCGGCCGGGCGTCATGACCAAGGTCGGGCTCGATACCTTCGTCGACCCCGAGCGGCAGGGCTGCGCCATGAATGCGCGGGCCGCGGCCGAGCCGCTGGTCAGGAAGGTCAGCTTCGAGGGCGAGGATTGGCTCTTCTTCCCCGCGATCAAGCCTGAGGTGGCGATCATCCGGGCGACCACCGCCGACGAGCGCGGCAACCTGACCTACGAGCATGAGGGCGCCTATCTCGGCGGGCTCGACCAGGCGCTGGCCGCCCGCAACAATGGCGGCATCGTCATCGCCCAGGTCAAGCGCCTCACCAAGGACGGTTCGCTGCGTCCGCACGACGTGCGCGTGCCCGGCATACTGGTCGACTACGTCGTCGTCGACCCCGAGCAGAAGCAGACGACGCAGACGCTCTATGATCCTGCGATCTCGGGCGAGATCATGCGACCGCTCGACAGCTTCCGGGTGCCGGAATTCAACATCCAGAAGGTGATCGCGCGCCGTGTGGCACAGGAGCTGGAGGCGGGCAGCGCCGTCAATCTCGGCTTCGGCATCTCGGCCAACGTGCCGCGCATCCTGCTCGAAGAAGGCCTCCATGGCGAGGTCACCTGGGTGATCGAGCAGGGGGCCGTCGGCGGCGTGCCGCTGCTCGACTTCGCCTTCGGCTGCGCCTCCAATGCCGATGCCTTCATGCCGTCGCCCTACCAGTTCACCTATTTCCAGGGCGCGGGCTTCGACGCCTCGCTGCTGTCGTTCCTCGAGATCGACCGCAGCGGCTCGGTCAACGTCTCCAAGCTCAGCTTCAGGCCGCATGTGACGGCGGGGGCGGGCGGCTTCGTCGACATCACGGCGCGGGCCAGGAAGATCGTCTTCTCCGGCATGTTCAATGCCGGCGCCAAGCTCGGCATCGAGGCGGGCAAGCTTGTGGTGGAGAAGGAAGGCAAGCTGAAGAAGCTGGTCAACGAGGTCGAGCACGTCACCTTCTCGGGCCGCCGCGGCGTCGAGCAGGGGCAGGACATCACCTATGTCACCGAGCGCTGCGTGCTGAAGCTGACGGGTCAAGGCATCGTGCTGACCGAGATCGCGCCGGGCGTCGAACTGCGGGCGCATATCCTGGATCAGGCGGAGTTCCCGCTGATCGTTTCCGACAAGCTCAAAGAGATGGATTCAGCCCTGTTTGCCGAGGCGCCCATCGGCCTCAAGCTGCCGCGCAAGCCGATGCGCAAGCTGGAGGCTGCCCATGGCTGACCAGCGCATCAAGGTCGAGTTCCAGGGTCCCGTCGCCGTCATCACCGCAGCCCGGCCGGACAAGCTGAATGCCTTCGACATCGACATGCTGAAGGCGCTGTCGGCGGCCTGCGACGAGGTCGAGGCGAATGCGGATGTGCGGGTCGCCATCCTGACCGGCGAGGGCAAGGCGTTCTCGGCGGGTGGCGACATCAGGGCCTGGGGCGGCATGACGGCCAACGAGTTCGGCCACGCCTGGGTGCGTTTCGGCCATCGCGTGTTCGAACGGCTGGCGACTTTGCGCATGCCGCTGATCGCCGCCATCAACGGCCATGCGCTGGGCGGCGGTCTGGAACTCGCCATTGCCGCCGACATCCGCATCGCCGAGCGCCACGTGAAGATCGGCCTGCCGGAAACCGGGCTCGGCATGGTGCCTGGCTGGTCCGGCACCCAGCGGCTAGTGCGCCGCGCCGGCGCGCAGGTGGTGCGGCGCATGGCGCTGGGCGGCGAGATCTTTTCGGCCGAGGAGGCGGCAGCGCTCGGGCTGGTCGACCATGTGGTCGAGACCGGCGGGGCCGTGGCTGCCGCGCATGATTACGCGGCGCGGATCGCGGCGCGCGGCCCGGCGGCGGTCGAGGTCGCAAAACTGATGATCGCGACCGCGAACGGCGAGGACAATGGCACCGCCGTCGAGGCGCTGGGCTCGATCCTCGTCGCCAAGACCGGGGACCTCAAGGAGGGGCTCGCGGCCTTCAGCGAGAAGCGCGCCGCCAAATTTTCGGGAGAATGGTGATGACGGTCCTGATGCGCCCCAAGCCGCTCGACGGCTTCAAGGTCCGCGAGTTCAAGATGCTGATCGACGGCAAGTGGACCGGCGGCGCCGAAGGCAAGACCATCGAGCGCGCCAGCCCCGGCCACGGCAGCGTCGTCAGCCGCTACGAGGCTGCGACCGCGGTCGACGCGAACCGCGCCATCGCGGCGGCGCGCAAGGCCTTCGACGACGGCCACTGGCCGCGCATGACCGGCGCAGAGCGCTCGCGCATCCTGCTCAGGGCCGCCGACATCATCGACGAGCGCGCCGACGAGCTGGCCTTCCTCGACTGCATCGAATCCGGCAAGCCGATCTCGCAGGCCAAGGGTGAACTCGGCGGCGCCGCCGACATCTGGCGCTATGCGGCAGCGCTAGCGCGCGACCTGCATGGCGAGAGCTACAACACGCTGGGCGACGGCACGCTGGGCGTGGTGCTGCGCGAGGCCATCGGCGTCGTGTCGATCATCACGCCGTGGAATTTCCCGTTCCTGATCGTCAGCCAGAAGCTGCCCTTCGCGCTGGCCGCGGGCTGCACGGCGGTGGTCAAGCCGTCGGAACTGACGTCGGGCTCGACGCTGGTGCTGAGCGAGATCCTGGAAGCCGCCGGCGTGCCGGCCGGCGTGGTCAACATCATCGTCGGGACCGGCCCCGAGGCGGGCGCGCCGCTGACCAGCCATCCCGACATCGACATGGTGTCGTTCACCGGCTCGACCGGCATCGGCCGGCTGACCATGGCCAATGCCGCGCAGACCTTGAAGAAGGTGTCGCTGGAACTCGGCGGCAAGAACCCGCAGATCGTCTTCCCCGACGCCAATCTCGACGACTTCATCGATGCGGCGGTGTTCGGCGCCTATTTCAACGCCGGCGAATGCTGCAACGCCGGCTCGCGCCTGATCGTGCATCGCGACATCGCCGACGAGGTGACCAGCCGTGTCGCGGCGCTTTCGGCCAAGGTCAAGGTCGGCGATCCGCTGGACCCTTCGACCCAGGTTGGTGCTATCATCACCCCGCAGCATCTTGCGAAGATCGTTACTTACGTGAAAGGTGCGAGCGAACATGGCGCGAATGTCGCCGTCGGCGGCGCCGCCGCCGATCTCGGCCTCGGCCAGTTCATGGAACCGACGATCCTTTCGTCGGTCGCGCCCGACATGGCGGTGGCGCGCGAGGAGGTGTTCGGACCGGTGCTTTCGGTGCTTGCCTTCGAGACTACGGACGAGGCGATCCGCATCGCCAATTCGATCGACTATGGCCTTTCGGCCGGGGTGTGGAGCCGCGACTTCGACACCTGCCTGACGGTCGGCCGCCGCGTGCGGGCCGGCACCGTCTGGATGAACACCTTCATGGACGGAGCGTCCGAACTGCCCTTCGGCGGCTACCGGCAGTCGGGCATCGGCCGCGAACTCGGCCGCCATGCGGTGGAGGACTATACCGAGACCAAGACGCTGAACATGCATATCGGCCCGCGGACGGGGCACTGGATGCCCAAGGAGGCACGAGCCTGACGCGGCCAAGGAGGAATTCCCTGCGGCGGGGCCAATGGGAACTTGTGTCACGCAATCACGCGTGAGTTAGCTTGCAACCCGGGAGGAACTGGAATGCGTAAGTTTCTGATGAGTACCGCAGCCATTGCGACGCTGCTTGCGGCGCCGGTGCCGCTGGCCTTCGCCGACGAGAGCGTCGAAGTGCTGCACTGGTGGACCTCGGGCGGCGAGGCGGCGGCGCTCGACGTGCTCAAGAAGAACCTCGAAAGCCAGGGCGTCACCTGGAAGGACATGCCGGTGGCCGGCGGCGGCGGCGAGGCCGCGATGACGGCGCTGCGCGCCCGCGTCACGGCCGGCGATCCGCCGACCGCCGTGCAGGCGCTGGGCTTCGACATCACCGACTGGGCCAAGCAGGGCGTGGTTGGCGATCTCGGCGAAGTGGCCGACAAGGAAGGCTGGGACAAGGTCGTTCCGGCGGCGCTGCAGAACTTCGCCAAATATGACGGCAAGTGGATAGCAGCACCGGTGAACGTGCACTCGACCAACTGGGTGTGGATCAACAAGAAGGCGCTCGACGCGGCCGGCGGCAAGGTGCCCGAGACCTGGGACGAGCTCGTCGCCGTGCTCGACAAGATGCAGGCCAACGGCATCACCCCGCTCGGCCATGGCGGCCAGGCCTGGCAGGACGCCACCATCTTCGACGCGGTCGTGCTGTCGCTCGGCACCGACTTCTACAAGCAGGCCTTCATCGACCTCGATCCGGCCGCGCTCGGCGGCGACAAGATGGTCGAGGCCTTCGACCGCATGGCCAAGCTCAAGAGCTATGTCGACAAGGACTTCTCCGGCCGCGACTGGAACCTGGCTTCGGCCATGGTCATCGAAGGCAAGGCCGGCATGCAGATGATGGGCGACTGGGCCAAGGGCGAGTTCCTCAAGGCCGGCCAGAAGCCCGGCACCGACTTCGTCTGCATCCGCTTCCCAGGCACCCAGGGCGCGGTGACCTTCAACTCCGACATGTTCATGATGTTCAAGGTCGGCGACGACAAGAAGGCGGCGCAGATGAAGATGGCCTCGGACATCGAGGACCCCGCCTTCCAGTCGTCCTTCAACGTGGTCAAGGGTTCGGTGCCGGCGCGCACCGACGTGCCGGACACCGCCTTCGACGATTGCGGCAAGAAGGGCATCAAGGACCTGGCCGAAGCCAACACGAGCGGCAAGCTGTTCGGCTCGATGGCGCATGGCTATGCGGCACCGGCAGCGGTGAAGAACGCGCTCTATGACGTCGTGACCCGCCACTTCAACGGCGAGCTCGACTCCAAGGCTGCCGCCGCCGCGCTGGTCGAGGCGATCGCCGCCGCCAAGGGCTGAGGCCTAGCATGACGTGCCCCGGCTTCGGCCGGGGCACCATTTTTCGAGATCAGCAGAGGCTGGAACCATGGCAGACCTCACGACGACCGCTGTGCCGCGCACGGCGACGGACACGCGCGCAACGTTGCAGGAGTGGTTGCCGAAGATCGTGCTTGCGCCGAGCTTCGCGATCATCCTCCTCTTCGTCTACGGCTTCATCATCTTCACGGCCTTCCTGTCCTTCTCGGGCTCGAAGCTGTTGCCCGACTTTTCCACCTGGGTCGGCTTCGGCAACTATGTGAGGCTGTTCAACCACCCGAACTGGACCACCGCGCTCAAGAACCTGGCGATCTTCTCGATCCTCTACATCGTCGTCTGCAGCGTGATCGGGCTGGGGCTCGCGATCTTCCTCGACCAGAAGATCCGCGGCGAGGGCGTATTGCGCCCGATCTACCTCTACCCGATGGCGCTGTCCTTCATCGTCACCGGCGTGGCCTGGAAGTGGTTCCTCGACCCCGGCATCGGCCTCGAGCACGTCATGCAGACGTGGGGCTGGGAGAGCTTCTCGTTCCGCTGGATCAAGGAAGGCCAGATGGCGATCTACACCATCGTCATCGCCGCGGTCTGGCAGTCGTCGGGCTTCGTCATGGCGATGTTCCTCGCCGGCCTGCGCGGCGTCGACAACGAGATCATCAAGGCCGCCCAGATCGACGGTGCCTCGACAATGACCATCTACCGGCGGATCATCATCCCCTTGATGCGGCCGGTGTTCCTGTCGGCCTTCGTGGTGCTCGCCCACCTCGCCATCAAGTCATACGACCTGGTGGTGGCGATGACCGACGGCGGCCCCGGCACGGCGACATGGACGCCGGCGCTGTTCATGCAGAAGTTCACCTTCGGCCGCAACGAGATGGGCATGGGTGCCGCATCCGCCATGGTGATGATGATGATGATCTTCGCGATCATCGTGCCCTATCTCTACTCCGAGCTCGGGGGGAAGAAGAAATGAGCGCACCCTCGCAAGACGTGGCGACCCGCAACGGCGTCTTCGCCCGGGCCTTCATCTACGCGATCCTGATCCTGTTCGCGGTCTACTACCTGCTGCCGCTCTACGTCATGGTGGTCAACTCGCTGAAGCCGCTCGACGAGATTCGCCAGGGCAACATGCTGGCGCTGCCGCAGCAATGGACCATCGCGCCCTGGCTGTCGGCCTGGTCGACGGCGCAGATCGGCGTGCAGCCCACGGGGCTCAAGCCCTACTTCCTCAACTCGGTGCTGATGGTGGTGCCGGCGGTGGCGATCTCGACGATCCTCGGCGCGCTCAACGGCTACGTGCTGACCAAGTGGCGCTTCAGGGGAGACAACGTCGTGTTCGGCATGATGCTGCTCGCCTGCTTCATCCCGTTCCAGATCGTGCTGATCCCGTCGGCTCGCATCCTCGGCCTGCTCGGGCTCGCGGGCTCGGTGCCCGGCCTGATCCTGATCCACGCGGTCTACGGCCTCGGCTTCACGACGCTGTTCTTCCGCAACTACTACGAGGCGTTCCCGACCGAGCTGGTGCGGGCCGCGCAGATCGACGGCGCCAGCTTCTTCCAGATCTTCCGGCGCATCCTTCTGCCGTCGTCGGGGCCGATCATCGTCGTCACCGTCATCTGGCAGTTCACCAACATCTGGAACGACTTCCTGTTCGGCTCGTCGTTCTCCAGCGTCGATTCGATCCCCGTCACGGTGGCGCTGAACAACCTGGTGAACTCGTCGACCGGCGTGAAGGAATACAACGTCCACTTCGCCGGGGCGATCCTCGCAGCCCTGCCCACCCTCATCGTCTACATCGTCTCCGGACGCTACTTCGTGCGCGGCCTGATGGCCGGCGCGGTCAAGGGGTAAGCCCATGTCGTTTCTCAAGATCACCAATCTCTACAAGAACTACGGCCAGGTGGAGATCCTCAAGGACATCAACATCGAGATCGACAAGGGCGGCTTCCTGGTGCTCGTCGGCCCGTCGGGCTGCGGCAAGTCCACGCTGCTCAACACCATCGCCGGGCTGGAGCCGATCACCTCGGGCGACATCGCCATCAACGGCAAGTCGGTCAACGGGCTGCACCCGTCCAAGCGCGACATCGCCATGGTGTTCCAGTCCTATGCGCTCTACCCGAACATGACGGTGGCCGGGAACATCGCCTTCGGCATGGAAATCCGCGGCGTGCCGAAGGACGAGCGCGACAAGGCGATCAAGCAGGTGGCCGACATCCTGCAGATCGGGCACCTGCTCGACCGCAAGCCGAGCCAGCTCTCCGGCGGCCAGCGCCAGCGCGTCGCCATGGGCCGGGCGCTGGTGCGCAATCCGCAGGTGTTCCTGTTCGACGAGCCGCTGTCCAACCTCGACGCCAAGCTGCGCGTCGACATGCGCACCGAGATCAAGCGGTTGCACCAGCGCATGAAGACGACCATCGTCTACGTCACCCACGACCAGATCGAGGCGATGACGCTGGCCTCCAAGATCGCGGTGCTCAAGGACGGCGTGCTGCAGCAGTTCGGCACGCCGGCCGAGATCTACAACCGACCGGCCAACATGTTCGTGGCCGATTTCATGGGCTCGCCGGCGATGAACCTTCTGTCGGCGCGGCTGGAAAGCGGCGAGGGCGGGCTCAACGTCGTGCTCGACCGGCCGAGCGAAAAGCCGCTGGCGCTGCCGATCAGGCTGCCCAACGGCGCGCTCGGCGCCTATTCGGGCAAGGAGGTGATCTTCGGGGTGCGGCCGGAAGCGCTGACCGACCCCGACGGTGCGGACCGCAACGCCAAGTCGCTGGCCGAAGGCGAATGCCTGATCGAGGTGGTCGAGCCGGCGGGCTCCGACACCTTCGCGGTGACCAAGCTGGGCGGCAAGGAAGTGGTGGCGCGGCTGCGCGCCGACGCAGCGATCCATGCGGGCCAGAAGACGAAGCTCGCCTTCAACCTCGACAAGGCGGTGTTCTTCGACCCCGAGAGCCAGTTGCGCATCGCCTGACATGTCCGGACAGCCTGACATCGTCATCATCGGCTCGGGGGTCGGCGGCGCTACCATCGCTGCGGGCCTCGCCGCGACCGGTGCGGAAATCCTCGTGCTCGAGGCCGGCGGCCATATCGCCGACCGGCCGGAGAACCGCGACCAACGCGCCATCTTCCAGCGCGGGCATTTTCGGCCTGACGAGACCTGGTACGAGGCCGACGGCACAGGCTTCAATCCCGGCAACTACTACAATGTCGGCGGCAATTCGAAGTTCTACGGCGCGGTGCTGACGCGCTATCGCCGCGAGGACTTCGCCGAGATGCAGCATCTCGACGGCACCTCGCCGGCGTGGCCGTTCCCCTACGAGGAACTGGAGCCGTGGTACGGCAAGGCCGAGCAGCTGTACCAGGTGCGCGGGGCGCTGGGCGAGGACCCGACCGAGCCCCTCCATTCCGGCATCTATGCCCATGCGCCGGTCGCCGACGAACCGGCGATCGCCGGCGTGCGCGCCAGGCTCAAGGCCAAGGGCGTGCATCCCTATTCGCTGCCGCTCGGCGTCGACATCGAGCGCTGGCTGGCCAAGGGCAAGACGCCGTGGGACGCGCATCCCAACAGCTTCGACGGCAAGATGGACGCCGAGACGACGGCGCTGGCGGCGGCGCTGAAGCATGGCAATGTGAAGCTGCAGACCGGTTCGCGCGTGACGCGGCTGGAGGCGGCGCCGGACGGGCGGATCGCCGCCGTGCATTACGAGCGCGACGGCGAGGCCGCAGCGCTCAAGCCGCAGCTGGTGATCCTGTCGGCTGGCGCGGTGCAGTCGGCGGTGCTCCTGCTGCGCTCGGGCAACGATGCCCATCCGACCGGGCTTGCCAACCGCTCAGACCAGGTCGGCCGCAACTTCATGAACCACAACTCGTCGGCGGTGATCGCGGTCAGCCCGTGGTTCCGCAACGACTCGGTCTACCAGAAGACCTTTGGGTTCAACGATTTCTATCTCAGCGATGGCGAGAGCGGGCCGCCGCTCGGCAACGTCCAGCTGCTCGGGCGCATCTCGGGAACGATCCTGAAGGGCGCGATGCCGGCCGTGCCGGAATGGCTGCTCAACCGCGTGACGGCGCATTCGATCGACTTCTACGCCATGAGCGAGGACCTGCCGTCGCCGGAAAGCCGGGTCATGGTCGACGGCGACCGTATCGTGCTGAAATGGGTGCGCAGCAACTGGGAGGCGCATGAGCGGCTGGTGGCCAAGCTGAAGCAGGTGCTGCGCAGCGCAGGCTTTCCCGTTGTGGTCTCCCGCGCGTTCGACAAGCGCACGCCGTCGCACCAGTGCGGTACGGTGCGCATCGGCACCGATCCGAAGGACGCGCCGCTCGACGTGTTCTGCCGCGCCTTCGACCATCCCAACCTGTTCGTGGTCGACGCCAGCTTCCTGCCGACCTCGGCGGCGGTCAATCCGGCGCTGACGATCGCAGCACAGGCGCTGCGCGTCGCCGACCATATCGCCAGCAAGGACCTCGCCGCATGAGCGCCAACGCCAAGCCCGTGGCCATCGTGACCGGCGCTCGCCGCGGCATCGGGCTGACCGTGGCCAAGGCTTTGGCCGTGGTGGGTTTCGACCTCGCCATCACCGACCGCGAGGAAGATCGGGCTGCGGCAGACGCCGTATCGGGGTTGGAAAAGCACGGCGCCAAGGTGCTGTTCGTCGCCTCAAACCTTGCCGAGATCGACACGCACGCGGAGACGGTCGAGAAGGTCGTGAAGCATTTCGGCCGACTCGACTGCCTCGTCAACAATGCCGGCATCGCTTCCAAGGTGCGTGGCGACTTCCTCGAACTCACGCCCGAGAATTTCGATGCCATCATGGCGGTCAATTTGCGCGGCACGGTGTTCTTCACCCAGGCCGTGCTGCGCGCCATGCTCGGCCTGCCGCAGCCGAGCCAGCGGCGCACGGTCATCAACATCACCTCGATCTCGGCCGAGATGACCTCGCCCGAACGGCTGGATTACTGCATGTCGAAGGCCGGGCTCGCCGCCTTCACGCAAGGGTTGACGCTCAGGCTGGCAGGTGCCGGCATCGACGTGTTCGAGATCCGCCCCGGCATCATCCGCTCGGACATGACGGCCAAGGTTTCCGAGAAATACGACCGGCTGATCGGCGAGGGGCTGGTGCCGGCGGGGCGCTGGGGCGAGCCCGACGACATCGGCCGCATCGCGGCAGCGTTGGCCGGTGGCGGCTTCGGCTTTGCCACCGGCAGCATCATCAAGGCCGACGGCGCGTTGTCCGTCGCGCGTCTCTGAGAGTTTCGAGATGACCTACGACTACATCATCACCGGTGCGGGTCCAGCCGGCTGCGTGCTTGCCAACCGGCTGAGCGAGGACGCCGACGTGCGCGTGCTCTTGCTCGAGGCCGGCGGCGACGACTGGAACCCGCTGTTCCACATGCCGGCGGGTTTCGCCAAGATGACCAAGGGCGTGGCGAGCTGGGGCTGGGAGACCGTGCCGCAGAAGCACATGAAAGGGCGGGTGCTGCGATATACCCAGGCCAAGGTGATCGGTGGCGGCTCCAGCATCAACGCCCAGCTCTACACGCGCGGCAATGCGGTGGACTACGATCTCTGGGCGAGCGAGGATGGCTGCACCGGCTGGGACTATCGCTCGGTGCTGCCCTACTTCAAGCGCTGCGAGGACAACCAGCGCTTCGCCGACGACTATCATTCCTATGGCGGGCCGCTGGGCGTGTCGATGCCGTCGGCTGCGCTGCCGATCTGCGATGCCTATATCCGCGCCGGCCAGGAGCTCGGCATTCCCTACAACCACGACTTCAACGGCCGCCAGCAGGCCGGCGTCGGCTTCTACCAGCTGACCCAGCGCAACAAGCGCCGCTCGTCGGCGGCGATGGCCTATCTCGACCCGATCAAGGACCGGCGCAACCTGACCGTACGGCTGGGCGCGCGGGTGGCGCGCATCGTGGTGGAGAAGGGCAGGGCGGTCGGCGTCGAGGTGGCGCGCGGCAACGGCACAGAGATCATCCGTGCCGACCGCGAGGTTCTGGTGTCGTCGGGCGCCATTGGGTCGCCCAAGCTTCTGCTGCAATCTGGCATCGGCCCGGCCGATCACCTGAAGAGCGTCGGCGTTCCCGTCGTTCACGACCTCAGGGGCGTCGGTGACAACATGCAGGACCATCTCGACCTGTTCGTCATCTCGGAATGCACCGGCGACCACACCTACGACAATGTCGCCAAGCTGCACCGGACGCTGTGGGCCGGGCTGCAATATGTGCTGTTCCGCACCGGGCCGGTGACGTCGAGCCTCTTCGAGACCGGCGGCTTCTGGTATGCCGACCCCGAGGCGCGCTCGCCCGACATCCAGTTCCATCTCGGCCTCGGCTCGGGCATCGAGGCGGGCGTCGCCAGGCTCAAGAATGCGGGCGTGACGCTGAACTCGGCCTATCTGCATCCGCGCTCGCGCGGCACGGTGCGCCTTGCTTCCAATGATCCTGCTGCTGCGCCGCTGATCGACCCCAACTACTGGGCCGATCCGCACGACCGCAAGATGTCGATCGAAGGCCTCAGGGTCGCGCGCGAGATCATGAGCCAAGCCGCGCTCAAGCCGTTCGTGATGGCCGAGCGGCTGCCGGGGCCAGGAGCGGTGACCGAGGAGCAACTGTTCGACTATGGTTGCGCCAATGCCAAGACCGACCACCACCCGGTCGGCACCTGCAAGATGGGCACCGACGAGATGGCCGTGGTCGACCTCGAGCTCAAGGTGCGCGGCATCGAGGGTCTGCGCGTCTGCGACAGCTCGGTGATGCCGCGCGTGCCGTCCTGCAACACCAACGGCCCGACAATCATGGTCGGCGAAAAGGGCGCCGACATCATCCGCAACCGCGAGCCGCTGCCGGCGGCGATCTTCGCCCACGAGCGCAACGAAACTCGGCCACGGGCGCGCGCCGAGGTGCGGTAGCCCGCCTCAGGCGACGCGGCGGCCTTCGCGCCAGACGGTGCGGACAACCGGCACGTGCTCGTCGACGCGGACGCGCACGAGGTCGGCGCGGCGGCCGATCTCGATCACGCCACGGTCGGTGAGGCCGACGGCCTCGGCCGGGTTCTTCGACACCATGGCAACCGCCTGCGGCAGCGAGATGCCCTCGACGACTTCGCCGAGGAAGAAGGCCGACTGGATCAGGCTGAAGGGGATGTAGTCCGACGACAGGATGTCGAGCAGGCCCTGCTCGGCCAGCGTGCGGGCCGAGACGTTGCCCGAATGGGAGGCGCCGCGCATGACGTTGGGCGCGCCCATCAGAACGCCGAGGCCGGCGGCCTTCGAGGCGCCGGCGGCCTCGACCGTGGTCGGGAATTCGGCGACGCGGATGCCTTGCGCGATTGCCTCGTCGACATGGGCGACGGTCGCGTCGTCATGGCTCGCGAGCACGATGCCACGTGCGTGGCAGGCGGTCGAAATCGCGTCGCGGTTGGGGCGCGAATTGCGGGCCGAGTCGCCCATGCGCTTGTCGCAAAAGGCCTTGAACTCGACGTCGTTGAGCTTGAGCTTGCGCTGGTAATAGTAGGCGTAAGTGTCGAAATCGACGAACTGGCGCTGGCCTGGCGCATGGTCCATCAGCGAGGCGAGCTTCACCCGGTCGTCGCCGTCGAAATAGGCGAAGCCGTCCTGGCAGTCGGGCGCCGAGACCTCGCAGCGCAGGTGGATGAAGTGGTCGGCGCGGACGCGGTCGGCGCGCACGCTGTCCTCGATGGCATCGGCCAGCTTGCGCATGTCGGTGGCGGTCATGTCGGCATCCTCGTCCATGCCGACGCGCAGCGCGTCGAAGACGGTGGTGATGCCGGCGGATGCCACCTGGGCGTCATGGGCGAGCACGGCGGCGATGGGGTTCCAGCGCACGCGCGGGCGCGGCGCATAGTGGCCTTCGAGATGGTCGGTGTGCAGCTCGACGAGACCGGGGATGACGAAGTCGCCGCCCATGTCCTCGCCGATGGTGGTCGGACCGGTCGAGATTTCGGCGATCTTGCCGTCGCGGACGACCATCGTGCCGTCGATCACGTCGTCGGCAAGGACGATGCGGGCATTGTTGAGGACAAGGTCGGTCATCTCAGGCGGTCCTTCTTTCGGCTTGCCTGCCCAGGGCGTGGTAGCTCAACACCTCGAAGGGGGCACCGGCGGCCGGTTCGACGAAGACGGCAAGCCCGGCGACGGGCACCGGCCTGTCGAGCACGTTGCCCAGGCATTGTTCGATTGCGGTGCGGACGCGCAGCATCTCCTCGGAGGCGACGCGACCGGTCAGGGTCATGTGGAAGCGGAAGGCGTCGAAGACGTAAGGGTAGCCCCACTGGCTGAGATAGCGGCACTCCTGCGGGCTCAGCGCGTCGGGATTGCGGCGGGCAAGCTCGGCGTCGGTCAAAGGCGCGCGATGCGGCTCGAAGGCTCTGACCACGTCGCCGGCGAAGCGGTCGAGTTCGGGCAGGGTCTCGGCCGGGATGAGGGCGAAGAAGCCGTCGATCTGGGCGAGCTTGAGGCGCGGAATGTCGAAGGGTGCGGCCGTGGCCGCAAAGGCGTCGACGGCGTCGACCAACATCTGTTCGCTGATGCCGTCGGCAAGCCGGAATGGCGCCTTCAGCGTGGCATGGAAGCCGTAGCGGCGGGCGGCGGCGGTGTGGAAGGCGACCTCGGCCGCCGACAGTTCGCCATGGGCCTTCGCCGGAATGGACGCACCGCCAAAGGCATCGCGCCCGAGCCAGCCGGCCGCGATGCGGCACAGCGGATCGTCATGCTCGGGCGTGAAATAGATGGCGTAGCGCATGGCGCGATTCTTCCTTGGAGACGAAGGCCCGATAGATGATTTGCGTGACAGTTTGACGAAGTAGTGGCCGACATTCTTGGCTTTGCAAGGGCAGGCCGGAAAAGTTCAATGGCTGGACTTGCCTCCGATCAGGCGGTGGCGCAACGCCGTGGAAATATTGTCGAAAATGAACACCACGACCAGGATCAGCAGCACCATGTAGGCGACGTTCTCCCAGTCGGAATTGGTGCGCATGGCTTCCCACAGCTTGAGGCCGATGCCGCCGGCGCCGACCGCGCCGATGATGGTGGCCGAGCGGGTGTTCGATTCCCAGAAGTAGAGCGACTGGCTGATGAGCACCGGCAGCACCTGCGGGACGACGCCATAACGCTGCACCGAGGCGGGCGAGGCGCCGACCGACCGCATGCCCTCGCGCTGCTTGTCGTCGATGTTCTCCAGCGCCTCGGAGTAGAGCTTGCCGAAGGTGCCGGTGTCGGTGAAGAAGATCGCCGACATGCCGGCGATGGGGCCGGGGCCGAAGGCGCGGGTGAAGAACAGCGCCCAGATCAGCATGTCGACCGAGCGCAGGAAATCGAAGAAGCGCTTGGCCACCTGGTTGATCACGCGGTTGCGGGTGATGTTGCGCGCCGCGGCGAAGGCCAGCGGGAAGGCGAGCAGGCTGGCGAACAGCGTGCCGACGAAGGCCATCACGATGGTCTGGGCAAGCTTCAGCCAGACGTCGCCATGCTGCCATTCGGCGTTGTTGACGATGTTGTCCCAGGCAAGCGCCGCATTCGACATCTTCGGGTCAAGGCGCTCGCCCGAGAAGACCAGCGACAGCACCTCGCTCATCGACTTGCCCCAGAAGGGTGAGTTGGCGTCGAAGAAGAAATTCTCCCAGCCGAGGAAGCGGTGGCGGATCTTGACGTCGTCCTCGTCGATCTGGACGCCGCCGGCAAAGCCGAAATCGGCAAGGATCTTCGCGCCGGGCGCCTTTTGCGTCGCCCAGGCGGGCAGGGCGCCGACGACCGCGATGCCCTGGCGCGGCACGATGGTCACGTCGAGCTTCTCGCCGCCATGGGTGACGACGACCCGCTCGGGCGCGATGTCGATCGTGGTGCTCGAGCCGATATGGGCGACGACGCGGTCGGCCGGCGCCTTGTTGGCGGCGACGGTAGCGCCGGCCGGCTGGGTGATGTCGAGCCAGTCGGGATGGCGGTCGGCGCGGTAGGACGAGAAGCGCGGATAACCGACGTCGAGGCGGCCGTCCTTGAAGGCGACCTGCGGCCGGATCTCGTAGCTGACCCAGTCGGCCAGGTAGGTTCCGGCGATGCCCCAGTTGCCGCCGGCAAGCACTGCGCCGACCGAGAAGAACCACCAGGCGAAGACGAGATAGGCGACGATGCCGCAGCCTACGGCCCAGCCGATCAGGCTCTTGCGCCAGGAGCCGGAGAAGACGCCGGGGTGACGATCGGCGATTGCCTGCATGTCGGCCATGGAAAGGGTGGTCATGATTATTCTCCGCGGCCGAAGGCGAAGGCCTGTTCGCCGACCAGCTTCTTGCGCAGCCAGGCCGAGAACTGGTCGACCGCGACGATGGTGCAGAACAGGAGGAGGATGATGGCGAGCGTCTTGGCTTCGTGGTTGCGGCTGATCGACAGGCGCAGCGCCTCGCCGATGCCGCCGCCGCCGACGGCGCCGATGATGGTCGAGGCACGCACGTTGATCTCGAGGCGCAGCAGGGCGTAGCTCAGGAAGTTGGGCATGACCTGCGGCACGATGCCGAACCAGACGCGCTCGGGCCAGTTGCCGCCAACCGCGCGCAGGCCTTCGTCGGCCTTCATGTCGGCATTCTCGACCACTTCGAAGAACAGTTTTCCCAGCGCGCCGACCGTATGCAGCGACACCGCGATGATCGCCGGGATCGCGCCCATGGAGAGCACGGCGAGGAAGAAGCCGGCGATGACGATCTCGGGGAAAGCGCGCAGGATTTCGAGGAAGCGGCGGACGAAGAAGCGCAGCCAGCGCTGAGTGACCAGGTTGGACGCAGCCAGGAAGCAGAGCAGGAAGCCGAAGGCGAACCCGATCAGCGTCGAGACGAGCGCGACGTTGATCGTCTCCAGCATCTTGTAGACATATTCGGGCAGGTAGAACGAGCCGGTCAGGTAGACCCGGCCCTCGGGATAGTCGAACTTCAGGCTGCCGTCGGCATAGCGCGAGGGCAGGTCGAACAGCGCGCGCCAGATCTCGAGGCCGTCGCGCGGAATTAGCTGGTCGACGAAATCGAAGAAATGCGGCAGGCGGTCGAAGAATTTGCCGGCATTGGTGTCGTTGGCGAACCAGAGCGAGCCGGAAAGGGCGAGGAACAGCAGGATGAGGCCGCCGATGGTGTGCAGGCGGCGACGGCCGGCGAGTTCGCGCCAGTGGCGTTCGACCGCGAGGCCGGCTTCCGTGAGGGGCATTGTCATGGAGGTTCCGTCCGATCCCGGATGAAAAAGGACGCGCCGCGGTGCTCGCGCGGCGCGTCCGTGTTGCCTTGCGGCTTAGCTGCCGATCTGCGCCTTGCGGGCGTCGATCACAGGCTGGTAGAACTCAGGCGTGACTTCGGTGAAGCCCTTGAAGTCGCCGCCCTGGATGGCCGAGAAGCAGGCCGGGTCGGACTGCGGCAGCTTCATCATGTAATCCTTGAACTTCGCCTTGATGTCGGCGTCGAGCGAGGTACGGACGACGATCGGGCCGTTCGGGATCAGCGGCGACTTCCAGACTTCGACCAGGTCGTCCATGTCGAGGATGCCCTTGTCGACCATCTTCTTCAGGTTGCCCGAGCTGTAGCCGTCCTTGAACTCGCCGACGCCCGAGCCGAAGGTCGTACCGGCGTCGAAGGTGCCCTTCAGCACTTCGAGGACAAGGTTCTCATGGCCGCCGCCGAAGCCGGTCTCGCCGAAGTAGTCCTTCACGGCCGTGCCGCCGAGGTCCTTGGGCAGCGAGGTGACCGGGATCAGGTAGCCCGAGGTCGAGTCCGCATCGGCGAAGCCGAGCTTCTTGCCCTTGAGGTCTTCGAGCTTGGTGATGCCCGAGTCCTTGCGGGCGACCATGATGGTGTAATAGCCGGTGGAGCCGTCGGTCTGGACGGTGGTCAGGATCGGCTCGACCGCGTCCTTGTTCTGCAGGTAGATCTTGGCGTAGCCGGAAGCGCCGAGTTCGGCGTAGTCGAGCGTGCCGCCGAGCAGGCCCTGGATGGTGCCGTCATAGTCGGCAGCCGGGAACAGTGACACCTTCTCGACGCCGATGGCCTTGGGCAGCTGGTCGACCAGGCACTGGAAGTTGCGCAGGCGGTCGGCTTCGTTTTCGCCGCCGATCAGGCCGATGCGGAACTCCTTGAGGTCGGCGGCATGGGCCGAACCGATCGCCAGCACGGCGAGCGAAACGGCACCCAGAAGTGCTTTCTTGAACATGACATGTCTCCAGGTTGGCCCGGCGGCATGCCGGGTCATTTTCGGTTGCTGAATGCCGGCCCTTGACGCGGGCGAGACGACCGCGAACGGCCTCAGACCGGGGCGTATGCCGGTTCGAGAGGAGCGGCGGATGCGGGAACCTTGACCTTGACGGGACGGATGCTGGTCGAGGTGATGGCTTCGGAAATCTCGGCGCCGTCGGCGTCGGCACCGTAGACGAGGCGGACGGCCTCGGCGGTGAGGTCTTCCGGCGCGCCGTCGAACACCACAGCACCGCCCTGCATGCCGATGATGCGGTTGCAGTAGGTGCGGGCGGTGTCGAGCGTGTGCAGGTTGGTGATGACGGTGATGCCCTCACGCAGGTTGATGTCCTGGAGCGCGTCCATCACCACTTTGGCGTTGAGCGGGTCGAGCGAGGCGATCGGCTCGTCGGCGAGGATCAGCTTCGGCTCCTGCATCAGCGCGCGCGCGATGGCGACGCGCTGCTGCTGGCCGCCCGACAGCGTGCCGGCTGGCTGGAGCGCGGTGCGGGCGATGTCGAGGCGCTCGAGGGCCGCGATCGCCCGGATGCGCTCCTCGCGGGAGAAGATGCCGAGCAGGTTGAGCCCGGTTGAACGATGATTGAGGCGGCCGAGCAGCACGTTGGTCAGCACGTCGAGGCGCGGCACCAGGTTGAACTGCTGGAAGATCATGGCGCAGTCGCGCTGCCAGCGGCGCAACTGGGCACCGCGCAGCGACGACACCTCGGTGCCGTCGAAGGAGATCGAGCCATCGCTCGGGTCGATCAGGCGGTTGATGGTCTTGAGCAGGGTCGACTTGCCGGCGCCGGAACGGCCGATGATGCCGACCATCTGGCCCTGCTTGATCTGGAGGTTGACACCGTTCACGGCGACATTCTTGCCGAAGCGGCGCGTGACGTTGCGGATTTCGAGCATCGTGGCTTCCCTGTCCCAGCGGGCTTTTTTCGCCCTTGTCCAGGATCGGCCTAGACCCGTCAGATGAAGCTGAAATGTCGGGATCATGTCAGTTCTGTTACGAAACACAGGGTCGGGCGGAAAATGCGGGCAGACAAGCTGCCGCGCGGCGACGGCTTGAAACGCCGGTCCTCCCGCTGCTGGCAGCGAGGTGCGGCCTGCAAAGGCAGAGTCGTTTCAACGCCTTGGACGAATTCGTCGAGACTTCGCAAAAACTTGAAGTGGCAACCCTGTCACTACGTTTGTTAGTCATTATATGAGAGCGGACGTCACTTTGAGGATCCGCCGATGAAACTGTCCCGAACGACCCGCCTTGCCACCCTTTTCGCGGGCCTGTTCCTCGCCTTTTCCATGGTCGCGGTCGACCAGGCCGACGCCCGTCGCAACGGCAGCTTCGGCAGCCGCGGCACGCGCACATTCCAGTCTGCGCCGCCCACCCGCACCGCGCCGCAGCCGACCGCCCCCATCGAGCGGTCGATGACGCCGAACACCGGCCAGGCGACGCCAAACAGCGCCGCGCGGCCGGGCACGGCCATGCAGCCGCAGCGTCCCGGTTTCATGGGAGGCTTCGGCCGCTCGATGCTGGGCGGCCTGCTGATGGGCGGCCTGATCGGCATGCTGCTCGGCCAGGGCTTCGGCGGTTTGGCCGGCATGTTCGGCATGCTCTTGCAGGTGCTGCTGATCGGCGGCGCCATCTGGCTCGCCTTGCGGCTGTTCCGCTCGCAGCCGGCACGTTCGCCCCAGCCGGCGATGGCTGGCGGCTCGGTTGGCGGCGGCAACTTCAACTATCGCGACGCTGCACCGCGCGAGGAGGGCAAGCGCGCCTTCAGCATCCCCAATATCGGCGGCGGGCTGGGCTCGGCCGCGCAGCAGCCGGCGACGAGGGAGATCGAGCTCGGCCAGGGCGACCTGGACACCTTCCAGCGCATGCTGACCGAGGTGCAGGAAGCCTTCGGCCGCGAGGACCACAAGGCGCTGCGCCGGCTGGTGACGCCGGAGATGGTTTCGTACCTCTCCGAGGAACTGGCCGAGAACGCCCAGGACGGCGTGCGCAACGACGTGACCGACGTGCAGCTGCTGCAGGCCGATATCGCCGAGGCGTGGAACGAGGGCGACCGCGACTATGCGACGGCCGCGCTCAACTATCAGTCGATCGACGTGACCCGCAACCGGACGACCGGCGCGCTGGTGGACGGCGATGAAAACGAACCCACCGAGACGACCGAACTCTGGACCTTCGTCCGCCAGAACGGCGGCAACTGGCAGTTGTCGGCGATCCAGCAGGCGTAGGGCTTGGGGGCTTGCACCCCCACCCCTAACCCCTCCCCACAAGGGGGAGGGGGACGATTTCCCCGCCGTCGTCGGCCAAAGATCATCCGGCGTCGCGCGCATGCGGCCAAGAGAAGCGGCTGGAGCGGCGGCATCGCATTCGTCAGGATACCCGCTCCAAGTCTTGGCACCGGACGGTGGCGCAAAAGTTCCCCTCCCCCTTGTGGGGAGGGGAAAGGGGTGGGGGTATCGGCGATTGCCCGTTAGCCGCTGTGCTTCTCAAGAAATTCTTCCGCCGAAAGGTTGCGAAAATCGTCGAGCGCGGTGCGCAGCCTGGCATGGTCCCAGTCCCACCAGGCGAGCGCCTGGAAGCGCTCGGCCGTCCTGCGGTCGAAGCGTTCGCGCAGCGGCTTGGCCGGCACGCCGGCGACGATGGTGTAGGGCGCGACGTCCCTGGTGACGACCGCGCCCGAGCCGACAGCGGCGCCATCGCCGATGGTGACGCCCGGCAGAACCGTCGAGCCGTGGCCGAGCCATGTGTCGTGGCCGATGGTCACGGCGTTGGAGCGGCGCCATTCGAAGAACTCGGTCTCATGCTCGGCGTCCTCCCAATAGTCGGTGGCGCGGTAGGTGAAGTGGTGCAGCGTCGGACGCCAGGTCGGGTGGTTGGTGGCGTTGCAGCGGACGCTTGCTGCGATGTTCGAGAACTTGCCCACCGTGGTGCACCACAGGCTGCAGTCCTGCATGACATAGGAATAGTCGCCGAGCGAACTCTCGCTGATGCGGGTGCGCTCGGAGACCTCGGTCCAGCGTCCGAGCGTCGATTGCGTCACCTCGGCGGTCGGATGGATCCAGGGCTGTTCGGACAGCTTGCGGCTCACGCTGCAACCTTTCCGGCGGCGAAGGCGGTGACGTCGACGATGCGGTCGGCGACCGCCTCGCGCACGTCGGCGTCGTGGAAGATGCCGAGCAGGGCGGTGCCGTTCAGCTTCTTTTCCTCGATCAGGCCGATCACCACCTCGCGGTTGGTGGCGTCGAGCGAGGCCGTCGGCTCGTCGAGCAGCAGGATCGGATGATCGGTGATGAAGCCGCGGGCGATGTTGACGCGTTGCTGCTCGCCGCCGGAGAAGGTGGCGGGCGGCAGGTTCCACAGGCGCTCCGGCAGGTTCAGCCGGCCGAGCAGGTTGGAGGCGCGGGCATGGGCCTCGTCGCGGGCGGTGCCGCGGGCGACGAGAGGTTCCGCGACGACGTCGAGCGCCGAAACGCGCGGCACCGTGCGCAGGAACTGGCTGACATAGCCGATGGTGTCGCGGCGTACCGAAAGCACCGTGCGCGGGTTGGCGGTGGCGAGATCGACGAGCTGGCCGTGGTGCTCGACGATGATCTGCCCCTGGTCGACGCCATAATTGCCGTAGACCATCTTCAGGATCGAGCTCTTGCCGGCGCCCGAGGGGCCGCCGAGCACCGCGCATTCGCCAGCCCGGACCGAGAAGGAGACGTTGGCGACCACCGGCAGGCGGATGCCGCCGCGCAGGTGCATGGTGAAGGCCTTGGCAACCTCGGAGACGATGAGTGGGGTGGCCATGGTCACAGCCTTTCCTTTGCGAGCATGATCTTGTCCGAAAACCGGGAACCACTTTTCGGGATCATGCTCAGACCTGCAGGATGGAGGAGACGAGAAGCTGGGTGTAGGGCGCGCGCGGGTCGTCGAGCACGCGGTCGGTGAGACCGCTTTCCACGACATGGCCGTCCTTCATCACCATCATGCGCTGCGACAGGAGCCGGGCGACGGCGAGGTCGTGGGTGACGACGATGGCAGCCAGCCCGAGGTCGGTGACCAGCCCGCGCAACAGGTCGAGCAGGCGTGCCTGTACCGACACGTCGAGACCGCCCGTCGGCTCGTCCATGAACACCAGCCGCGGACCGGTGACGAGGTTACGGGCGATTTGCAGGCGCTGGCGCATGCCGCCGGAGAAGGCGCGCGGCTCGTCGTCGATACGCTCCTCGCCGATCTCGACACGGGACAGCCAGTTGATGGCGGTTCCGCGGATGTTGCCGTAGTGGCGGTCGCCGATGGCCATCAGCCGCTCGCCGACATTGGCGCCGGCGGACACCGTCATGCGCAGGCCGTCGGCCGGGTTCTGGTGGACGAAGCCCCAGTCGGTGCGCATCAGGAAGCGGCGCTCGGCCTCGCTCATGCGGTAGACGTCGCGCCACTGGCCGTCGCGCATCCGGTAGCTGGCGGTGCCCGACGTCGGCAGGAGCCGCGTCGACAGACAGTTGAGCAGGGTGGTCTTGCCCGAGCCGGATTCGCCGACGATGGCCAGGACTTCGCCCGGCCAGAGGTCGAAGGAGATGTCCTCGCAGCCGATGCGCGAGCCGTAATATCTGGACAGCGCCGTGACGCGCAGAAGCGGTTCGTCGGTCACTTTGAAATCTCCTTTCTGGTCTCTTCGGCGCCGCGCCGCCCCTCACCCTTACCCTCTCCCCGTGCGGAACGGGGAGAGGGGGGCATGGACGTTGGAGCCTCCTCCTTCTCCCCGTTCCTACGGGGAGAAGGTCCGGCAGGGGATGAGGGGCGGCTCCATGTTTCGGGATTCAGATGCCCGACATGCCCGGCCGCGCGGCGCGTCTCGCAATGGTCGGTGTCGGAACAGACGAACATGTGCCCGCCGCGATCGTCGAGGATGACCTCGTCGAGATAGACCTGCTCGGCCCCGCACAGGGCGCAGGGCTGGTCGAAGGCCTGGATCTCGAAGGGATGGTCCTCGAAGTCGAGGCTGACGACCTCGGTGAAGGGCGGCAACGCATAGATGCGCTTCTCGCGGCCGGCGCCGAACAGCTGCAGCGCCGGCGACATGTGCATCTTCGGATTGTCGAACTTCGGCGTCGGCGAGGGATCCATCACGTAGCGGCCCTCGACCTTGACCGGATAGGCGTAGGTGGTGGCGATGCGGCCGTGCCTGGCGATGTCCTCGTAGAGCTTGACGTGCATGAGGCCGTATTCCTCGAGCGCGTGCATCTTGCGCGTCTCGGTCTCGCGCGGCTCGAGGAAGCGCAGCGGCTCGGGGATCGGCACCTGGTAGACCAGCGTCTGGCCCTCGGTCAGTGGGAACTCTGGAATGCGGTGACGGGTCTGGATGATCGTCGCCTTCGCCGTCTCGGTGGTGACGGCCACGTCGGCGACCTTCTGGAAGAAGGCGCGGATCGACACCGCGTTGGTGGTGTCGTCGGCGCCCTGGTCGATGACCTTGAGCACGTCGTCGGGGCCGATGATCGCGGCGGTCACCTGCACGCCGCCGGTGCCCCAGCCGTAGGGCATGGGCATTTCGCGGGATGCGAACGGCACCTGGTAGCCGGGAATGGCAATGCCCTTGAGGATCGCCCGGCGGATCATCCTTTTGGTCTGCTCGTCGAGATAGGCGAAGTTGTAGGTTGCGATGTCAGTCATGATCCGGACTTCCTGGCCGTTGCACAAAGCCTCTCGGCGTTGCGACGCTCCTCGCACTTGCGATTCGTACAAAAATGTGCGAAATTTCTTGCGGCGAGGGGATGCGATGGATGAGACGGGAGGCTCTGATCCGGGAGCTTCGGGCTTTGGCACGCAAGACCGGAAAGCACTTCGAAGTGCTTCAGGACCATGGCAAGGGACCCCACTACCGGGTTGTCTTTGGAGACCGTTTCACCATGATCAAATCGGGCAAGTCGGGAGAGCTCAAACCCGGTTACGTGGCGCTCGTGAAGAGGCAACTCGGCATCGAATGACGGCTCGATTTGTCTCTTGTTCTGCCCACGGTTGCTGCAGCTAAGGGAGCGGACATGGAATACGTCTTTGCAGCCGATTTTCAGGCGGATCCCGATGGGGGGTACATTGTAACCTTCCCGGATGTCCCGGAGGCGATCACCTTCGGAGACGATTTGGCCGAGGCACGCTCCAGCGCGGCAGAAGCGCTTGGTTTCGCCCTGCGCGGCTATCTGGCTCTCGACCGGCCGCTTCCTGTGCCGATCACCAAGCGCAAGGGACTGGTGGCAATTCCGGTCAGCGCTACCACGGCGTTGAAGCTGGCCGTGGTCGAAGCGTTTCGTGCCAGTGGCATGTCGAAGTCGGACTTTGGACGCCTGCTGGGCAAGGCCGAGGGAGAGGCTCGCCGCATCCTTGATCCTGATCATCCGACCAAGGTCCAGGCGCTCGAAGCGGCGCTGGCCGTGCTCGGCAAGGACATCGTTATCTCGGTGCGCGACGCCGCGTAGTCCATTCCGGGCAGCGCTCATTCCGCCGCCTCCCGCTGTTCTGTTTCCGATGGGCGCTTCTCGTGCTCGCCGCGCATGCGGCGGACGAGGTCGAGTTCGGCCTGGAAGTCGACATAGTGCGGCAGTTTCAGGTGCTCGACGAAGCCGGTGGCCTGGACGTTGTCGGAGTGCGAGATGACGAACTCCTCGTCCTGGGCAGGGGCAGTGACGTCTTCGCCCAGCTCGCCGGCACGCAGGGCGCGGTCGCACAGCGACATCGCCATCGCCTTGCGCTCGGACTGGCCGAAGACCAGCCCGTAGCCGCGGGTGAACTGCGGCGGCGCCTTGGCCGAACCCTTGAACTGGTTGACCATCTGGCACTCGGTGACGCGGATGCGGCCGAGCGTGACGGGGAAGGGCAGTTCCGGCACGTCGAGTTCGAGCTCGACCTCGCCGATGCGGACCTCGCCGACGAAGGGATGGCTGCGGCCATAACCGCGCTGGGTCGAATAGCCGAGGGCAAGGAGAAAACCTTCGTCGCCGCGCGACAGCGCCTGCAGGCGGCTGTCGCGCGCAAGCGGGAACTCCAGCGGCTCGCGGGTGATGTCGCCGGTGACGTGATCCTCGGGCAGCTCGCCGTCGGCCTCGATCAGGCCCTCATGGGCGAGGATTTCCGACACGCGCGTCATGCGCTGGCCGTCGCCCTCGCGCTGTACGGGCTCGGCGATTTCAGGGTCATTGGCGAGCTCGGGGTCGAGCAGGCGGTGGGTGTAGTCGAAGGTCGGGCCGAGCAGCTGGCCGCCGGGCAGGTCCTTGTAAGTGGCGGAGACACGGCGCTCGACCTGCATGGCGGCGGTGTCGATCGGCCTGGTGTAGCCGAAGCGCGGCAGCGTGGTGCGGTAGGCGCGGACGAGGAAGATCGCCTCGATCAGGTCGCCGCGCGACTGCATGATGGCAAGCGCCGCCAGCTCGCGGTCGTAGAGCGAGCCTTCCGCCATGACGCGGTCGACGCCGAGCGCCAGCTGCTCGACGATCTGGTCGAGGCGCAGAGCCGGCACCGAGCGGTCGCCGCGGCGGCGGTCGGCAAGCAGGCGGTGCGCATTGGCGATGGCTGCCTCGCCGCCTTTGACTGCAACATACATGTCAGGCCTCCATCGTCTTGATGCGGGTGGTGCGGGGCAGGCAGGCGACCGCGTCGGGCGCGGCCAGGATGAGGTCTGTGCCGCGCGGGAAACGCGCGCCGTTCTGCTTCCACTGCTCGACGAAATGGCGCGGCAGCGGCGTCGGCGCGATGGTCGCGGTCTTCTCGATGCCGGGGCCTTTGAGCTCCAGCGGCTCGCCCGCCGTCAGGCTCTCGACCTGCAGGATCAGCGTCGTCGAGCGGTCGGGATATTCCTGGGTGCCCTGGGCGAAATTCTCGAGCGCGATCAGCGTCGCCGGATTGGCGACGAGGGCGAAATGCGCGTCGGCGGGCGTCGCAGCCAGCGGCGCGCCGCCGTGGAAGGCGAGCCATGACCTTGCCGCTGCCGAAACCTGGAGCGGGGTGTCGAGCCAGAGCGGCGTGTCGTGGTCGCAGAGCGCCAGTGCAACAGCGCCGGCCATGGCCGACAGCGGCGCCGGCGGCTGGGTGAGGGCCGCGACAGGTTGGATCGTGCCCGGGCGCGCCATGGCGTTCATGACGGCGCGGAACACCGTCTGCGCGTCGAAAACGGGAGCGACGAAGCCGCCGTCGATGACGTCGAGCTGCTCCATCAGTCTTCTCCGCGTACCATGGTGAAGAAGTCGACCTTGGTGGCGGCCGTCTCGGCGCGCCTGGTGGCATCGGCCTCAGTCTGGGCTGCCCGCAGCGGGCCGAGGATCCTGGCCTCGACCTCGGCGCGGCGCGCCGGGTTCTGCCAGAGCGCGTCGGCGATCGCCGACAGCCTGGCCTTTTCCTTGTCGCGGCCGAGCGCGTAGGCATGGCCGATCTCGCCCGAGGGCAGGCGCACCGTCGCGCGGGTGACCGTCGCCTCGCCGAAGTTGAAGGGCGCGCCGCCGCCGCCGATGCGGCCGCGCACCGACACCAGGCCGGTCTCGGGCCCGCGCAGCATCTCGGCCTCACTGGTTATGCCGGCAGCCGCGCACAGCCGCTTTAGTGCATCCGCGGGAGCCAGGGCGAGGGCCGCCATGGCCGCCTTTCGCTGCGTCTCCAGTTCGCTTTCCTGCCGCCGGTCCATCTCGTTCGCTGCTCCATTCCGTATTTGTCTATTGTTCTATACAAACGAACAACATACAACGGGCTTCTAGAGAGGCTCCGTGACGGGCGCATGACAATTGGCAAAACTGGGGCTGTGGATTTGAGCGGACAGGGGCAGGAACAGGCAGTGAAGCGCAAGAGCGGTGTGGCATTGTGGCGCCAGATCGCCGACCAGATCCGGCAGGCGATCTCGGCGGGAACGCTGGGCGCCGACGGCAAGCTGCCGCCGGAGATGGTCCTTTCCGAGCGTTTCGGCGTCAACCGCCACACGCTGCGCAGCGCCATCGCGGCCCTGGTGCAGGAAGGCGTGCTGAGGGCCGAGCAGGGCAGGGGCACCTTCGTCGAGAGCCGGCAGAAGCTGTCCTATCCGATCTCGGCCAGGACGCGCTTTTCCACCGGCCTGCGCAGCCAGACGCGCGACCGGCGCAGCAACCTTCTCGCCCACGCGGTCGAGCCGGCGGGCAAGCGCGTGGCTGAAGGATTGGGGCTGCCCGAGGACGCTCCCGTCGTCAGGCTGGAGACGCTGAGCGAGGCCGACGATCGGCCGGTGTCGCGCGCGACCAGCTGGTTCGACGCCGAACGCTTTCCCGGCTATGCCGAGGCCTATGCCGAAACCGGCTCGATCACGCTCGCCTTCCAGCGCTACGGCATCGAGGACTATTTCCGCAAGTCGACCCTGGTCTCCGCCCGCCACGCCGACGCCGCCGACCTCGCCGACCTCAAACTGTCGGCCGGCGCCATCGTGCTGGTCGCCGTCGCCGTCAACGTCGACGCCGAGGGCGTGCCGATCCAGTATGCCGAGACGCGCTTCGTCGCCGACCGGGTCGAGCTCAGCGTCTCGACCGAGGCCTAGCGCAACATCCGGGGCAAGTTGCAGCTGACGGCAAGATCCATGCTTTTCCTTGCCTGGGCAGCAAGTGGATGATCAGATTCTAGGAACTGCGCAGTCAGGGCGTGCCCCTCTGGTTGTCTGAGGACAGAGATTGATTTCTGCGTCGCCAGCTTTTCGGCCTGGGAAGGTTCATATCTAGCCCAGACAGATTCGGCTCGCGTTAATAATAGTTGTCGTCACGCCTGGAGGCGCGCTCATTGGACAGCTATCCTACTGCGCAACCTTTTCCGTCAAATATTACATTGGAATTGCCGCTCATCACGCTATTCCCTGATTTCCATGGAGATGTTGTTTCGTGATAAAATTGTATTTGCGAAACGCAAAGCTTCTTCGTAGTCTGAAGTAGGCGAAATAAGAAGAATATAAGCTAGAATGTAGTCGATAGATTCTTCCGTGTCCTTGGTTGGTTTAAATTCGACGCCTATCTCTGAAAAGAATCCTATTGTAAGGCACCGCATGATGTTCTTGGATTTCGGTCCTATATGTATATATTTGGCAATTCGCGACTGATTTCGCAGCGTCACCAGCGCGCAATCATTCGCGATTTCAACAGAGTCGGTATACTGTCCATCAGGGAGCAATTTGAAATCGCTCGGAGCGAACAATACCGATAAACTGTTACTTTGAGGTGATTCAATCAAATTCACTGAAACCACCCCTTCTCCAAATTGATTTATGAATTTGGAGAATATTTCGACATTTCTACATCCACCGTTATATTCATCAAATCTGCCCATGCGTTCCGTGCCGCAGGCCATATCGAGGCTGATGTTGCGCGGCTTAGTACGCAGATTCTGCAATAGTAATTTCTCAGCATCCGCACGCGTCAGTTCTACTGACGTTTGCCGCGGCAGAAATGGCAGAATAATGGAGAATGAAATTATAGAAGCTACAATCAACTGAAGAAACATGAATACTCGTTCTTTTCAGATTACGTAATTTCCACCAATGCATACCGTTGGTCTGAGAGAGCGGCAAGTCGGAGAATACTGTCTTGGCGTGATGCAACTCGGCTATGCGTCGGATGGCTGGCCAATCGTCATCGGAAGGAACCCAAATATCAATCGAACGGTTTAGCGCTGCGCCGGCGCTGGGTGCTCTAGGCCCGGGGTTGTCACCAAACCGTCGCGCAATCGTCATCGCGCTGAAATCTCGCTCGCCCAAACGGAAGCGGCAATTCCGTTCAGGCAAAGAGGTTTCCCATGTCAGGCGACATTTCGGGCAAGATGCCCCGCAAGCTCCTGCTTCTGGCCGCCGCGCTCGCGGCGTCGGCGGCGATCCCGGCCCATGCGGCCGAGGCGTTCAACCGCATTGCCACCTTCCCGGTCGCGCAGAACCTGCCGGCCGACATCGACCCGGCGACGCCGACCTCGTCCGAGATCATCACGGCAAGCCAGGACGGCATGACGCTGGTCTATTCCGACAGCCCTCTGGGCGCGGTCGGCTTTGTCGACATCACCGATGCCAAGGCGCCGAAGGCGGCCGGCATCGTCAAGATCGAGGGCGAGCCGACGTCGGTCGTCATCGCCGGCGCCAAGGTGCTCGCCGGCGTCAACACCTCCAAGAGCAAGCAGGAGCCGTCGGGCAACCTGACGGTCATCGACCTTGCCTCCAAGAAGGTCGACGCCAGCTGCGATCTCGGTGGCCAGCCCGATTCGGTGGCGCTCAGCAAGGACGGCAGGTTCCTCGCCATCGCCGTCGAGAACGAGCGCGACGAGGAGCTCAATGACGGCGAGCTGCCGCAGCTGCCCGCCGGCAACCTGAAGATCGTCGCGCTCGCGGACGGTGCGCCCGACTGCGCCACGATCAAGACCGTCGACCTGACCGGCATTGCCAAGGTGGCGCCGGAGGATCCGGAGCCGGAATTCGTTTCCTTCAACGACAAGGGCGAGATCGCCGTCACCTTGCAGGAGAACAACCACATCGCCATCGTCGACGCCGCGACCGCCAAGATCGTGTCGCAATTCTCGGCCGGTGAGGTGACGCTCGAGAAGGTCGACACCAAGAAGGACGGAGCGATCAGCTTTTCCGGCAAGATCGAGAATTCTCCCCGCGAGCCCGATGCCGTGAAGTGGCTGGACGACGATCGCCTCGTCGTCGCCAACGAGGGCGACTACAAGGGCGGCGCCCGCGGCTTCACCATCTTCTCCAAGGCGGGCGAGGTGCTCTACGAATCCGGTCCGGCCCTCGAGTATCAGGCGGCCGCGGCCGGCCACTATCCGGACCATCGCAACAAGAAGGGCATCGAGCCGGAAGGCGTCGAGGTCGCGAGCTTCGGTGACCAGAAGCTGATCTTCGTCGCGTCCGAGCGCGCCTCGCTCGTCGGCGTCTACAAGGACACCGGCAAGGAGCCGGAATTTCTGCAACTGCTGCCTTCGGGCATCGGTCCGGAAGGGCTGCTCGCCATCCCGTCGCGCAACCTGCTCGTCACCGCCAACGAGACCGACCTAGTCAAGGACGGTCTCGCCCGCTCGCATGTGATGGTCTACGAGCGCGCCGAAGGCGCCGCCGCCTATCCGCAGATCGTGTCGAGCTACGGCGAGGACGGCACGCCGCTCGGCTGGGGCGCGCTTTCGGGCCTCGCCGCCGATCCAAAGGAGGCCGGCAAGCTCTATGCCGTATCGGACTCGGTCTACCGCTCGCACCCGTCGATCTACACCATCGACGCGACCAGGACTCCTGCCGTGATCACGGCCAGGACGGTGGTTACCCGCGACGGCGCCCCGGCGCAGAAGCTCGACCTCGAAGGCATCGTTTCGGACGGCAAGGACGGCTTCTGGCTCGCCTCCGAAGGCCGCAGCGACAAGCTCGTGCCGCATGCCGTCTACAAGGTGGACGCCAAGGGCGCGATCAAGGAAGAGATCGCCTTCCCCGCCGAACTGCTCGGCGGCGAGACGCGCTATGGCCTCGAAGGCATCACTACGATAGGCGAAGGCGACGACCTGACGCTGGTCATGGCCGTGCAGCGCGAATGGGGCGACGACCCCAAGGGGCAGGTCAAGCTCGTCGCCTACAAGCCCAAGGACAAGGAGTGGTCGGCGGTGCGCTATCCGCTCGACGCCGGCGAGAAGGGGTGGGTCGGCCTGTCGGAAGTCTCCGCTCATGACGGCAAGCTCTATGTCGTCGAGCGCGACAACCTGATCGGCCAGGAAGCCAGGATCAAGCGCCTCTACGCGGTGGCGCTCGACGGCTTCAAGCCGGCCAAGCTCGGCGGCGAGCTGCCGGTGGTCGCAAAGACGCTGGTGCGTGACCTCGTTCCCGACCTCAAGGCGGCGACCAACGGCTATGTCGTCGACAAGGTCGAGGGTTTTGCCATCGACAAGGACGGCCAGGCCTTCGTGGCGACCGACAATGACGGCGTCGATGACTCCTCGGGCGAGACGCTGTTCCTACGTCTCGGCAATATCGCCGCGATCAACTGAACGGGTCAGAATGCAAGGCCGCGGCAAGGATGCCGCGGCCTTTTCGTGCCAGGGCTTCAGCGCACCGGCGGGGCGTACATCAGGCCGCCGGCGTTCCACTGGGCGTTGATGCCGCGGTCGATCTTGAGCTCGCTCGACTGGCCGAGGTTACGCTCGAAGATCTCGCCGTAGTTGCCGACCTTGGAGACGACATTGTAGGCCCAGCGCGGGTCGAGGCCGAGCTGCTGGCCGCTGTCGCCCTCGGCGCCGAGGAAGCGCTTGATGGCCGGGTTGGCCGAGGCGAGGCCGGCTTCGGCGTTGTCCTTGGTGATGCCGAGTTCTTCCGCCTCGATCAGGGCAAACAGCGTCCAGCGGACGATGCCGAACCACTTGTCGTCGCCCTGGCGCACGGCCGGGCCGAGCGGCTCCTTGGAGATGATCTCGGGCAGCACGGTGTAGGCGGCCGGATCGGTGAGCTTCAGGCGCTGCGCATAGAGCGCCGAGGCGTCGGTGGTGTAGACGTCGCAGCGGCCGGTATCGAAGGCCTTGATGATGCCGTCGGCGGAATCGATGACCACGGGCTCGTATTTCAGCTTGTTGGCGCTGAAATAGTCGGCGACGTTCTGCTCGGTGGTGGTGCCCTGCTCGGTGCAGACGGTGGCGCCCGAAAGCTTGAGGGCGCTGTCGACCCCGAGGTCCTTGCGGATCATGAAGCCCTGACCGTCATAATAGGCGGCGCCGACGAAGCGCAGGCCGAGGCTCGAGTCGCGCGACAGGGTCCAGGTGGTCTGGCGCGACAGAAGGTCGACTGCGCCCGACTGGACCGCGGTGAAGCGCTCCTTGGTGGACAGCGGCACGTAGCTGACCTTCTCGGGGTCGCCTAGCACGGCGGCCGCCACGGCGCGGCAGATGTCGATGTCGAAGCCCGACCACTTGCCGGCGTCGTCTGGCGCCGAGAAGCCGGCGACGCCCTGGCTGACGCCGCAGGTGACGGTGCCGCGCTGCTTGACGATGTCGAGCGTGTCGGCCTTGGCAGGCACGGCAAGTGCTGTCGTGCCGAGCAGAAGTGCTGAGATCAGATATTTCATTGGGTTCCTCCTCCCTTGGTTTGAGGCAAAGCCTCTTCATGCCGCCGGCGCGGGGTGCCGGAAGTTGCTGTTGGTCGCTGTATCGAATGCCGCCGCGCTCGCCGCGCGGGTGTCGTCTACTGGCCGCCAGCCTCCACGGCGGCAAAGGTCTCCTCGAGGACGCCGACGAGATGGTCGGCGTCGCGCCGGGTGAAGATCATCGGCGGGCGCATCTTGAGCACGTTGTCGTGCGGGCCCTCGGTGCCGATGAGCACGCCGCGGGCGCGCGCGCCGTCATTGACCTTGCGGGCGAACGCGGTGGCCGGCTCCTTGGTCTTGCGGTCGGCGACCAGCTCGATGCCGAGGAACAGGCCCATGCCCCTGACGTCGCCGATGACCTCGTAGCGCTTCTGCATGTCGCGGAAGCGCTCGACGAGATAGGCGCCGACGTCGGCCGCGTTGTCGCGCAGGCGGTCGCGCTCGATGATGTCGAGCACCGCGAGGCCCGCCGCGCAGGACACCGGGTTGCCGCCGAAGGTGTTGAAATACTCCATGCCGTTGTTGAAGCGGTCGGCGATGTCGCGCGTGGTGACCAGCGCCGACATCGGGTGGCCGTTGCCGATGGGCTTGCCCATGGTGACGATGTCGGGGACCACGCCTTGCGTCTCGAAGGCCCACCAGTGGCTGCCGACGCGGCCGAAGCCGACCTGCACCTCGTCGGCGATGCAGAAGCCGCCGGCGGCGCGGACCATGGCGTAGACTTCCCGGAGATAGCCCTCGGGGAGAAAAACCTGGCCGGCGACGCTGGGGATGGATTCGGCGATGAAGAAGGCCGGCGCGCGGCCCGCTCTACGCATCGCCTCGATCTGCTCGGCGATGCTTTCGGCGAAGCGCTTTGCATGTTGCTCGACCGGCCAGTCCGACGGCGCGCGATAGCTGTCGGGAATGGTCGCCTCGAAGACATGCGCCGGCCGGCCCTTGCCGCCCTTGCGCTTGTATTTGTAGGGGCTGAGGTCGATCAGCTCCTGCGTGGTGCCGTGATAGGCCCAGTCGAGCACCAGCGCGTCGTTGCGACCGGCCAGCGTGCGCGACATGCGCAGCGCCAGCGAATTGGCTTCGCTGCCCGAGCAGGCGAAGGAGGCGACCGACAGGCCCTCGGGCAAGGTCGCGGTCAGCCGTTCGGCATAGGTGACGATGGAGTCGTGCAGGTAACGCGTGTTGGTGTTGAGCCTGGCCGCCTGGGTGGCGATGGCCTCGACGACGTCGGGGTGGGCGTGGCCGAGGTGGCAGACATTGTTGAAGCAGTCGAGATAGGCCCGGCCGCGGTCGTCGATCAGCCAGGCGCCCTCGCCGCGCACGAACTTGATCGGCTCGGAATAGGAGATCGACAGGTTGGGCAGCAGCGAGGCTTTCCGAGCCGCGACGATCTCCGGGCGGGTGCGGCCTGACTGGTGGAAGGTCTCGGGCGGGATGCCGGCAAGCGTCGCCGCATCCGGGAACAGCTCGGCCCAGACGTCGAGATAGCGCGCCTCGCCGACGCCGAGGATGTCGCGGGCGGCGAGGTCGGGATCGGTCGAGATCTGGAAATGCAGATGCGGCGCCCAGCCGCCGTTTTCGGCCGGCGCGCCCATTTCGCCGACCAGCGCGCCGGCGGCGAGCTGCTGGCCGGGCTTGAGGCGCGACATCGCCTCATGCGCCATGTGGCCCCAGAGCGTGACGAAGGGCGGGCAGCCCTCGGGCGCATGCTCGAGCGCGATCAGGCAGCCATAACCGAGCGGGTCTTCCTCGATCTCGACGCTTTTCACGGTGGCCGCGAGCGGCGTGTAGACCCGGGTAGCCGCGGGCATGAACAGGTCGAGGCCGAGATGGTGGACGCGGCGGGCACCCTCGACGAAGCGCGACCAGAAGATGTCGGAGGTGTAGACGGTGCGGGCCTCGCCCCAGGGGCCGATGCCGAGGGCGATGCCATTGTCGGCGCACCAGGCATCCCACCAGGCCGTGGCCTTGTCGGGCTCACGGCCGGCCGAGGTGACGGTCATCGGATGGGCCGGGTCGCCATAGGGCACCAGCGCCTTGGCGAGCGTCGCCGGGTGGCGCTCGAGCACCGGCGCGAAGCTCTTGCGGTTGGCCGCGATCCAGGCGGTGACGGCCTTGGAACCCGGCGCCGCGTCGAAGCCGCAGGCATGGCGCAGGATCGCGGTGGCGAAACGCCGGTTCATCGCGTCGAGGCGGCGAAGCAGGCGCCAGGCGGGCGCCTCGGAGATGGCGAGATAGGGATTGTCGCCGACCTGGGCCTTGCGCACCGCCGACAGCGACACGGAAATCACCAGGCGCATGGCGATGAGGTCGAACAGCAGGTCGACCTCGTCCTCGCGGAGCGGATATTCGGCATGGAAGCCGGCGGCGAGGGCCGCGGCGGCGCCGATCGGGTCCTCGACGTCGAGGATGGCATATGCGCAGGCGACCGCGACCTCGGCGATCAGGGGCGAGTGCAGCGCGTCGCCGAAATCGATGATGCCGGCGATGCGGCCGTGATCGTTCTCGTCGACCAGCACGTTCCAGTCGTTGGCGTCGTTGTGGATGGCCTGGGCGCGCAAGGCCGGAAGCTTAGGCGCGACCTCGGCGTCGAAGCGGTCGAGGAAGCGTTCGAGCAAGGCGCGGTCGGCATCATCAGTGACATGGGCGAGGCGGCCGCGTGCGGCACCGGCCAGGCGGATGTCCCAGTCGAAGCTTCTCAGCGCGCCGGGATGGATGAAGCCCTGCAGGGCGCGATCGAGCTTGCCGAGTGCACGGCCAAGGTTTTCGAGCAGCGCCGGGGTCCGCGCGGCCTCGGCCAGCGGCAGGCCCGGCAGCCAGGAGACCAGGCGCAGCGCATGCTCGCCACCGCCTGTGGCGGGTGCGTGGGCGAGCGCCTCGCCCTTGGGCGTCTTCTTGAGGTCCGGCACGGCGACATCGGCCCCCGCGCGGGCAAGATGGTCGAGCAGGGCCGCCTGGAACTCGCTTTCCTGGCGCGGCTCCGAGGCATTGACGATCTTGAAGATCCAGTCGCCCTCGGCCGACATCAGGCGGAAATTCTGGTCGCGCTCGCTGTCGAGCGGGGTGGCGACGCCGCCTATGCCGAAGTGGCCGGCGGCGAGTGCTGCGGCCTCTTCGCGGGAGAATTGCGGCGCGGGGTGGTTTACGTCGGTCATCGGCATTCCGGATTTTCTGATGCCGGAGCTTGGCACGGGCGGAAAAATCGGGCATCCGGCAATGTGACGGTTATACCGGCACTTCGCGTGCATTGACCGGCACATTCACGGCGACCGACGGAAGCGGACGATGAAGGAACTCGACGCCAGGGACAGGGACATTCTCGGCATCCTGTCGAAGGAGGCGCGCATCCCGATGAAGGCGCTGGCGGCGCGCATCGGGTTATCTAGAAGTGCCACCACCGAGCGCGTGGCGATGCTGGAAAAGAGCGGCGTCATCAGGGGCTATCGCGCCGATATCGGCCAGATGGACCAGGGGCTGGTCTCGGCCTTCCTGATGGTGACGCTCGCCCGCACGCCGGCTATCGGCGTGCTCGACCAGCTGGCGCGGCATTCGGAGGTGCGGCGCGTCTCCTCCGTGTCGGGCCAGCTCGACCTCATCGTCGAGGTCGAGGTGCCCTCCATCGACAGGCTGAACACGCTGCGCGACGTGATTGCCACCCATCCGAGCGTCGAGGACCTGACGACGCTGATCGTCCTGCGGCGGGACATCGACCGGGCCGAGTGAGCAGTCAGGCCATTTCCGACCGGGCGTGGCCGAAGTCGTGGCGCGTGCGCCGCGTCTCGCGGGGAAGCTCGCCGAATTCATGCCGGTATTCGGCGGCGAAGCGGCCGAAATGGGTGAAGCCCCATTTGAGCGCGACGTCGGTGACGGTGGCATCGCTCGCCACCAGGTCGAAACGGGCGCGGCGCATGCGTTCCCGGGTCAGCGCGCGCATCGGCGAGAAGCCGAAGGCATTCCTGTAGGCCAGTTGCAGCGTCCTGGGTGCCACGCCGGCGGCCTCGGCGATCTCGAGCAGCCCGATGGGCGAGGCGACGTTGGCGCGGATGAATTCCTCGGCGCGCTTGAGATGGCGGGGTGCCGCACCCTGCCTCCGCTCGTCGAAGAACAGGCTCATGTTGTTGGGCTGGCTGCGCAGGAACAGTTCCATGAGATGCTGCTCGTGCATCGTCTGCTGGATGCCCGTACCGGCCGGGGGCACCTTCGCGTCGGCGGCGTGGAAAAGCGAGTTCGCCAGGCGCCGCCATGCCTGCATCTCGGGCCTGGAAAATTCGATGAGCGGGTCGAAGATCAGCGGTCCGGGGATGTCGCGGTCGAGCAGGCGCATGGCAAGGGCATGCAGCGGCGCCTTGCGCACCTGGATGTGCAACTGGGCGCAGCCCTGCCACCATTTCATCCTGGTCGCCAGGTCGGCGTTGAGGACGGAAGCGACGTTGCGGTTGGTGAGGAATTCGCGCGTGCCGTTGCGGATGGTCGCCGTGCCGGCGATCGGCATCTGGATCAGGTAGAAGTCGCCGAGCTCGCCCGGGTCGATCAGCACGTCGGCGCCATAGCTGATGTAGTTGAGCGAGATCATCTCGCCAGGCACGTAGTTGTGGGTGACGCGAAACGCCCTTCGATCACCGATGATGTCCAGCCGGTGGTCGCAGAATTTCTGGGCGACGCGCTCCCTCGCGTAATCGAGATCGCTCGACTGAAACAAGACATGGTTTGAAAGCGGTACCATCTGACCGGACGCCTCCTCCATCGGCATCGGGCGAGACTAGCACCGTTCGTCCGACTGCCAATGAAAATGCGCCGCCGTGCCTGTGCCCCGCAGCATTTTTGCGTTTTCTGGATAGTCGTCGCGCATTCCGGCTAGTGCCTCGGCGAGGTCTGCAGCAGTCTTCGGCGTGGAACAAATGAAAGGGCCGCGTCTGGCAGGCCCTTCGAACAGAGGGAGTATTCGATGAGCAAGGAACTCGCCAAGGGCATCACCCGCAAGGGCGACGGCCATGCCGGCAAGACCTGGAACATCCTCGGGCAGGTCTATTTCCCGAAGGCGGTGTGCGATTCCACCTTCGCCTTCGAGACCAACAGCGAACCGGGCCAGTTCGTGCCCGTGCACATCCATCCGACCCAGGAAGAGTTCATCCTCGTGCAGGAAGGCGAACTCGATCTCAAACTCGACGGCGAATGGGTGAAGGCCCGGGCCGGCGACCTGGTGCGCATGCCGCGCGGCATCCCGCACGGCTACTTCAACAAGTCGGACAAGCCGGCCAAGGCGCTGTTCTGGGTGTCGCCGGCGCGCATGCTGGAGGAGCTGTTCGACAAGCTCGACAACCTCGCCGACCCGGCCGAAGTGGTGAAGATCTCGGCCCAGCACGAGGTCGAGTTCCTGCCGCCCGAGGCGAACGCCTAAGCCACCGGATCGGAGACCGCTGCCGCCACCGCGCACGCGACCTCGTCGCGTGCGAGGGCGAGCTTGCGTCCTGGAGGAAAGTAAAATGGTCGAGAAGAAGAAGGTCTGCGTCATTGGCGCGGGCGTGAGCGGGCTCGCGGCTGCGAACGCCTTCAAGGAACGTGGCCACGAGGTGCACGTCGTCGAGCGCGGCAACGATCTGGGCGGCGTGTGGGAGCCATCGCGCTCCTATCCCGACGTGCAGACGCAAAGCCCGAAGGGTCTCTATCGCTACACCTCCATGCCGATGCCGGACGACTATCCGGAATGGCCGAAGGGCACGCAGGTCCACGCCTATCTGAAGACCTATGCCGGGCGGAACGGGCTCGTGCCGCTGATCCGCTACGGCACCAAGGTCGTGTCCATGCAGCGACGCGAAGGCGCGAAAGGCTGGAGCGTCGGGCTCGCCGCCGGCGACGGACAGGCGGTGAGCGAGGACTTCGATTTCGTTGCGGTGTGCACCGGCAATTTCAGCGAAAAGCGCGAGCTGGTGCATCCGGGCCAGGACGATTTCACCGCGGCCGGCGGCCAGGTGCTGCATTCTTCGGAATACAACGATCCCGCGACCGTGAAGGGCAAGCGCGTGGTCGTGCTCGGCTTCTCGAAGTCCGCCACCGACATCGCCGTCAACGCGGTCAACTCGGGTGCCGCCGGGGTCACCATCGTCTATCTTGAGCCGGTCTGGCGCATTCCGTACTTCATCGGCGGCCTGATCAACTTCAAGCGCATCCTCTATGTCCGCGCCCAGGAGGTGATGTTCCCGAGCTGGAACCAGCCGCTTCTGGCGCGGCTCGCACACGCTCTCGCCAAGCCGCTGGTCTGGGCCAACTGGCGGGCGCTGGAAAGCCTGCTTTCGATCCAGCTCAAGCTGAAGAAGACCGGGCTCAGGCCGACGAAGCCGATCGAAACGACCATCAACTGCTCGGTTCCGATCGTCACGCCGGGGTTCTTCGACATGGTGGCGGACGGGCGCATCAAGGCGATCAAGGGAACGATCTCGGGCTACGAACGGGGCACCGTGCTGCTGTCGGGTGGGGAGCGCGTGGCGGCCGACATGGCCATCCTCGCCGTCGGCTGGAAATCCGGCGTGCCGTTCCTGCCGGAGGAGTACCAGCGCAAGCTGGTCGAGCCGGACGGGCAATACCGGCTCTACCGGGTCATCGCCAATCCCGATCTGCCAGACATGGGTTTCGTCGGCTTCAATTCGTCATTCTGCACGGTGCTGAGCGCCGAGCTCGCCGCCAACTGGCTGGTGCGCTATGCCGACGGCATGCTGGGGCGCCAGCCGTCGCGCCAGGAGATGGCCAAGAACATCGAGATGATGCTGCACTGGAAGCGCAACGAGAGGCCGGCGGCGGGCGTCTATGGCGGCCTGTGCGTGGCGCCCTATCACTTCAAGCATTTCGACGAGCTGCTGGCCGACATCGGCACGGCCAAGCGACGGCGCAATCCGTTGGCCGAAAACTTCTTGCCGCCGAATGCCGACGCCTACGCAGCCTATCTGGCGAGCGCGCCGGGCTATCGCGCGGCATAGGCGGCGGCCTGAGGTGCTGTCTGACTATTCCAGCGGGGCTATTCCTGGGCGGGCCCCGCCCTGGCCATCAGATCGACCGCCCGCACGTGTTCGGCTTCGCTGAGGCTGGCAAAACCAAGGCGGAAGGCTTCCGGTGGCCGCGTGGCATCGAGGGCGAAGCGAATGCCGGGAAGAATGGCGAGGCCGAGGCCCTCGGCCCGCGCCGCCCAGGTTTCGGCGCTGACCCCGCCATCGAGCTGCAGCCAGATCGCCAGTCCTCCGGCCGGCAGGGCAAAGGAAGCGACATCGCCGAAACGCTCGTTCAACAGCCCGGCGAGATGGTCGCGGCGCGCCTGGTAGACGCGGCGCGCCTTGCGGCCATGTCGGCGCAGCGTACCGTCCAGGATCAGGCCGGCGATCGCGTTTTCCAGAGGCAGGTCGCCCTGCCTGTCGATGGCCTCGCGCCGGTCGGCCATGCGCTGGAGCAGGCCGCGTTCGGCGACCGCATAGCCGACGCGGATGCCGGGCGCGAGCAGCTTGGAGAGCGAGCCGACATAGACGATGCGATGGTCCGCCGCCGCCCGCGCCGCCATCGGCAGCACCGGCCTGCCGTCGAAGCGGTACTCGTGGTCGTAGTCGTCCTCGATGATTGCCAGACCGAAGCGGCGGGCGAGATCGAGAAGCCTCAGGCGGCGCGCCGCCCCCAGCGTCACCGTCGTCGGGTATTGGTGATGCGGGGTGAGGTAGACGGCCTTCAGCCCCTTCTCGCGCTCCGCCAGGCGTTGGAGCGCATCGATGTCGAGCCCGCCGCCATCGACCGGCACGCCGACGACTCGCGCGCCGGCCGCGCGGAAAGCCGCCCAGGCCAGCGGATAGCCGGGGGTTTCGACGGCAATAGCTTGTCCCGATGACAGCACCGCCGAGGCGGCGAGGAACAGCGCCATCTGGCTGCCGCGGGCGACGAGAATGTCGTCGGGCGCAGCGGTCAGCCCACGCTCTTCCTTGAGATGAGCGGCCAGCGCCTCGCGCAGCATCGGGCTGCCGCGCGGGTCGCCATGGGCACAGGCCGTCAGGAAGGAGGGACCTGCCAGCGCATTGCGAAAGGCCCTCGCGAATTCCGCCGCCGGCAGGAGGCGCGCATCGGGCGCGCCGTCGGATAGTCTGAGCATCGGCCGTCGCGCCGTGGCAGCGGCGGGCGAAGCTTTCGAGGCGATGCCTCGGCGCGTTTGCGCCGGGCCGAAATCCGGCAGGTCATGTGCGACAAAGGTGCCGCGCGAGGGCTCTGCGGCGAGCCAGCCCTGCATGGTCAGCTCGTGATAGGCGGCGTCGACCGTGTTGCGGTTGAGCTTGAGGCTCCTCGCCAATGCCCGCGTTCCGGGCAAGGGATCGCCCGGCTTGAGCCGGCCACGCTCGATCTCCGACGTGATCGACGCGGCCAAAGCGAGGAAGACCGGCCGGCCGTCTTCGGCGCCAAGCTCGATGGCGATGTCTTTTCGCCTTCCCATCCGGCCTATCCAACTTCTTCAAACCGGACCTTCTGGCTAGGCCGGATGAGCGATATCGCATGGCAACGCGGTTGCGGCAATCCCGCCGCTCCGAAGCCGAGAGGACCAAGCCATGGCCGAGAAGGCCGTCTTCTATCACGCCGGATGCTCCGTCTGCGTCGACGCTGAGCGCCAGTTCGTCGCAGCGCTCGACGGAGCGCGCTACAAGGTCGAGATCGTTCATCTCGGCGAGGACAAGTCGCGTCTCGGCGAGGCCGAGGCAGCCGGCGTCAAGTCGGTCCCGGCCTTCGTCATCGGTGGCGCCGTATATCACATCAACCATGGCGCCGACCTCTCGGCCCTGCGCTGAGCGGACGCGGAAACGGCAATGCTGAAGACCGCGATCGCCATACGGCACATCCACTTCGAGAATTTGGGCACGTTCGAGGCCGTGTTGGCGGGCGCCGGCTACAAGCTGCACTACCACGACATCGGGGTCGACTATCTGTCGATGCTCGACCCCCTGCAGCCGGACCTTCTGGTCGTGCTCGGCGGCCCGGTGGGTGTTTACGAAACCGACGCCTATCCGTTCCTGGCCTGGGAACGGGCGGTGCTCGCCCCTCGTCTCGCCGCCGGCCGGCCGACGCTGGGCATCTGCCTGGGCGCGCAGCAGATCGCGGCCACGCTCGGCGCCAGGGTGGCGCCGACCGGCATCAAGGAAATCGGCTTTGCGCCGCTGACGCTGACCGAGGCGGGCCAGGCGAGCCCGCTGCGCCATCTCGACGGCGTCGAGGTGCTGCACTGGCACGGCGATTCCTTCGAGACGCCTTCGGGCGCGCAGAACCTGGCCACCACCCAGCTATGCGGCCGGCAGGCCTTCGCGCTTGGCCGCAATGTCCTCGGCGTGCAGTTCCATCCCGAGGCGGAGGCCTGCAACGGCCTCGAGCCATGGCTGGTCGGCCACGCCGCCGAACTGGCGGCTGCCGGCATCGATCCCCGCACCATCAGGGGCGACGCCACGCGCCTTGGTCCGCGCCTGCGCGAGGCCGGGCGGGCGATGTTCGCTGAATGGCTGGAGGAGTTGGAAGCATGAGCGCCGACGTCGTCGCCAATCTCGCAACGGTACGCGAAAATATCCGCAGTGCCGCCGTGCGTTCCGGGCGCAGGGCCGATGCCGTCCGTCTGGTGCTGGTGACCAAGACGGTCGACGCCGAACGCGTTCGCACGGCCGTGCGCGCCGGCCAGATCGACCTCGGCGAAAACAAGGTGCAGGAGGGCCGGCGCAAGGCCGGCGAACTCGCCGGAGAGACGATCCGCTGGAGCATGATCGGCCATCTCCAGAGCAACAAGGTCAAGGACGTGCTGCGCTTTGCCTGCGAGGTGCAGTCGCTCGACCGGCTGTCGCTGGCATCGGCGCTGGAGAAGCGCCTGCAGCATCTGGGCCAGGGTCTCGACGTGCTGGTGCAGGTCAACACATCCAGTGAAGCGAGCAAGTACGGCCTCGCGCCGGACGAGGTGCCCGCCTTCCTGAGGGAACTGCAGGCCTTCGATGCGTTGCGCCCGCGCGGGTTCATGACGCTGGCGCGGTTCACGCCCGATGTCGCGGAGGTGCGCCGCTGCTTCCGCGTGCTGCGGACGATCCGCGACCGGGCAATGCTCGACGCGCCGCAGGGCGCAGGGCTCGCGGAGCTTTCCATGGGCATGTCCGGCGACTACGGGGTCGCCATCGAAGAAGGTGCGACCATCGTGCGCGTGGGACAGGCGGTGTTCGGGCCACGGCCGCTGCCGGATTCTTACTACTGGCCGGATCTGGCCTTGGCGTCCGGAGGACGCTGACGCCGGTTCCGGCGCGCTTCGATTCAAAGCTTTCGGGGGGTTCGGATGGTGGGCGTGACAGGGATTGAACCTGTGACCCCTACGATGTCAACGTAGTGCTCTCCCGCTGAGCTACACGCCCATCCGACGCGGCGGATACACCACTTTTGATCCGGCGCGTCAATAGCGCCCGTGGTGGATTTTTGCGGCTTTTGTCAAAACTCCCGAAGACGCTGGGGAAACCGCAGCCGCCCTGCGCATCCAGCGGGGCGCGAAAGGTCCGGTACGGCGCCGGCAAACCGAAAAAGCCCCCTATGGGGGCGAATCCTCGCCTTCGCCACACGCCTCAGGCGGCGTGCAGCATCTTCTCGACCTCGTTGACGAGATCGCGCAGGTGGAACGGCTTGGACAGCACCTTGGCGTCGCGCGGCGCCTTCGAATCGGGGTTGAGCGCCACCGCCGCGAAGCCGGTGATGAACATCACCTTGAGGTCCGGATCGATCTCGGTGGCGCGGCGCGCGAGCTCGATGCCGTCCATCTCCGGCATGACGATGTCCGTCAGAAGCAGCGAAAAAGGTTCCTCGCGCAGCCGCTCGTAAGCGCTCGCGCCATTGTCGAAGTCGCTCACCTGGTAGCCGGCGCGCTCCAGCGCCTTGACCAGGAAGCGGCGCATGTCGTCGTCGTCTTCTGCCAGAAGAATGCGTGCCATCAGTATCCCGTCCGAATCAGCGGTCGAAGCCGCCCCCCAAAGGGGCTTCGTTAACCATCTTCTATATGAGTTCCGGACGGTAAACATCAAGTGAATGCCGTGCCCTAAACGTGACGCCGCGAGGCCCGATTCCACGGCTTTTCCAAGCGGCGAGATGCTGGACACCGGCGCGCGCAGATGGCACCTTCCAGCGATGAGTGAGCGTATCCCGCAGGTCCATCAGATCCGATGACCCCAGCCGAAGATTTCTCGGTGCTGCCGCCGTTCGAAGTGAGGTCGAGTGCCGAGCAGCGCGTGCCCTTCGTGTTCAATTCGCCGCACAGCGGGCGCTGCTATCCCAAACGCTTCCTGGCCATGACGAGGCTCGATGCCAGTGCCATCCGGCGCTCGGAGGACTGCTACGTCGACGAGCTCTTCGGCACCGCCGTGATGCTGGGCGCGCCGATGCTGACGGCGCATTTTCCGCGCGCTTATCTCGACGTCAACCGCGAGCCGTGGGAACTCGACCCGCGCATGTTCGCCGAGCCGGTGCCGCCCTTCGCCAACATCCGCTCGGCCCGCGTCGCCGGCGGGCTCGGCACCGTGCCGAAGCTGGTGGGCGAGGGTTTGGAAATCTATCCCGGCCGGCTGCCGCTGTCGGAGGCGGTCGGCCGCATCGAATGTGTCTACAAGCCCTATCACGAGACGCTGAAACGGCTGGTCACCCGCACGCATGCCCGCTTCGGCTATGCCGTGCTCATCGACTGCCATTCGATGCCCGCTTCCGTCCGTGTCGGCGACAATGGCGTGCGGCCCGATTTCATCGTCGGCGACCGCTTCGGCACCTCGGCCGCGCCGGCGCTTACCGAGCGGGCCATCGGCCTGCTGGCTGCGATGGGTTATACCGTGGCGCACAATAAACCCTATGCCGGCGGCTTCATCACCGAGCATTACGGCCGGCCGGCGCGCAACCTCCACGCCTTGCAGATCGAGATCAATCGCGGGCTCTACATGGACGAGCGGACGCTGGAGAAGTCGGCCGGCTTCGACGCGCTGCTCGAAGATCTGGCGCGGTTTTCGGCGGATCTGATGGCCGTTCCGGACCATCATTTCCTCGACCTGCCGCTCGCTGCGGAGTAGGGATGGCCGCCGCCGGCTAAAAAAAGACCGCTCCGGAGAGCGGTCGAAGTCTAGGGAGGAAACGCCCAAGGAGGGCATGGACAGGTCGCCCTGTCCGAGGATCAGATTATTGTGCGCTGCACAAAAGTCAAGGCGCTTTGGGCTTTTTTAATTCAAGTTGATGTGGCTATTGCCGCTGACCGGGCGGCGTGGCATCCACGCAACGGTCAGACATGGGGTGAGTGATGGTCGACGCCGAGTTCATGCGACGGATCGCAAGTGCCGCAGCCGCGCAGACCCTGCCGCGCTTCCGCCAGCAGGGCGCGGTGGCCAACAAGCTCGCCGGCGGCTTCGACCCGGTGACCGAGGCCGACCAGGAGGCCGAGCGGGCCATCCGCGCGCTGATCAATGCCGAGTTCCCCGACCATGGCATCCTGGGCGAGGAGCACGGCAGCGAGAACACGTCCAACAGCCATGTCTGGGTCATCGACCCGATCGACGGCACGCGCGCCTTCATCTCCGGGCTGCCGGTGTGGGGCACGCTGGTCGGGCTGACGGTCGACGGCGACGCGGTCGCCGGCATGATGTCGCAGCCCTTCACCGGCGAGCTGTTCTATGCCGACGGCAAGGGTGCGCACTATGAGGGGCCGGGCGGGCCGCGCCGGCTTGCGGTACGCAAGACGACGTCGCTGTCGGAGGCGACCATCTTCACCACCACGCCGGCGTTGTTCCGCGGCGAGATGCGCAAGCGCTACGACGAATTCGAGACCAAGGTGAGGCTCGCGCGCTACGGCACAGACTGCTACGCCTTCGCCATGGTCGCCGCGGGCCAGGTCGACATCGTCGTCGATCCGGGACTCAAGCCCTACGACATCGTCGCCCTGATCCCGATCATCGAGCAGGCCGGCGGCATCGTCACCACCTTCGAGGGCGGGCCGGCGGAGAATGGCGGCGACATCATCGCGGCTGCGACGCCCGAGCTGCACAGGGCGGCGCTGGCGGTGCTGGCCGGCTGAACCGGCCTTCGCGCAGCGTGAAGGGCAGGGCGTTTCGCCGCTATCAGTCGACCACCGTCGGAGTGCCTGGAACAAAGGCGTCGATGGCGGCCAGCAGCTGCTCGCGGTAGATGTCGGCTTCCTGCAGGATCTCGTGGCGGGCACCGTCGATGGTGAGCAGCGAGGCGAGCCGGGCGCGGGCGGCGAAATCCTCGGCCGCGCTCCTCGACACGACCTCGTCGGCGCCGGCGGTGACCACCAGCATCGGCACCTTGAGCGCCGCCATGAAGGCCGGGTCGCGCACCGCCTGCGACGCCTTGGCCGCCTCGGTCAGCCAGGAGATTGTCGGCCCGCCGACCGCGAGCTCGGGATAGGTCTCGTAGAGCAGCTGGTTGCGGCGGTAGCGCCGCGCGTCGCTGGTCAGCTTGTTGGCCTCGAACGGCGTGCCCTGGCGCGACCGCGGCCCCCAGGCGGCGTAGAGGCGGCCGAGGCCGAGGCAGCGCAGCACCGTGCCGATGCGGGCGATCGCCTTCATCGACAGGGGCACGCCGACCACCTCCAGGAACGGCGCTATCAGCACCATGCGCTGGATGCGGTTGACCATCGAGGGCGCCGACAGCAGGGCGATGAGCGAGCCGCTGGAATGGGCGATCAGGAAATAGGGGCCGCGGCAATCGGGCAGCACGATCTGCTCGAAGAAGGCCTCGAGATCGCGCACATAGTGGTCGAAGCTCCTGACGTAGCCGCGATGGGCGTCCTTGAGCAGCCGCTCCGAGGCGCCCTGGCCACGCCAGTCGAAGGTGGCGGTGGCGAGGCCGCGAACCGAGAGGTCGCGGGCGGTCTCGAAATATTTCTCGATGCACTCGTTGCGGCCCGGCAGCAGCACCACCGTGCCCTTGAACGGATGCGAGGTCGCCGGAAACAGCGCATAGCGCAGGCGCTTGCCGTCATGGGCGGCGAAACTGCCGCTCCTGGCCCGCTCCGGAACAGGATTGCCGGGGATCTCGTGGAACTGGTCCGTCATCAGGCGATTCGGCTCGGGATTGGCTGCCGGGGATCCGGCCACAACTGAGGGTGATAGAAAGGGCGGGGCCGAAAATCAAAGGAATTCCGCGAAAATCCGCCGTCAGCGACGTACGAGGCCGGAGGCAGCTTGCGGGATGCCTCCGGCCTCTGTCGATCCGGGAGGAAGGGACGTTACACCCGGTTCGGCCTCGTTGGCGGCTGGCGCCGCCTGTCTCTGAACTTGTGAACAGATTACGAGGCCGGGCCTGAACGGAGGCCGAAGGCGCGGTTCATCTGCGGTTCATCAAGCGGGCGTCGAGGACCTTCCAGAGGCGTCTTGAAATGCCGTCGGGCCACCCCCAAATGTCTTTTGCGGCGCCCAGAAGGGGCCGCTGAACCACCGCCGGAACGCCAGAAGGGTTCCGCCCCGGATCAAACGCAAACCTTGTTGCTCAATGGAGAACACCCATGCGTCACGTTGATTTTTCCTCGCTCCACCGCTCGACCGTCGGCTTCGACCGGCTGTTCAGCATGCTCGACGGCCTCGGCCAGCCGGAAGGCGGCACGAGCTACCCGCCCTACAACATCGAGCGCACCGGTGAGGACGCCTACCGCATCAGCATGGCCGTTGCCGGCTTCTCGGAGACCGAGATTTCGATCGAGGCCCACCGCAACGTGCTGACGGTCAAGGGCGAGCGCGGCAACGAAGGCACCGGCGAAGGCTCGGAGCTGCTCTATCGAGGCATCGCCTCGCGCGCCTTCGAGCGCCGCTTCCAGCTCGCCGACCATGTCGAGGTCGTAGGCGCCAACCTCAAGAACGGCCTGCTCCACATCGATCTCAAGCGGACCATCCCGGAAGAGCTGAAGCCTCGCAAGATCGCGATCTCGGCTGCTCCGGCCCAGGCCAAGCAGATCGAGGCCAACACGGTCAACTAAGGACCGATCCTCCCAAGGAGAAAAGGCGGCGCCTTCGGGCGCCGCCTTTTTCGTTTGCGTGGGCTGCGCCGGCTATCGGCCCAGCAGGTCGCCGAGGCGGCCGATTTCGTCCGTGGTGGTGGCGAAGCTGGTGACGAAGCGGTAGAGCGTCTCGCCTTCGCCCACCTGGCCGGCGAGGGCCGCCAGCACATTCCAGTCGTAGAAGGCGGCACCGGCCTCGAGCGCCCTTGCCGCGGCCGCCCTGTCGATGATCGCGAACACCTCGTTGGCCTCGGGTCGCCAGGCGAGGCGCGCCACCTTCGAGCCGTCGAGCACGCCGGCCAGCCTGGAAGCCATGGCATTGGCGTGGCGCGCCGTCTCCAGCCACAGCCCACCGTCGAAATAGGCGTCGAACTGCGCCGAGATGAAACGCGCCTTTGAGAACAGCTGGGCCGAGCGCTTGCGCAGGAAGTGCATTTCCTTGGCGCGGTCGAGGTCGAACATGACGATCGCCTCGGCGCACCAGCAGCCGTTCTTGGTGCCGCCGAACGAGACGATGTCGACGCCGCGCTTCCACGTCATCTCTGCGGGCGAGACGTCGAGCGACACAAGCGCGTTGGCGAAGCGGGCACCGTCCATGTGCAGCGGCACGCCGTGGCGCCTGGCGATCGCCGAGATCGCCGAGATGTCGTCGAGGCCATAGACGGTTCCGACCTCGGTCGACTGGGTCATCGAGATTGCCGTGGGGCGCCCGCCATGGACGTTTTCCGAGGCGAAGCGGCCGACCGCGCGTTCCAGGTTGCGGATGTCCATGCGGCCGAGCGGGCCGTCGACCGGGCAGAGCCGCGACCCGGCGGACAGGAATTCGGGGGCGCCGCACTCGTCCTCGATGATGTGCGCCTCGCGGTGGCCGAAGGAAATGCCGCCCGGCTTGCCGTACGCGGCGAGCGCAAGCGAATTGGCGGCCGTGCCCGTGGCCACGAAGAACACGGCGACCTCGCGCTCGAAGATCTCGCCGAAGCGCTCGTACACCTTGCGGTCGAGGTCGCCGTCGCCATAGGCGCGGCTGAAGCCGCCAGCGCTCGCCGAGAGCCTTTCCGCGATCCTGGGGTGGGCGCCGGCCCAGTTGTCAGATGCGAAAAACATGTCGTCCGTCCGTAACCTGGCTGTGGGAGAGTGTCCTGAGCTAGAGCGGATTTGACCGTCAGCATCAAGTCCGATGCCGTGAAATCGATTGTGGCAGCGAAAAACGGCCTTTGACCGAGCGTTCAAAAATTACGCGGCATGCGTGTCCGTTGTAATTTTCTGTCTTCGGCGGCGCGGAAAATTCGTGAATCGGTCTTGTGCGTATTCAAGAATTCTGTCATACGAAATTTAGGACAGTAGTACTGTCTTATTTATCTGCCCAAAGCGGAACGGATTTGGCGTATGATGACGCCACGTCCGTCTGCCGCCGCGAGCAGGGGTCAGTGGCCGAAGCGGAGCCTTTCCGCTCTGTCGCCCCGACTGGCGGTTCGGTGCCGGCCAACGGCACTGCGCCGCAAGCATATCGAAGCATATCAAAAGGTGAGCGGATCGGCACGTAGCCGTCCCAAAGCGAAATGCCCGGACCGGGCCGGAATGGAGAGAGAGACGATGACGGAGTTGACGCCATCTGTGACGACGGGTTTTGTGCCGGCCGCGCAGACGAAAGCGGCCAACAATAAAACCGATCATCTCCGAACCACCACCGGCTATGCAGCGCATGGCCTCTACGATCCGCGCAACGAGCACGACGCCTGCGGCGTCGGCTTCATCGCCCAGATGAAGGGCGTGAAGTCCCACCAGATCGTCAAGGACGGGCTGTTCATGCTCGAGAACCTGACGCATCGCGGCGCAGTGGGTGCCGACCCGCTGGTTGGCGACGGTGCCGGCGTGCTGGTGCAGATCCCCGACACCTTCTTCCGCGAGGAGATGGCCAAGCAGGGCATCGAGCTGCCGGCGCCCGGCCAGTACGGCGTCGGCCACTGGTTCATGCCGCAGGATGCGGCGATGCGCGACCATATCGACGAGATCATCCGCGAGTCGGCGCAGTCGGAAGGCTTGCCGCTGATCGGCTTCCGCGACGTGCCGGTCGACAACGCCTCGCTGTCCAAGGCGCCCGAGATCGTGGCCGCCGAGCCCTACCACCGCCAGGTGTTCATCGGCCGCACGCCCGACATCGAGGACGACGAGGAATACGAGGCGCGCCTCTACCTGCTGCGCAAGGTGATCTCCGGCCGCATCTATGCCGAGAACAACAACAAGGACGTCGGCGCCTATTGCGTGTCGCTGTCGGCGCGCACCATCGTCTACAAGGGCATGTTCCTGGCCAACCAGGTCGGCGCCTATTACAAGGACCTCGGCGATCCGCGCTTCGAGACCGCGCTGATCCTGGTCCACCAGCGCTTCTCGACCAACACCTTCCCGTCGTGGAAGCTGGCGCATCCGTACCGCATGGTCGCCCACAACGGCGAAATCAACACGGTGCGCGGCAACAACAACTGGATGGCCGCCCGCCAGGCGTCGGTCGACAGCGAGCTGTTCGGCAACGACATCTCCAAGCTCTGGCCGATCTCCTACGAGGGCCAGTCGGACACGGCCTGCTTCGACAACGCGCTCGAGTTCCTTTTCCAGGGCGGCTACAAGCTGGCGCATGCCATGATGATGCTGATCCCGGAAGCCTGGGCCGGCAACAAGTCGATGGATGCCGACCGCAAGGCCTTCTACGAGTACCATGCGGCGCTGATGGAGCCGTGGGACGGCCCGGCGGCGGTCTGCTTCACCGACGGCCGCCAGATCGGCGCCACGCTCGACCGCAACGGCCTGCGTCCGGCGCGCTACATCGTCACCGACGACGACCGCGTCATCCTGGCCTCGGAAGCCGGCGTGCTGCCGGTCGACGAAAAGAGCATCGTCAGGAAGTGGCGCCTGCAGCCGGGCAAGATGCTTCTGATCGACCTGGTCGAGGGCCGCATCATCTCGGACGAGGAGATCAAGTCCGAGATCGCCACCAGGCATCCCTACAAGAAGTGGCTGGCCAACACCCAGCTGATCCTGGAGGAACTGAAGCCGGTGGAGCCGCGCGCGCTGCGCAAGGATGTGTCGCTGCTCGATCGCCAGCAGGCCTTCGGCTACACCCAGGAAGACACCAAGCTCCTGATGTCGCCGATGGCGACGACCGGCCAGGAAGCGGTGGGCTCGATGGGCACCGACACGCCGATCTCGGCGATGTCGGACAGGTCGAAGCTGCTCTACACCTACTTCAAGCAGAACTTCGCCCAGGTCACCAACCCGCCGATCGATCCGATCCGCGAGGAGTTGGTGATGAGCCTGGTGTCGTTCATCGGCCCGCGCCCGAACATCCTCGACCTCGTCGGCACCTCCAGGCGCAAGCGCCTCGAGGCGCGCCAGCCGATCCTCACCAATGCCGACCTGGAGAAGATCCGCTCCATCGGTCACACCGAGGAGAGCTTCGACACCAAGACGATCGACGTCACCTATGCCGCCAGCGAGGGTGCTGCCGGCATGCAGGGTGCCATCGAGCGCCTGTGCGAGCGCGCCGAGGCTGCCGTTGCCGGCCGCTACAACATCATCATCCTGTCCGACCGCCAGCTTGGCCCGGATCGCATCGCCATCCCGTCGCTGCTGGCGACGGCGGCCGTGCACCATCATCTGGTCCGCAAGGGCCTGCGCACCTCGGTCGGCCTGGTGGTGGAATCGGGCGAGCCGCGCGAGGTGCACCACTTCTGCTGCCTGGCCGGCTACGGCGCCGAGGCGATCAACCCGTATCTGGCCTTCGACACGCTGACCGACATGCACAAGCGCGGCGAGTTCCCGCCGGAAGTCGACGGCTCGGAGGTCGTCGGCCGCTACATCAAGTCGATCGGCAAGGGCATCCTCAAGGTCATGTCCAAGATGGGCATCTCGACCTACCAGTCCTACTGCGGCGCCCAGATCTTCGACGCCATCGGCCTGAAGACCGATTTCGTCGAGAAGTACTTCACGGGTACCGCCACCAACATCGAGGGCGTCGGCCTCGACGAGGTCTCGGGCGAGACCGTGGCGCGCCATACCTCGGCCTTCGGCGAGGACCCGGTGCTGCGCAACGCGCTCGACGTCGGCGGCGAGTACATGTACCGCATGCGCGGCGAAGCCCATATGTGGACGCCGGATGCGGTCGCCTCGCTGCAGCACGCCGTGCGCCAGGGCTCGTGGTCGACCTTCAAGGAGTTCTCCGCCCAGATCGACAGCGAGACGGCACGTGCCCAGCAGATCCGCGGCATGTTCCACATCAAGTCGGCGGAAGAGAGCGGCCGCAAGCCGGTCCCGATCGACGACGTGATGCCGGCGGCCGAGATCGTCAAGCGCTTCTCGACCGGTGCCATGTCCTTCGGTTCGATCAGCCGCGAGGCGCATTCGACGCTGGCCGTCGCCATGAACCGGATCGGCGGCAAGTCGAACACGGGCGAGGGCGGCGAGGAGCCGGACCGCTACCTGCCGCTGCCCGACGGTTCGGTGAACCCGGAGCGTTCGGCGATCAAGCAGGTGGCCTCGGGCCGCTTCGGGGTCACGACCGAATACCTGGTCAACTCCGACATGATGCAGATCAAGGTGGCGCAGGGCGCCAAGCCCGGCGAGGGCGGCCAGCTGCCCGGCCACAAGGTCGACGCGACGATCGCCAAGACCCGCCACTCGACGCAAGGGGTGGGCCTGATCTCGCCGCCGCCGCACCACGACATCTATTCGATCGAGGATCTGGCGCAGCTGATCTACGACCTGAAGAACGTCAACCCGGCGGCCGACGTGTCGGTCAAGCTGGTGTCGGAAGTGGGCGTCGGCACGGTCGCGGCGGGCGTCGCCAAGGCGCGCGCCGACCACATCACGATCTCCGGCTATGACGGCGGCACGGGCGCTTCGCCGCTCACCTCGCTCAAGCATGCCGGCAGCCCGTGGGAGATGGGCCTCGCCGAGACGCACCAGACGCTGGTGCTGAACGGCCTGCGTTCGCGTGTCGCGCTCCAGGTCGACGGCGGCCTGCGCACCGGCCGCGACGTCGTCATCGGCGCGCTCTTGGGCGCCGATGAGTTCGGCTTCTCGACCGCGCCGCTGATCGCGGCGGGCTGCATCATGATGCGCAAGTGCCACCTCAACACCTGCCCGGTTGGCGTCGCCACCCAGGACCCGGTGCTGCGCAAGCGCTTCAAGGGCACGCCCGAGCACGTCATCAACTACTTCTTCTACGTCGCCGAAGAGGTGCGCGAGCTCTTGGCCGCGATGGGCTTCACCCATCTCGACCAGATCATCGGCAACAGCGACCTCCTGGAAAAGCGCGAGCTGATCAACCACTGGAAGTCGCGCGGCCTGGACTTCTCCAGGGTGTTCTACAAGCCGGACGCGCCTGCCTCGGCGACGCACTGGACCGAGCGCCAGAAGCACCCGATCGACGACGTGCTCGACCGCAAGCTGATCGCGGAAGCCAAGCCCGCGCTCGAAGCGCGCCAGCCGGTCAAGATCGAGGCGACCATCCGCAACGTCGACCGCTCCGCCGGTGCGATGCTGTCGGGCGAAGTCGCCAAGCGCTTCAAGCACAAGGGCCTGCGCGAGGACACCATCTCGGTGAAGCTGACCGGCACCGCCGGCCAGTCCTTCGGCGCCTTCCTGACGCGCGGCGTGTCGTTCGAGCTCGTCGGCGACGGCAACGACTATGTCGGCAAGGGCCTGTCGGGCGGCCGCATCGTCATCCGCCCGCCGGAAGACAGCAAGATTGTCGCCGAGGATTCGATCATCGTCGGCAACACCGTGCTCTACGGCGCGATCGAAGGCGAATGCTACTTCCGCGGCGTGGCCGGCGAACGCTTCGCCGTGCGCAACTCGGGCGCGGTCACCGTCGTCGAGGGCGTGGGCGACCACGGCTGCGAGTACATGACGGGCGGCGTGGTGGTGGTCATCGGCAAGACCGGCCGCAACTTCGCGGCGGGCATGTCGGGCGGTGTCGCCTATGTGCTCGACGAGGAGGGCGATTTCGCCGAGCGCTGCAACATGGCGATGGTCGAGCTCGAGCCGGTCCCCGAAGAGGACGATATGCTGGAGAAGCTCCACCATCACGGCGGCGACATCGCCCACAAGGGCCGCGTCGACGTGTCGGGCGACATGACCCGCCATGACGAGGAGCGCCTGGTGCAGCTGATCTCGAACCACATGCACTACACCGGTTCGACCCGCGCCAAGCAGATCCTGGACGACTGGGCGAGCTACCGACCCAAATTCCGCAAGGTCATGCCGGTGGAATACCGCCGCGCGCTGATCGAGATGGAGCGCATGAGGATGAACGTCGCGGCGGAATAGCCGCGGCCATCCGGCCGGCGCGGCGCCTGCGGGCGCCCGCCATCGCATGCTTCATTTGAAGTGGTGGAATTCTACGCCCGCGCCGAGACGCGAGGCACGACTGACGAGAGTTACGATGGGCAAGGTTACAGGTTTTCTCGAGATCGACCGGCAGGTGCACAAGTACCAGCCGGCCTCCGATCGCATCCGGCATTTCCGCGAGTTCACGCTGCCGATGTCGGACAAGGAAGTGGAAAAGCAGGCGGCGCGCTGCATGGATTGCGGCATCCCGTTCTGCCATGGGCCGACGGGCTGCCCCGTCCACAACCAGATCCCGGACTGGAACGATCTGGTCTACAACGGCGACTGGGACAACGCGATCCGCAACCTGCATTCGACCAACAACTTCCCGGAGTTCACCGGCCGCATCTGCCCCGCGCCCTGCGAGGAAGCCTGCACGCTGAACCTCGAGGACATCCCGGTCGCGATCAAGACCGTCGAGCAGGCGATCGCCGACAAGGCCTATGAGGGCGGCTACATCCGTCCCTATCCGCCGGAAAGGAAGACCGGCAAGCGCGTGGCGATCATCGGCTCCGGCCCTGCCGGCATGGCGGCTGCCCAGCAGCTCGGCCGCGCCGGCCACGAGGTCCATGTCTACGAGCGCGAGAGCCGCCCCGGCGGCCTGCTGCGCTTCGGCATCCCGGACTTCAAGATGGAGAAGCATTACATCGACCGTCGCGTCGAGCAGATGGCGGGCGAGGGCGTGACCTTCCACTGCGGCGTCAATGTCGGCGTCGACAAGAAGGTCGAGGAATTGCTCGCCGAGTTCGACGCCGTGCTCTATTGCGGCGGCTCCGAGACGCCGCGTCCGGCCGGCATTCCCGGCGACGACCTCATGGGCGTGTTCGACGCGATGCCGTACCTGGTGCAGCAGAACAAGCGCCTCGGCGGCGAGGACATCCAGTCCGTGGCCTGGCCGTCCGAGCCGATCCTCGCGGGTGGCCAGCACGTCGTCGTCGTCGGCGGCGGCGATACCGCGTCCGACTGCGTCGGCACGGCGTTCCGCCAGGGTGCCGTGCGCGTCACCCAGCTCGACATCCGCCCGCAGCCGCCGGAGAAGGAAAACAAGCTCTCCGTCTGGCCCTACTGGGCGACCAAGATGCGCACCTCGTCGTCGCAGGCCGAGGGCGCGCAGCGCGAGTTCCAGGTGGCGACGCTCGAGTTCATCGGCGAAGAAGGCCAGCTGACCGGCGTGAAGTGCTGCGAGGTCGACGACAAGCGCAAGCCGATCCCGGGGACCGAGTTCGTCATCCGTGCCGACCTCGCCTTCATCGCCATCGGCTTTGCTGGACCGATTTCCGGCGGCGTCACCAAGGAGCTCCAGGGCAAGCTCGAGATCACCACCGATGCGCGCCGCTCGTCCAACGTCGCGGCCAACGAGCAGGACTACAGGACCAACATCGACAAGCTCTACGTCGCCGGCGACGTGCGCCGCGGCCAGTCGCTGGTGGTCTGGGCGATCCGCGAAGGCCGCCAGGCCGCGCATGCCATCGACGCAGCACTGATGGGCTCGACGGTGCTGCCGCGCTGACGACAATGCGGGCGCGTCCTTCGAGGCTCGCCCGCGGACGTCGATGATGCGAAGCCCGGCGAGGTGCGGGCTCGCACCTCGGGATGAGGACATGTGGCATGGAACTATGTGGGCTTGGAGTCCAACGCCTCACCTGCTGGATGACGGACTCCCCCAAAACCCTCATGGTGAGCCTGTCGAACCACGGGTTCTGGGGCAAGTAGAGTATGGCGCCTGGCGCCCTCGTGGTTCGACAGGCTCACCATGAGGGCTACTGGAGCGCCCTTCGCTATCAGCCCACATCCTGAGGTTCGAGCCTTCGTCTTGTTTGGACACCTTCGCGGCGAGCCTCGAAGGACGGCTACCGCTTGATCGCAGTCGTGGTCTCGCTACCCGGCGATACCGGCAGCTTCTTCGGCGGCCAGGAGAAATCGTCGGCACGGCCGGGCGGCGCCGCCGGAGCGACGCCCTGCACCACCAGCTTCCCGCCCGGCGAATTCGGATCGCCCGGGGCCGCCGCCTGTCCGCCCATCAGCTCCGTCCCGCCATCGAGTTCGGGGTCGGAGAGCGACACCGGCACGGTCCGGTCGATGTTGACCGGCACGTTGAGTTCGCCGGGCGTCGCCTGCGGCAGGCTCGCCGGCACCGCCACCTCGGTGCCCTGGGGGGTGATGCCCAAAAGCTTGTTCAGCGGCTTCTCGGCATAGAAGGCGAGCTTGCGCTTGCCGGCGCGGGTGACGTTGATGCCGTCGTCCGAGCGCAGGCGCACCGGCTGGCCGTTGATGTCGGGACCGGAGGTGACGAAGGCGCCGTTCTCGTCGACGAAGCCGTCCCAGACATCGACGAACTCCTTGCCGGAGGCTTCCGTGACGGTCCTGTAGATGTCGTTGAAGGCGAGCATGTCGGTGCTCATCTTCGACGACTTGAACGCCGGCATGCCGATCCAGAGGAACGGCACATTGGTGTCGCTCAGGGTCTTTGCCAACTGCTCGGTGCGCGCCGTGTATTCCTTCATCCAGGCCGGGCTCATCGCCGGTTCGCGGGTGTCGCCGACCCGCATCTGCTGGCGGTCGTTGGAGCCGAGCATGACCACGACGACGGCCGGCTTCTCCTGGGCGATCAGTTCCTGGGCCTTCTCCGGCCAGTTGTAGTAGTCGTCGCGGACGAAGCCGGACGAGCCGCTGGTCCTGTCGACGATGCGGATCTTGGCGTTCTCGGCGAAGACGGTCGCCAGCCCTTCGGCGATGCCGGCGCCGAGGAAGTCGCCGATCACCAGCACCACGCGCGCGTCGGGCAGCTTCTCCACCACCGGCACGGCCGGTTCGGCCGGCTTGCTCACTGCAGCCGCCTTGGGCTTGCGCGGCGCCTTGCGAATGGTCTTGCGCGGCCGGACCTGCGGTTCCTCGTAGATGTAGGGGTCGACGCGCGGCTCGCGGCGCGGCAGGAACAGGTCACGCAGCGACCAGCGCCGCAATATGCCCTCCTGGGCGAGGGCCGGGGAGGGCACGGAAATGGCGGTCAGTGCGACCGCCATCGCGACTGCTGGCATCGTCAGGCGCAGAACGATGGTGTTCGGGCGACGCATCGATGCCAAGCACGACCTCCGCAGGCTAATTCTGCCTCAGCTTCTTGAGCACTTCCATGCTCGGATGGCCGTCCTGCGTCAAGCCCAGCTGCGCCTGGAACGCCTTGATGGCCGAGCGCGAGCCTTCGCCGATCTTGCCGTCGGCCTTGCCGTCGTAATAGCCGCTCTCCGACAGCCGCTGCTGCAGTTCCTGCTTCTCGGCGAAGGAGAGCTTGGTGAACGGGCGGCTCCAGTCCTGCACCAGCCCGCCATATCCGGCGATCTCGTCGGCAAGCAGGCCGACCGCGAGGGCGTATTTGTCGGCGTTGTTGTAGCGCTTGATCACCTGGAAGTTCTTGGTCATCAGGAAGGCCGGCCCCTGGCGGCCGTCCGGCACCTTCAGCGTCGCGACGTCCGAGCCGCGCCTGAAGGCCTTGCCGTTGGCGCGCTCGACGCCGAGCGAGGCCCACTTGTCCAGCGTCGCCGAACCGCTGGGGAACTTGCGGCCCTCGGGCAGCACCACCTCGTAGCCCCAGGTCCTGCCGGCCTGCCAGCCGTTCTTCTTGAGCAGGTTGGCGGCGGTAGCGAGCGCGTCGGGCACCGAATTCCAGATGTCGCGGCGGCCGTTGCCGTCGGCGTCGACCGCATAGGCCTGGTAGCTGGTCGGGATGAACTGGGTATGGCCCATGGCGCCGGCCCAGGAGCCCATCAGGTTGCTTTCCTTGATGTCGCCGCGCTGCAGGATCTTGAGGGCGGCGATGAGCTGGGTGCGGGCGTATTTGGCGCGGCGCTGGTCGCCATAGGCAAGCGTCGCCAGCGAGCGCACCACGTTGCGCATCACCTTGTCGTTCTTGAGGATCTCGCCATAGTTGGATTCCATCGACCAGATGGCCAACAGCACATAGCGGTCGACGCCGTAGGCCGCCTCGATGCGGTCGAGCCAGGGCTTCCACTTGCGCGCCATCTCGCGGCCGGTGGCGATCGACTGGTCATGCACGCGGTTGTCGAAATAGTCCCACACCGGGGCGGTGAATTCGGGCTGGAAGCGCGCCTTTTCCAGCACTTCGGCATCGGCGGAGGTGATGCCGCGGAAGGCGCGGTCGTAGGTCGAACCGGAAATGCCGTTGTCGGCCGCGACCGAACGGAAGCTCGCCACCCAGCGCTGGAACCCCGGCTCGGCGGCGGCGGGACCGGCAGGCAGCAAAAGCGCGAACGAAATACCGGCGATTGCGGCGGCGCTGGCGAGGGCTCGGGCGGTCTTGTGAAGAGGCATTCTTTCCTCCTTGGAGAGATCAGAAAGTCGATTCATCGCCGAAGCCGGTTATCAATCAGTTTACCATAGTCCTCCGGGGGAACGAAAAGCCGCCTGCCGAATTGTCCAGGGCCAGTCAACTCGATCAAGTTCGCGTGATCGCTGGTCTTGCCCGCCGTCCCCGAATATGTGAACGCATTCAGTATTCATCAATTGGGGCGTGACAGTGTCCACGCCCGGTACATGCAACCATCGGACGAACAGCCATGAAACGAGTTCGCAAGGCAGTATTTCCTGTCGCAGGTCTGGGCACGCGCTTCCTGCCCGCCACCAAGTCGATACCGAAGGAAATGCTGACCGTCGTCGACAAGCCGGTGATCCAGTACGTCGTCGACGAGGCGCGCGAAGCGGGCATCGAGCACTTCATCTTCGTCACCGGCCGCAACAAGGCGGTCATCGAGGACCATTTCGACGTCCAGTTCGAGCTCTACGACACGCTCGCCCAGCGCGGCAAGGGCGAACAGCTGGAAAGGCTGCAGCGCTTGCAGCCGGCGCCGGGCCAGACCTCGTTCACCCGCCAGCAGGTGCCGCTCGGTCTCGGCCACGCGGTCTGGTGCGCGCGCGAGCTCGTCGGCAACGAGCCGTTCGCGCTGCTTCTGCCCGACATGATCATGCAGTCCGAGAAAAGCTGCATGCGCGAGATGGTCGAGCTCTACAACGAGACCGGCAACAACATCATCGCCGTGCAGGAATGCGATCCCGCCGAGGCGCACAAATACGGCATCGTCGGCAAGGGCGAAACCGTCCATACCGGTTTCCGCATCGACGGCATGGTCGAGAAGCCGAAGCCCGGCACGGCGCCGTCGAACCTCTTCATCAACGGCCGCTACATCCTGCAGCCGGAGATCTTCGGCATCCTCGCCAACCAGGAGCGCGGGGCGGGCGACGAGATCCAGCTCACCGATGCGATGCTCAAACTCGAGAAGCAGCAGTCCTTCTACGGCTACCACTATCGCGGCCGCACCTTCGACTGCGGTTCGCCGGAGGGCTTCGTCGAGGCAAACGTCGCCTTCGCGCTGTCGCGCGCCGATATCAACGAGCGCATGGCGGACGTCATCGAAAGCCTGCTCGGCGAGATGAAGCCGGGTCGCTGAGCTTCCCCATGAATGTCGCCCGCGCGTCAGATTCGGACGCGCGGAGCGGTGGTTTTCGGCCTCAGCGCCGTGTAGACATGTCCTGCCAGGTGCCCGCAGCGATGCGGGAGAATCGGGAACACGGTGCAAATCCGTGGCGTGCCCAACGCTGTAAGAGGGACCGCATCGGCAAAGGCCACTGTCCGCAGGACGGGAAGGCGCCGGAAGCGGGTTGAACTCGAGCCAGAAGACCGGCCCGGCAGAAATCGTCCACCGCATGGTCAGGCGGCGGAAACCGATATGCTCGCCAGGGGACACGCGATGCCGACCGACCATACCCATGCCGATACGGGCTGTTTCGATGCGGCAGCGCAGGATGCCGTCTACCGCGCCATCTTCACGCGCCGCGACGTGCGCAGCCATTTCCTGTCCGATCCGATCGAGGACGCCCAGCTGGGGCGCCTGCTGATGGCGGCCCATCACGCGCCCTCGGTCGGCTTCATGCAGCCGTGGAACTTCATCGTCATCCGCGACCCCGGCCGCAGGGAGCAGGTGCGCGACCTCTTCCTCGCCGCGCGCGGGCAGGAATTGCCGCACATCGCCGAAGAGCGGCAGGCGCTCTACCGCAAGCTCAAGCTCGAAGGCATCTCGGAAACGCCGCTCAATCTGGTCGTGACCTGCGACCGCAGCCGGTCGCGGCATTCGCCGCTCGGTCGCTGGCACAATCCCGAGATGGACCTCTACAGCACGGTCTGCGCGGTGCAGAACTTCTGGCTGGCGGCCCGCGCCGAGGGCATCGGCGTCGGATGGGTCAGCATCCTCGACCGTGAGGCGCTGAAGCGGCTGCTCGGCATCCCCGAGCACGTCACGCCGGTGGCCTACCTGTGCGTCGGCCGCGTGTCGGAGTTCGCCGCGCGGCCGGACCTGGAGCGGCATGGCTGGGCAAGCCGCCTGCCGCTCGCCGATCTCATCATGAGCGAGGTCTATTCCGGTGCGGGCGAGGACGTGCTGAAGGCCGCCGTTTCGACGCTGTCGGGCGCCGGGAGTTCCTAGATCATTTCCGCTTTTCTTCGAATTGCGGAAACGCTCTATCTCTTTGTTTTTGCGCAATTCCGGACGGAAAACCGCTGCGCACTTTTCCTGGAATTGCTCTAGCGCTGGACCCTCAGCCCGACGAACACGCTGTTGGTCCTGCTGTCGCGGCCGGCGAGCGTGCTGTCTAGGGACTCGTGCCTGAGGCGGCCGGTCAGGCCGGCGTAGCGGTTGAGCCACCAGGTCAGCCCGGCTTCCGCGGTGAGCGTCAGCTCGCGGTCGTCCGATCCGGCATAGTCGCGCCAGCCGGTGCCGACCGCGGCAAAGCCGGTCAGGTTGGCCCGCATCTGGCGTTCGACCGCGAGGCGCCCGGAATAGAGCACCGAACCGCTCTGGCCGGGCGTCGTCGAGCCTTCCACGACCGTCGTGCCGGTGAGGCTGACGATGGTGCCGCGGATCGGCGACCAGCGAAGGTCGGCCGCCAGCGTGGCTGCGGAAATCGTGTCCAGGCGGTCGTCGTCGAAATCCTCGGCGATCCAGCCCGCCGAAACCTCGCCGCCGAATTTCTCGCCCATGTCGATCTCGACGCCGGCGCGCGCGCCGACACGATTCGACGAACGCTCGAAACCGGCCGTGTCGAATCTGAGGTCGTAGACGCGGCGGCCGAATTCGACCTCGCCGAAGGGGATCAGGGCGGGCGAAACTTCATAGCCGGCGCGAAGGCGGCCGGCATAGAGCGTGGAATTCCTGTCCTCCTGCGACAGCGTGCCCCCACCGGACAGTTCGGCGTCGTCGAACCGCTCGTTGGTCGCTTCGCCTGTCACCGCAAGGCGCAGCTTACCCACGTCCTTCTCCAGGCCAAGGCTGCCGTCGAGCGTGCGCCGCAACGGCTGCGAGACCGTGTCCTCGATCACCACCGGCGACGTCGCCGATTCCGGCCTGACATTGTAGCCGAGCGTGCCGATGGCGCGGAAACCGTCCATCAGTTCGAGTTCGAGCCGCCCGTCGATGCCGCCCGTGGCCTCCTCGAGTTCCTGTCCGGAGACGGACTTGCGGAAGGTGCCATAGGCGTCGATCGTCGCCGAGTGGCGCGCCCAGTCGGAGACGGCGTTGAGGCGAAGCGCGGTTTCCGAAAGCACGGCCGACCTGCCGTTGGCGCTCGAATCGGCGTTCGACGTCGCCGTCACGCCCTGTTCCAGGCTGGGCCGCAGCACGAACGTGCCGACGCGGATGCCGGGTGCCGCGAACGGATAGTCGTCGCGCGGCACGTAGCGTCCCTCAATCGCGGCCTGGCGCCGTGCCTCCGAGCCGCTCGTCGGGGCAAGGTCGGAATCGACCGTGCCCTGGCGCACCGAACCGGTGGTCACCTCGCCGTCCGGCTCGGCCGGCGCATCCAGCCCGCCCTGCTGCGACGGGCGCGCTGCCGCGCCCGCGGCGAGGCGCCTGCGGGCCGCCTCGGCGCGCTGCCGGGCGGTGGTCGGGGGCAGGGCATAGGTCGAGGCGGAGGCCGGATTGGCGTTCGGCGGCTCGCTGAAGATGTCGGCCGTCTCACCGGCGGGCTGGTCGGGAATGGCCCCGGGGCTCGCGGGCTGATAGGTGTCTTGGTTCTGGTCCTGGGCAGCTGCTGCCGGCTGCACGGCCGGGCGCTTGCGCCACATCAGCGCGTCCCTGACCTGGGTTTCGCTGACCGCGCCGCGCAGGCCGGCTTCCTGTGCCTGGGCGGGAAGGAGACACGCCACGGCCGCCACGCTCGCTGTCGCCAGCAAGGCGCAGATGCGCGCACCCTTCGGCCGTCCCATTCGCTCCGGCAAGACCCGTTCCATCGCCACCAATGCCCCGCAGGCGCATGGGCGCCGTGCTTAGCAACTGGTAAATCGCCATGGTTAATGGAGCGTTTCGCTGGCGCGCCGACCGCGCAAACGGGGGGCGATAGTGATGGACAGCCGGCTTGGGACGCGCTAACGCATGCGCCATGCACGCTGGATCGCTAAAAAAAGAGCCGGACCCGCAGGCCTCGATCGCCTCGGCGCTCCGTACCATCGCCACCGAGCAGGCCGGAATCGTGGCTCTCCTCGCATCGCTGGAAGGCCCCCTGGCCGAGCCGTTCGCGCGCGCGGTATCGGTTCTTGGCCAGCTGAACGGCCGCGCGATCATCACCGGCGTCGGCAAGAGCGGCCATATCGGCAGGAAGATCGCCGCCACCTTCGCCTCGACCGGCACGCCGTCCTATTTCGTCCATCCGGCGGAAGCCATCCACGGCGACCTCGGCATGATCACCAGGGACGATGCGATCGTCGCCATCTCGTGGTCGGGCGAGACCGCCGAGCTCAAGGGCATCGTCGGCTATTCGCGCCGCTTCTCCATCCCGCTGGTGGCGATCACCGCCGGCGAGACCTCGGCGCTGACGCGCCAGGCCGACGTGGTGCTGCTCCTGCCGCGCACGCCGGAAGCCTGCCCGCACGGGCTGGCGCCGACGACCTCGACGCTGCTCCAGCTGGCGATAGGCGACGCGTTGGCCGTGGCGCTGCTCGAGGCCCGCGGCTTCACGCCCGATCATTTCCGCACCTTCCATCCCGGCGGCCAGCTCGGCGCCAGCCTGATGCCGGTCGGCGAACTCATGCACACCGGCGACCGCATGCCGGTCGTCACGATCGGCACCAAGATGCCTGAAGCGGTCCGCACGCTGTCTCAGAAACGCTTCGGCTGCGTCTGCGTCGTCGACGCAGACGGCAAGCTGGCGGGCATCATCACCGACGGTGACCTCTCGCGCAATCTCGACCGCAACCTCGTCGAGACGAGCGTCGAGGAGATCATGACGACGCGGCCCAAGACCGTCCCGCGCCAGATGCTGGCAGGGGCGGCGATCGCGCTTCTGAACGAGAACAACATCGGCGCGCTGATCGTGGTCGAGGGCGACCGCCCGGTCGGCCTCGTGCACTTCCACGATCTGCTCAGGATCGGCGCGGCGTAGGTTCTTTTCCCGGATATCGTGCCTTTGTCTTCAGGCGATTGGCTGAGACGTGCCCGTAGCCCTCGTGGTTCGACAGGCTCACCATGAGGGCTACTGGCAGGTTCCGAGGGCTCGGATCAGCCGAACACTCGGCTCTTTGAGATGGCCCTCAGACGGCTTCCACCACCAGTTCCAGGTCGGTGTCGCCGGCGGCGACGACGCGCACCTTGGTGCCTGCTGGCAGGTCGGGACCCGAGACGCGCCAGGTCGTGTCGCCCAGCTTGATGCGGCCGCGGCCCTCCCTGATCGGCTCGGCAAGGGTTGCGGTGCGCCCGATCATCTGCGCGCCGCGCTGGTTGAGCAGCGGCTGGTCGCTGGCCTCGCCGTTGCTGCTCATGATCTTCTTGCCGGCGTAGGCCGCGATCAGGGACAGAGCGAGGAATACCAGCACCTGGACATGCCAGGTCCAGGGGCCCCAGTCCCAGAGCTGCAGCGACAGCGCCCCGGTCAGCAGCGCGGCAATGCCGATCCAGAGCAGGAAGAAGCCGGGCAGCACGATCTCCAGGACCAGGAGGACCAGGCCCAGCACCATCCAGTTCCACGGCCCGAGTTCCGCAATGACACCTGCCAGCATGATCGCCTCCCGCTGCCCGCGCCGGTCAGTTCTGCTCCGGCGGAATCCTCGGCGTGCGCGACGCCGGCCGCTGGCCGCTCGGGGCGTCGCCGCCGAACACTTCCTTGGCGATGGCGCCGATGCCGCCGAGCGAGCCGATCAGCGACGACGCCTCGATCGGCAGCAGCACGACCTTGTTGTTGTTGGCCGAACCGATCTTGGCCAGCGCCTCGGTGTATTTCTGGGCGACGAAGTAGTTGATCGCCTGCACGTCGCCCTTGGCGATCGCCTCCGACACCACCTGGGTGGCGCGCGCTTCGGCCTCGGCGGCGCGCTCGCGCGCCTCGGCGTCGCGGAAGGCGGCTTCGCGGCGGCCTTCGGCTTCCAGCACCTGGGCCGCCTTCAGGCCCTCGGCCTCGAGGATCTGGGCGCGCTTGTTGCGCTCGGCCATCATCTGGCGGGCCATCGACTCGACCAGGTTGGCCGGCGGGTTGATGTCCTTGATCTCGACGCGGGTGACCTTGATGCCCCAGGGGTGCGCCGCCTCGTCGACGACGCGCAGCAGGCGTTCGTTGATGGCGTCGCGGTTCGACAGCAGCTCGTCGAGGTCCATCGAGCCCATCACCGTGCGGATGTTGGTCATGGTCAGGTTGAGGATGGCGTTCTGCAGGCCCGCGACCTGGTAGGCCGCCTGCGGCGCGTTGAGCACCTGGTAGAAGGCGACGCCGTCCACCGCCACGATGGCGTTGTCGCGGGTGATCACCTCCTGCGTCGGCACGTCGAGCACCTGCTCCATCATGTTCATCTTGGCGCCGATGCGGTCGACGAAGGGAATGATCAGGTTGAGGCCGGGCGTCAGCGTGCGGGTGTAGCGGCCGAAGCGCTCGACCGTGTAGTTGTAGCCCTGCGGAATGGTCTTGATGCCGGTGAACAGCAGCAACAGCACCAGGATGACCAGGACTGGAATGATGATGTCGAGACCAGTGAACACCGTTCGGCACTCCCCCGCGAGTTGAGCGCTGCGATTCGGATGAACGCAGAGCGCGATGCCGAAAGACTTAAGGGCCTTTCAGCATCGTTACAATGACATGGGGGGCTAATGTTGTGGGCGGGCGCGTGCCCCGAGAGCCGGGCCTCAGACCCAGCCCATCAGCTCGCGGCGGGTGATCGCCTCGATCACCGCCATGCCCTCCGGACTGTCGTTCAGGCAGGGGATGTGGGAGAAATTCTTGCCGCCGGCATGGTGGAAGATCTCGGCGTTCTCGCCGGCGATCTCCTCCAGCGTCTCGATGCAATCGGCCGAAAAGCCCGGGTTGACGACGGCGATCGACTTCACGCCTTCCCTGGCCAGCCGTTCGACCGTCTTGTCGGTGTAGGGCTGCAGCCATTCCTGGGCGCCGAAGCGCGACTGGAAGGTGGTCGTCAGCTTCCTGTCGTCCATGCCGAGCCGCTCGCGCAACAGCCGCGTCGTCTTCACGCAATGGCAATGGTAGGGGTCGCCGCGCTCGAAATAGGGCTTCGGGATGCCGTGGTAGGAGGCGAGGATCACCTCCGGCTCGAAGTCGAGCTTGGCCAGGTGCTGCTCGATCGAGCGGGCCAGCGCCTCGATGTAGACCGGCTCGTCGTAATAGGCGGGCACGGTGCGGATCGACGGCATGGCGCGGATCTGCATCAGTGCGCGGAACAGCTGGTCGCTGGCGGTCGCCGTCGTCGTCGCCGAGAACTGCGGATAGAGCGGGAACATGACGATGCGGTCGCAGCCCTCGGCCATCAGCTTCTCGACGGCGCCCGCGGTCGAGGGGCTGCCGTAGCGCATGCCCCAGTCGACCACGACGTCCGGCAGGTCGCGCAGCGCCGCGGCGAGCTTCTCGGCCTGGCCGCGGGTGTAGGTGCGCAGCGGGGATTCGTCGCGCTCGGTGTTCCAGATCTTCTTGTAGTTCTCGCCCGACTTCTTCGGCCGCGTGTTGAGCACGATGCCGTAGAGGATCGGGTACCACAAAAGCTTGGGCATCTCGATGACGCGCGGATCGGACAGGAATTCGCGCAGATAGCGCCACATCGACTTCCTGTCGGTGCCGTCGGGCGTGCCGAGATTGACGAGGAGCACGCCGACCTTGCCCTTGCGCACGGAGGGGTGGCCGCCGGGAAGCGGGCCGAGCGCCTTGGCCGATTTGTCGTCGATCGTCGTCGTCATGTCCATTCGGTGTCTCCGTTGGCGGGATACCTAGTTGAATGGGGCGGCCGTTCAATGTCGCGTCTGGCCGCACCTGAAAAGCAAAACCCGCCCGGCAGGCCGGGCGGGCTTGTCAGGTCAGGCTTGACCTATCAGTTGGCCGCCGGGATTGCCAGCGTGCCGCCGATCTGCAGGTCCTTGGCCTTCGCGTCCGGATTGGCCGCTGCGATCGCCTGCCACTTGGTGGGGTCGCCGAGATAGGTCTTGGCGAGGTCCCAGAAGGTGTCGCCGGCGGCAATCGTGTGCGTCTTGCCGCCGCCGGATGCGGCCTGCGCGGTCGCGGCGGGCGCAGCTTCGGCAGGCTTTGCCGCCGTCGCGGGTGCCGCCTCAGCCGGCTTGGCGGGTTCGGCCGCGGCGGGCGCGGCAGCCACGGTCGCGGCGATCTCGGTGATGCGGCCGTCGAGCTTGGGGGTGAACGGACGGTTCTTGGCCAGATAGTCGGCGACCACCTGCTCGAGGCTCGGGCCGTAGTCGTAGGCCTTGGTGGCGTTGGCGGCAAAGATCTTGTAGCCGTCGCCGCCCTGGCGCACGTAGTTGTTGGTGGCGACGGTGTAGACCTTCGCGTCGTCGAGCGGCACCCAGGCCCCGCCCTCCATCGTCTCGATCGACTTCAGCCGTCCGCCGTTGGGCGCCACCGACTTGTCGAAGGAATATTTCAGGCCTGCCACCTGCGGGAACTTGCCCTTGCCTTCCTCGATCTCGGAGAGGCCCGCCTCGAGCGAGGCGCGCAGGTCGGCGCCGGAAAGCTGGAAGGTCGCCAGCGTGTTCTGGAAGGGCAGCACCGTCAGCACCTCGCCCATGGTGACCACGCCCTTGTCGATCGAGGCGCGGATGCCGCCGCCGTTCTGGACGGCGATGGTGACGCCCTGATCCTTGACCCGGTCGAGGATGGCGTCGGCGATCAGGTTGCCCATGGCGCATTCGCGGGCGCGGCAGTTCTCGCGGCTGCCGTCGATCTGGTCGGTGGACTCTGCGACTTCCTTGTTCTTCAGTTCCTCGATCGGAGCGCCGAGTTCCTTGATGCGGGCGAGCACCGCTTCGTCGGGCTTGATCGAATTGTCGAGATAGATCGGGTCGCCCTTGGCCTCCTTGACCACGCCGTTGTCGTCGAAGGTGACGGTGAACGCGCCGAGATACTTGGAATAGGACGCGGCCTGCGTCACCGGCACCTTGTAGCCCTCGGGGTTGTCGATCATCGTCGGATAGGGCCCTTCGGCCTTGGCGTCGGTATTCGACAGAAGCGAGTGCGAGTGGCCGCCGACCACCACGTCGACGCCGGGGATCTTGGCGATCATCTCCTTCTCGCGCGGATAGCCGATGTGCGTGAGCGCGATGATCTTGTTGACGCCCTCGGCCTTCAGCTTCTCGACCTCGGCGGTGATGTTCTTGATGTCGTCCTCGATGGCGATGTTCGGGCCGGGCGAGGCGACTTCGGGCGTGTCGTTGGTGACGGCGCCGACGATGCCGATCTTCTGGCCGCCGACCTCGATCACGAGCGACGGCTTGATGCGGTCGCCGACCTTGGACTGGGCGTTCGGCTTCACGTTGGCCGACAGCACCGGGAACTGGATCTTCTCCAGGAACGGCACCAGCGCGTCCTCGCCGTCGTCGAACTCGTGGTTGCCCACGGTCATGGCGTCGAACTTCATCTGGTTCAGGAACTCGGCCTCGGCCGCGCCCTTGTAGGTTGTGTAGAACAGCGAGCCCTGGAAGTTGTCGCCGCCGTTGAGCAAGAGCACGTTCTGGCCTTCGAGCTTCTTGCGCTCCTGGGCGATCGCCGTCACCAGGCGCGCCGCGCCGCCGATGCACTCGCCCTTGCCCTCTTCCTCGGCCGAGCAGGTGGATTCGAACTTGTTGTTGCTTTCGATGCGGCTGTGCCAGTCGTTGATGTGAAGAATGGTCAATGTGTAGTCGGCGAAGGACGGCGCGACGGAATATCCGAACGCCGAGGCCGACAAGGCCGCGATGGCAGCAAACTTCTTCATGCTGAAATCTCCCGAATGACCCCCGCGAGACGTTTGGCGTCTTCGCCTGACCGGAATGTTACACATTCCTTGCGGTCATGTTCACACCCGGAATTTGCGGATGCAAGGGGAATCGCAGGCCGCGCACCGGCCTATTTCGAGTAGTCGCGCTCGTCGGCGATGACCTTGCCGTCATTGGGCAAGGCGCCCCTGGGCACCACCTCGACCTTGCCGCCCAGCTTGGTGATTTCCCGCAGCGTCGCCTCGATGCGTCCACCCGCCGGTGCGTCGTCGCCGGCGGGTTCCACCTGTAGCACCATGGCGTCGCGGTCGCCGTCCCGGCTCACCACCAGCCGCGCCTTGCTGATCTCTAAATGCCGGCCAACGAGCTCGGCGACCTGCCTGGGGTCGACGAACATGCCCTTGACCTTGGTGCGCTGGTCGGCCCGGCCCATCCAGCCCTTGATGCGCAGGTTGGTGCGGCCGCAGGGCGAGCTGCCCGGCAGCACCGCCGACAGGTCGCCGGTGCCGAAGCGGACGAGCGGGTAGGCGGGATTGAGGCAGGTGACGACCAGTTCCCCGACTTCGCCGTCGGCGACCGGGTCGCCGGTGCCGGGGCGGACGATCTCGACGATCAGCTCCTCGTTGACGATCATGCCGGGATGGGGCGCGCCGTCCCCGGCGGCACTTTCGTAGGCGATGACGCCGAACTCGGCGGTGGCATAGCATTGCAGGACCGAGACGCCGCGCTCGCGGTATTCCGCCCTGAGCGAGGGGAACAGCGCGCCGCCGGACACCAGCCCGATGCGGATCGAGGACAGGTCCTTTCCGGTCTCGGCGGCGCGGTCGAGCATCAGCTTGAGGAAGTCCGGCGTGCCGCAGAAGACGCCTGGCCTGAGGCTCGCCGCCGCCTCGACCTGCGTGTCGGTGTTGCCGGTTCCGGCGGGGAAGACCGTGCAGCCTAGGGCGCGGGCGCCCTCGTCGAGCACGAAGCCGCCGGGCGTCATGTGATAGGCGAAGGCGTTGTGGACGACGTCGCCGGGACGCACGCCGGCGGCGAAGAAGGCACGCGCCGCGCCCCAGGGATCGGCGCCGAGGCCCTGCGGTTCCCACAGGGGCCCGGGCGAGTGGAAGACGCGGCTGCCCCGCAGCGCGGCAAGGTCGGCGAAGCCGCCGAAGGGCGGGCTCGCCGCCTGGAATTCCATGAGCTGGGTCTTGCGAAGTACCGGCAGCCGCGCCAGGGCGCGCCTGTCGGTCAAGGCCGCGACATCGAAGCCGTCGAGCCAATGCGCAAGGCCCGGCGCGGCGACGGCGGCCTTGGCCAGGAACCGGGGAAGGGCGGCAAAAAGCGCCGCTTCGCGCGCTTCCGGGGCTCGGGTTTCGCTGTCGTCGAAATGCTCGGCCATGGAACCTCCCGTCGTGACAGGAGGGTTATCGCAACAGCCCGGTGCCCGCGCAAGCGGGCACAAAGTCGAGGTCGGGATGCCCGCGCAAGCGGGCACAAGGTCGAGGTCGGGATGCCCGCGCGAGCGGGCACAAGGTCGGTATCAGGCGGCGCGGCGGGTGAGCGTGAACTGCTGGCCCGCGGAGCTCGTGCAATTCAGCTGGTTCGCCGAGATCAGCAGGCAGTTGAAGCTGATCGGCGACTGGCGAATGAGCGAGGTGCCGTTGATCTGCACGGCGTTGGCGCCGGTCATGATGTAGGTGCCGTCGGACAGCCTCTGGCCGGTGTCGGTCGCAACCGTCTGGAACACGCCGTTCTGGAAGGTCGAGAGACCGGTTCCCTTGGCGTCGATCCAGGCGCCTTCCACGCCGGTCGGGGCGGGCCGGCCGGGGCCGCTGCCGCCGGGGCCGCTGGTCGAGCAGGCAGCAAGTGCGGCCGCAAGCAGGGCAAGCACTCCGGCCGAATACAGTTTGCGCGAAGTCGTCATCAAGTAATCCTCTCCTCAGTCCGCATTTCTTCAATCGCCCGAATTGACGATGAAGGCAAGGCTCGGACGGGTCCGTTCGGCGATCCCCGGCGCTCGCCGCGCCATCTCTCAAAAGACTGTTGACGCGCTGCAACAGGGGGCGATGCACCGCCTGTACCGGACATGGCGGCCGCATGCGATTGACATGAACGTGAATCCGGATAACTTTCGTATATTGTGAAACACAAATGTTCTCGGTTGGTGTCGGGAACGGTTTCGGGGGGAGACAGCATGGATGCGTTCTTGGCCGGCCTCAAGTCGGCGGTGGACACGCTTGGGGCAACGGTTCTGTTGCCGATCGTCATTTTCATCATCGCCGTGGTTCTCGGCGCCAGGGTGGGCCGGGCATTCAGGGCCGCCATCACCATCGGCGTCGCCTTCATCGGCATCAATCTTGTGCTCGGCCTGATGCTGGGCTCGATCGGCGATGTGGCCAAGGCCATCGTCACCAACACCGGCATCCAGCGCGACATCGTCGACGTGGGCTGGCCGTCGGCCGCGGCCATCGCCTTCGGCTCGTCGGTCGGCCTGTGGGTCATTCCCATCGGCATCGCCGTCAACGTCGTGCTGCTTCTGTTGCGCTGGACGCGCACGCTCAACGTCGACGTCTGGAACTTCTGGCACTTCGCCTTCGTCGGCTCGCTCGCCACCGCCGCCACCGACAGCCTGGCCTACGGCCTTGCCGTAGCAGCTCTGGTCGCCGCACTCGCGCTGCTCTTCGCCGACTGGTCGGCGCGCGCCGTGCAGCAGTTCTACGGCATTCCCGGCGTTTCGGTGCCGCATCTGGCTTCGGCGCAGATCCTGCCCATCGCCATCGTGCTGAACTGGATCATGGATCGCATCCCCGGCATCAACCGCATCAACATCTCGACCGAGACCATCGAGAAGCGCTTCGGCGTGTTCGGCGAGCCGGTGGTGCTGGGCCTGATCATCGGCCTCGTGCTCGGCGTCATCGCCTATTACAACGCCGGCGACTTCGGCACGGTTCTGTCCAAGGTGCTCAGCACCGGCATGACGCTGGCTGCCGTGATGCTGCTTCTGCCACGCATGGTGAAGGTGCTGATGGAAGGCCTGCTGCCGGTGTCGGATGCCGCCCAGGAATTCGTGCGCAAGCGCACCGGCGACCGGGAACTGCTGGTCGGCCTCGACTCGGCGATCCTGATCGGCCATCCGGCGGCGATCTCGTCGTCGCTGATCCTGGTGCCCATCGCCATCGTGCTTTCGGTGATCCTGCCGGGCAACCGGGTGATCCTGTTCGCGGACCTCGCCGTCATCCCCTTCATCGTCGCCATGACCGCGCCGCTGCTCAAGGGCAATGTCTTCCGCATGGTCGTCGTCGGCACGATCACGCTTGCGGTCGGCTTCTACGTTGCCAACGCACTCGCGCCACTGTTCACAAGTGCGGCCGTTTCGTCCGGCTTCGCCATGCCTGCGAACGCGGTGCAGATCACCTCGGTGGTCGACGGCTTCCTGTGGATTCCCTACGTCATCATCGAAGCCATCAAGTGGCTCGGCGTCGCCGGCCTGGTGCTGCTCGCGCTGGTGATCGCCGTGCTCTTCGGTCTCTACCGCCGCAACATGGCCGGCTGGGAGCGGGCGGCGGGTGCTGAAGCCGATGAACACGAGACGGCGGCCGGCGAGCCGCGGCTCGCCAACGGGTGATCAAAACTCTGGAGCCGGCCCCAAATGGCCGGCTCCCCGCAATGGAGACTTGCATGACGCGAACCCTCATGAGCCACATCGATCCCGCGGCTGTCGCCCTTGGCGTCGAGGCAAGCAGCAGCGAGGAGGTGATCCGCCTGCTCGCCGGCAGGCTGGAGGCGCTCGGGTGCGTCAAGCCGAGCTACGCCGATGCCGTGGTCAGACGCGAAGCCACCATGCCGACCGGCCTGCCGCTCGGCCGCGAAGAGAACGTCGCGATCCCGCACACCGATCCCGAGCACGTGCTGAAGCCGGGGATCGCGCTCGGCGTGTTGTCCCGGCCGGTGGACTTCGCCAACATGGAGGACCCGGACGAGGCGGTTCCGGTGGGCATCGTGTTCCTGCTTGCCATCAACGACAAGGACAAGCAGATAGACATGCTGCAGGAAATCATGGACACGATCCAGAGCGAGGAGGCGCTGACCGGCCTCAAGAACGCCAGTACGCTCGAAGACGTCGGCTCCATTCTGAACTGATCAGTGCATGACCCCGAAAATCGGAATCGATTTTCGGGGTCATGCACAAACTCAAAGTGTTACAGCGTCCTTTGCGCGTCCAATAGGACGCGCGGCGCTGTAGGAAACGGGATATTCTCGATGGCCAAACAGAAGACCATACTTTTTGCCTGCGGAACCGGCGTCGCCACTTCGACGGCCGTCAATTCGACGGTGACGGATGCCATGAAGGCGAGGGGGCTCAGCTTCAATGCCATGCAGTGCAAGGCGACCGAGGTGGCGAGCCTGGCCGAGAGCGCCGACCTGATCGTCTCGACCACGCCGATCTCGGCTTCGGTGAAGGTTCCGGTGATCAAGGGTCTCGCCTTCCTCACCGGCATCGGCAAGGACAAGGCGCTCGACGACATCGAGGCCGAGCTGCGCAAATAAAGGCAGTTTTGACGCTTCAAGCAAGAAAGGGCGCCAGAGGCGCCCTTTCTCATTTCCGGGTTGCGCCGTTCAGCGCACCAGGATGTTGCGGAACTGCCAGGGGTCCTCGAGGTCGAGATCTTCCTCGAACAGGCCGGGGCGGCCGTCGAGCGGGGTCCAGTCGGTGTAGTGGCCGTTGACCGGGCCGAGATATTGCTGCTGCACTTCGAGGCAGCGCCTGTAGTTCATCTCGTCGGCCTCGACGATGCCGGCCTCGGGGTTTTCCAGCGCCCAGACCATGCCGGCGAGCACGGCCGACGACACCTGCAGGCCGGTGGCGTTCTGGTAGGGGGCGAGCTTGCGCGCCTGCTCGAGCGTCAGCTGCGAGCCGTACCAGTAGGCGTTCTTGTCGTGGCCGTAGAGCAGTACGCCGAGCTCGTCCTTGCCGTCGACCAGTTCGTCCTCGTCGAGAACGTGGTGGACCGGCTGCGGCTTGCCGGCGGCGCCGAACATCTCGTGCATCGACAGCACCGCGTCGTTGCAGGGGTGATAGGCGTAGTGGCAGGTCGGCCGGTAGCTCACCTTGCCCTTCTTCGAGCGCACGGTGAAGAAGTCGGCGATCGAGATCGCCTCGTTGTGGGTGACGAGGAAACCATATTGCGCGCCGGGCGTCGGGCACCAGGTGCGGACGCGGGTGTTGGCGCCCGGCTGCTCGAGATAAATCGCTGCCTTGCTACCCTTCTTGAACTTCTTGGCGTTCTTGGGCTTCCAGGTCTCATGCGTGCCCCAGCCAAGCTCGGCCGGCTGCAGGCCTTCGGAGATGAAGCCTTCGACCGACCAGGTGTTCCAGAACACGTTCATCGGCTTGGGGTTCTTGGTGCGCTGGGTGTCGCGCTCGGCGATGTGGATGCCCTTGACGCCGGCCTTCTTCATCAGCGCGGCCCAACCCTCGCGGTCGTGCTGCTCGGGTTCGTCGAATTCGTGGCCGAGGTCTTTTGCCAGGTTCACCAGCGCCTGCTTGACGAACCACGAGACCATGCCCGGATTGGCTCCGCAGGTCGAAACCGCGGTCGGACCGCCGGGATGCTTGCGCTTTTCGGCGAGCAGCGTCTCGCGCAGCGCGTAGTTGGTGCGGTCGGCGTTGCTCGCCTCGTTGTCGAAATAGAAGCCGAGCCAAGGCTCGACGACGGTGTCGACGTAGAGCGCGCCGAGCTTGCGGCTCAGGTGCATGATGTCGACCGAGCCGGTGTCGACCGAGAGGTTGATGCAGAAGCCCTGGCCGCCGCCATTGGTCAGCAGGGGCGCCAGCAGCTCCTTGAAATTGTCCTTGGTTACCGCTTCCTGGATGAATTTGATGTTGCGCTCATCCGCGAGTTTCCGGTTTTCGTCGTTGGGATCGATGATCACCATACGGGACTTGTCGAACTTGAAATGGCGTTCAATGAGGGGGAGCGTTCCGCGACCGATCGAACCGAAGCCGATCATCACAACAGGACCAGTAATCTCACCGTAAACGGACCATTTTTCATTCGCCATTTTTTATGGCACTCCTTCTCACACCAAAAGAGCCGGGCCATGATTGACCCGGCTTCAACGGCTAAACCATACATGCTTGTCACAATAAAGCGAATCCGGGTCCCAGATGCTGTAGGAACCGGACGTTGTGCCGCTATGGTTAGCCGGCGCGCGCCATGCCGTTGAGGAAGGCAACCAGCCTGTCGCGGTCGGCGGCCAGCCCCTTGTAATCGAGCTGGTCGCGGTCGAGACCGGTCAGCTGCTCGACGAAGGAAGCGGCGAGTGTTGCCCGGTCCGGGTGCCTTGCCAGCACCGCCAGCGGGTCGAGATGAATGCGGATGGTGAACAGGATGTCGCCCGACGCCGGCAGCTTGCGCAGGGTCTGGCGCTCGACGCGGATGAAGGCGTGGCCGGCCACGTCGGCGCCGGGAAAGGTCGAGTCCGTCTCGGCCGAGCGGGCGAGGCGCTGGCGGTCGGAGAGCGGGTGGTAGAGCTCGCCATTGGCCTGGACAGACCAGTTGAAGCGCTCGACCAGCACGGCGAGCTTGTCGAACATGCGGGCGATCAGCTCGGCCATGCGGGTGCCGGGGCCGAAGCCGGGCACCGGGCCGTGGATGTCATGGATCGCCTTTCCGAACTTCTCGGTGAGCCTCCAGGATGACGGAAAGCACAACGACCCGGCGGCCAGCCGCCAGCCGTCCGCGCCCTGGCGCATGAGGATCAGGTCTTCCTGCACCAGCTTCGAGGCGGCGATCAGCGGGTTGTCGCCGGGAGCGGCGACGTCGATGCTTCGGTCCGTGCCGGCGATCGCGCAGCGCCCGCCTTCGAGGTGGTAGGTCCCGGGAAAGCGTTCTGTCAGATGCGCGACCAGCAGGTCGAGCACCTCCTGCTGGGCCGCCCGCGTTTCCGGCTCGGCGACGAACACCTTGTCGGGCAGCTCGGAATAAAGCCGGTCCTTTTCGGCCAGATAGGCCTCGAGATGGCGGTCGAGCTCGATCCAGTCGCGCGGCTCGGCCTGCTTCAGGCCGATGGCAAAGGGCTTCGAGGTGCCGTCGAAGGGCGTGTGGGTTATGGCGGCAGTCATCTCAACCGGTCGCATTCAAGGGCGAGACTGGCTTAGCCGGTGCCCGGCATGCCGGCAATCTCGGCTCATTGGACCAGGCGCGCTCCGATCAGCCCGCGCAGCGAGTTGCCGACGAAGATTTTTCGTGCGCTTGCGAGATCGTGGACGGTCAATCTCGCTTCTACCGCCTCGCCCTTGTCGATCATCTCGCCGCGCAGCACGCCGGCGAGCAGGCCGCAGGCGATAGCGGGCGTCTTGAGCGGGCCGCCGTCGCCCATATCGAGGAAGATGCTGGTTATGGTGCCCTCGCAGACCTCGCCCGCCTCGTTGAGCAGGATCACCTCGTCGGCATCCTCGCGGGCGAACTCGGCGCGGGCGGCGTCGTAGGCCTGCCGGCGCGTGGTCTTGTGGCGCAGCAGCGCGTCGGTGGAGGAAAGTCGTGTCGCGGCGATGCGCAGCGTCCACACGGTGTCGGGCGGAAGCGGTACGAAGGTCTGCGTCGTCGCCTCGGCCCTGCCGCTCGCGGCAAGGGCGAGCCGGACGCGGAGCGGGGCGTCGCCGGCGACAGCTTGGGCCAACGCCTTATCGATCGCCGCCCGGTCGAGGGCGAAGCCGAGTGCTGCGGCCGAGGCCGCGAGCCGGGCGAGATGCCGTTCGCCGCGCAGGAAGCCGCTCTGCGGCTCCCAGCGCATCGTCTCGATCAGCTCGAAGCCGGCACCGAGCCCGTCGCGAAGCGCGCTTTCAGAAGACATTCCGCATACTCCGCCTCCACCGTCGAATCGAACACCACGCCGCCGCCGACATTGTAGACGGCCTCGCCGTCGGGGAAGAGCGTGATGGTGCGGATGGCCACGTTGAAGCGCATCGTGCCGCCGGGTGCTACCCAGCCGATGGCGCCGCAATAGACGTCGCGCGGGGTGCCTTCGAGATCGTGCAGGATCTCCATGGCCCTGATCTTGGGCGCGCCGGTGATCGAGCCGCAGGGGAAGAGCGCGGCGAAGATGCGCTCGATCGAGAGGTTCGGCAGGAGCTTCGCCCTGACCGTGCTCACCATCTGGTGCACGGTCGGATAGCTCTCGATGCGGAACAGCTCCGGCACGTCGAGCGTGCCGACCTCGCTGATCAGCGAGATGTCGTTGCGCAAAAGGTCGACGATCATGCGGTTTTCCGCCTGGTTCTTCTCGTCGTTGCGCAGGAACTCCCTCAGCGCCGCGTCCTCCTCCGGCGTCTTGCCGCGGGGCGCGGTGCCCTTCATCGGATGCGTCTCGATCCAGCCGTCGCTGTCGATCTCGAAGAACAGCTCGGGCGAGCGCGACAACACCACCGGCCCGCCGAGCGAGACGAGCGCGCCGTATTTCACCGGTTGGCGCGCAATCAGTGCGTCGAAGGCGTCGAGCGGGGTGCCCGACCATTGCGCCTTCACCGGGAAGGTCAGGTTGGCCTGGTAGCAGTCGCCCTGGCGCAGGTGCTGGTGCAGGCGCCTGAAGCGGCTTTCGTAGTCGGCCTCCGACCAGGTGGCGCGGGCGTCGAAGATCGGGCCGTTGGTGGCCGGCCTACGCGCCTGCCGTCGCATGCGGTCCGACGGCTGGTCGAACACGCCGAGGCAGACCAGCGGCGTGCGCCGTCCCTCGGGCAGCAGCGGCCGGAGCTTCGGCTCGAGCAGGTAGCCCGCTTCGTAGGAAAAATAGCCGGCGAGCCACTTGCCGCTGTCATGCGCGGCCTGGGCTTTCTCGAGCGCGGGCAGGAAATCGCCGGCGTCATGCGCGACGATGATCTCGCGCGGCGCCTCGAACAGCACTTCCTGGCCGGCGGGATCGTCCCGGAACAGGACGAAGGGTGAAGCAAGGTCTGTCATGATTTCAGGAGGCGAAGCGCCGGCTCAGTCCAGCGCTTCCAGTTCGTCGATGAGGCCGCTTATGACGGCGAGGCCCTTCTGCCAGAAGGCCGGGTCGGCGGCGTCGAGCCCGAACGGCTTCAGGAGTTCGGAATGGTGCTTGGTGCCGCCGGCGCGCAGCATCTCGAAATACTTGTCCTGGAAGCCGCGTTCGGCGTTCTGGTAGACTGCGAACAGCGAGTTCACCAGGCAGTCGCCGAAGGCATAGGCATAGACGTAGAAGGGCGAATGGATGAAGTGCGGGATATAGGCCCAGAACACCTCGTAGCCGTCGCGCAGCTTGATCGCGGGCCCCAGGCTCTCGGCCTGCACCTCCAGCCAGAACTGGCCGAGCCGGTCGGCGGTCAGCTCGCCGTTCTTGCGCTCGGCGTGCACCTTGCGCTCGAACTCGTAGAAGGCGATCTGGCGCACGACCGTGTTGATCATGTCCTCGACCTTCTGAGCCAGCATCGCCTTGCGCTCGCGCCTGTCGGTGGTGCGCTCGAGCAGCGAGCGGAAGGTCAGCATCTCGCCGAACACGCTCGCGGTCTCGGCCAGCGTCAGCGGCGTCGAGGCCATCAGCGCGCCCTGGCCGGCGGCCAGCACCTGGTGCACGCCGTGGCCGAGTTCGTGGGCGAGCGTCATGACGTCGCGCGGCTTGCCCATGTAGTTGAGCAGCACATAGGGATGCGCCGACGGCACCGTCGGATGGGCGAAGGCGCCCGGCGCCTTGCCCGGGCGCACCGGCGCGTCGATCCAGCGGCGGTCGAAGAATGTGCGGGCGATGTCGGCCATCTCAGGCGAGAACTTGCCGTAGGCGGTCAGCACCGTGTCCTTGGCATCGCCCCAGCCGATGCTCGCCTGCGGCGTCTCGGGCAGGGGGGCGTTGCGGTCCCAGTGGTTCATCGTCTCCATGCCGAGCCACTTGGCCTTCATCGCATAGTAGCGGTGCGAAAGGCGCGGATAGGCCTCGCGAACGGCCGCGGCCAGCGCGTCGACGACCTCGCGCTCGACGCGGTTGGCGAGATGGCGTGAATCGGCGATGTCCTGGAAGCCGCGCCAGCGGTCGGAGATTTCCTTGTCCTTGGCCAGCGTGTTGGTGATCAGCGTGAAGACGCGCAGGTTCTTGCGGAAGGTCGCGGCCAGCGCCTCGGAGGCAGCCTTGCGCACCTCGCCGTCGGGGTCCTGCAGCTTGTTCAGCGCCGGCTCCAGCGTCAGCTCCTCGCCGCCGACGTCGAAGCGCAGCTCCGTCATCGTCTCGTCGAACAGCCGGTTCCAGGCGCCGCGGCCGGTGATCGACTTCTCGTGGAACAGCTGCTCGACGCGGTCCTCGAGCTGGTAGGGCTTGTCCTTCCTGAGGTCGAGCACCCAGGGCCGGTAGTGGCCGAAGCCGGCGTCGGCGTCGAGGGCCTTGAGGATCAGCTCGTCGTCGACGAGGTTGAGCTCGAGGGCGAAGAACAGCAGATGCGCGCTGGCATCCGTCATCTTCTCCTGGATGTCGCCGTAAAGCTTGGCGCGCTTGGGATCGGAGGTGTCGCCGGCATAGATCAGCCCCGCATAGGAGACGACGCGGCCGATCAGTTCCTCCAGTGCCTCATAGGCGCGCATCGCTTCGCCGAGGCCGCCGGACGCACCGCGCCCGGCCTCGACGGCGAGCGTGCCCTTCCACCTGGTTTCGAAGGCGACGGCGTCGGCGCCGGCCTTTTCGATGTCGCGTCGAAGGTCGGCTGATTCCATCCCGGCGTAGAGGTCGGAGAGATCCCATTCGGGCAAATCGCCGAGTGCGGACGCACCCCTGGCGGCCGCGGCGGCCTGCATCTCCTGCCCGCAAATCCAACGCATTGCGACTTACCTTTCACTTCCCTCGGCCGTCCGTTCAAATCCTAAGGGATTCGTTCACTGGCTTTTTTGAAACCTTATTTAGAACCCTGTGCCAGGATGATCCACATCCAATCGGCATCGACAGGTATATTCCGGACATACATGGCAGGTTCGATTCTCATAGTCGATGATGATCCGGTGCAACGTCGCCTCGTCGACGCCGCGGTGACGAAATTCGGCCATTCGGCGATCGTCGCGGAGGGTGGAGAAGTGGCGCTGCAGGTGCTCGACGGAGCGCGCGGCGGCGACGTCGGGGTGATGATCCTTGACCTGTCCATGCCGGGCCTCGACGGCATCGGCGTGCTCAAGGCGATGCGCGAACGCGGCATCGCCATCCCGGTCATCGTGCAGACCGCGCAGGGCGGCATCGACACCGTCGTTTCGGCGATGCGCAACGGCGCTTTCGATTTCGTGGTCAAGCCGGCTTCGCCGGAGAAGCTGCAGGCGGCGATCACCAGCGCCCTGAAGGTCGAGGCGGCCGAGGACACCGTCCGGCGTTCGGCACGGCGCGGCAGCGGGCTCCTGACCTTCCGCGACCTGGTCACCAGGAGCTCGGCCATGGACCGGGTGATCCGGCTCGGCCAGAAGGCCGCGGCGTCGAACATCCCGATCCTGATCGAGGGCGAGTCCGGCGTCGGCAAGGAACTCGTGGCGCGCGCCATCCAGGGTTCCGGCGACCGGCGCTCGAAGCCCTTCGTCACCGTCAATTGCGGCGCCATCCCGGAAAACCTGGTGGAGAGCATCCTGTTCGGCCACGAGAAGGGCTCGTTCACCGGCGCCACCGAAAGGCACACCGGCAAGTTCGTCGAGGCCAACAGCGGTACGCTTTTCCTCGACGAGATCGGCGACCTGCCGCTCGACGTGCAGGTCAAGCTGCTCAGGGCGGTGCAGGAGGGCGAGGTCGATCCGGTCGGCGGCCGGGCCACGGTCAAGGTCGACATCAGGCTGATCTCGGCCACGCACCGCAACCTCCTGGAGCAGGTCAAGGACGGGAAGTTCCGCGAAGACCTGTTCTACCGGCTCAACGTCTATCCCATCTTCGTGCCGCCGCTGCGCGAGCGTCGCGAGGACATAGCATTGCTCGTCGGCCACTTTATTTCGCGCGTCGCGCCCGCCAGTTCATATGGCCGGATTCCGGCGATCTCCGAAGGCGCACTGGCCCTGCTCCAGGCCTATGACTGGCCCGGCAACATCCGGCAGCTGGAGAACGCGGTGTTCCGCGCCTGCGTGCTTTCCGAGGGCGACGTGCTCACCGAAGAGGAGTTTCCGCAGATCCGCGCCCAGGTCGAGGGTACCGTCGACCTCGGCGGCGAGATGTCGCCGGCTGGCCGGGCGCCGCTCGCCAACGGCTATGGCCAAGCCTCGCAGCCGACGCCTCCCGCGCCCGCGGCACCTGTGCGGCCGGGAACGCTGCGCGCCATAGACGAGCGCGGCAACGTCCGGCCGCTGGCCGAGGTCGAGTTCGAGATGATCCGGCTCGCCATAGACCATTACAACGGCCAGATGAGCGAAGTGGCGCGCCGGCTGGGCATCGGCCGGTCGACGCTCTACCGCAAGCTCAAGGAATACGGAATCGATCCCGAATCGGGGCGCTCGGCCGGGCTGGCGTCGTGACATTTTTCCCGCAGTTGCGGCGAATTGTGGCAACGCCTGCGGATTGGGCCTTGCCTGTCGTCTACATGACGCATTCGACCAGGCGTCGCCATGTCGCCGTTAATCGCCATTTGTCGCTATAAACCAGCGGTTTACCACAATAGCCGGCGATTCCCATTTGAGGCGGCGGCGCCATGGTGTTACCGCATTTGGCCTTCAATAAGCAGGCATTAACCATTAGGATCGATATTCGGACGCGATTCAACAGCGTGTCCGGGCTTCAAATCCGGGGACAGATGGCAGCCTAACAGGGCCTTTTGATTTGAACAGGATCGAGAACACCGAAGGGCGTCACTCGAAATCGAATGTCTGGCGTAAGTGGCTCTCGGCCGCGATGCTCGCCGTCGGTTTCATGGCAGCTTCTCAGGCACCAGCAGCCGCCGAAGTGCGGACGCTCAAGCTCTATTACATCCACACCGGCGAAAAAGCCGAGATCACCTACAAGCGCAACGGCAAGTTCGATCCTGCCGGGCTCAAGCAGCTGAACCAGTTCCTGCGTGACTGGCGCCGCAACGAGCCCACCAGGATGGACCCGCGGCTGTTCGACGTGGTGTGGGAAGCCTACCGCGCCACCGGCGCCACGGGCTATGTCAACGTCGTCTCGGCCTATCGCTCGCCGGCGACCAATTCGATGCTGCGCAGCCGCTCCAAGGGCGTCGCCGAGAAGAGCCAGCACATGCTGGGCAAGGCGATGGACTTCTTCATCCCCGGCGTGCCGCTCAAGAAGCTGCGCGAGGCAGGCCTGCGCATCCAGGCCGGCGGCGTCGGCTACTATCCGCGTTCCGGCTCGCCCTTCGTCCACATGGACGTCGGCAATGTGCGCCACTGGCCGCGCATGAGCCGCAAGGAACTGGTCGCCGTCTTCCCGAACGGCAAGACGCTGCACGTGCCTTCCGACGGCAAGCCGCTGCCTGGCTTCGAGCAGGCGCTGGCCTCCTACCAGTCGCGCAAGCAGAGCGGCAATCTGGCGCTCGCCGCCGTGTCGTCCTCGTCGTCCTCATCGTCGCGGAGCGGCGGTCTGTTGGCCGCGCTGTTCGGCGGCGGCGGTGCCGACGAGGAAGAGGATACCGGAGAAACCGAAGTCGCTGCAGTCGCCAAGCCTGCGGCGCCTGCCCGGCAGGTCGCTTCGGCGTCGGCAAAGGCCAGGTCCGATATCCAGATCGTCGCGCCGGAGAATGCCCGCCGTGCCGACCTGCCGCAGATGGCCGAGGAGACGCCGGCGGCCGACGAGGCTCCGGAGACCATCCTGGCCTCGCTGCCGGCGCGCAGCGTGCCGCTGCCGGGTGCCGCTCCGCGGCCGCAGGGCGAAGTCGGCATGGCGACGGCGCAGAACGTGCCGTTCGGCAACGCATCCGCGCCCTTGAATGCAGGCGAACTCGCCGGCTCGGCCGAAGAGCAGATCGCCGCCGACGTGCCGCTGCCGACCTGGCGGCCCAAATACACGCCGCCGGCCGAACTGAAGCCGGAAGGCGAAATGCTCATGGCCCTCGCCAGCGACGATCAGCCGGCAGTCGTCAGCGACGTGCCGCTGCCTTCGGCCCGTCCGGGCGCGATGACCGTCGAGGCAGCGCTTGCCGCTGCCGACGACATCCCCGCCGAGGACGAGGCCGAGTTCGCGGTTGCATCGTTGAGCGAGCCGCGCTCGGTGTTCGACGAGCCGCAAGGTGCGGTCGTTGCCGCGCCGAAGCCTGCGGCGCAAGCCCTGGCGGCGGTGTCCGAGACGGCTGCGGCGGGGGTGAAGACCACCCGCAAGTCCTCGCGGCCGATGGCTGCGGAAGCCAAGCGCGATCCCAAGACGGTGGTCGTGGCCGCCGCTCCCGACGCCGCCCGCTGGGCGCTCCGCAGCAGCGAGCAGGTGGTCACGGTGACCACCAACACCAAGGCCCCGGGCTTCGCCTACAACATGGTCCGCACCGCGCCGAAGGAGGTCTATACGGCCGGCTTCCAGCAGGAGAACCAGATGGCGGAGGCCAACCGCTTCTCCGGCAGCGCCGTGAAGTTCCTGTCGGTGGCGCGCTTCCAGAACAACTGATCGGGACGCGCCGCCTCAGGCGGTGATGGTCCCTGACGAAAAAGCCCCGGGAAACGCTCGTTTCCCGGGGCTTCTTGCATTCAATGCCGAAGCTTCGGCCGACTGGGCCTCACCGGCGCAGCTTGTTGGCCTCGGCCGCCAGCGCCTCGATGCCGGCCCAGTCGCCGGCCTTGACCATCTCGTCGGGGGCCACCCACGAGCCGCCGATGCAGACGACGTTGGGCAGGGCGAGGTAGTCGCCGGCGTTCTTGGCCGAGATGCCGCCGGTCGGGCAGAACTTGACGCCGGCGATCGGCGAGGCGAGCGCCTTGAGGAAGGCCGCGCCGCCGGCCTGCTCGGCCGGGAAGAACTTGAGGAAGTCGAGGCCTGCCTCCAGCGCGCCCATGATCTCGCCGGGCGTGATGGTGCCGGGCAGCAGCGGCACCTGGCTTGCCGCGCCTGCGTCCACCAGCTCGCGCGTCAGGCCGGGGCTGACGATGAACCTCGAGCCGGCCGCCTCGGCCTGTTCGAACTGGCGCGCGTTGAGGATGGTCCCGGCGCCGACGATGGAGTCCTCGACTTCGCCCGCGACGCGGCGGATGGCCTCGAGCGCCTCTTCCGTGCGGAGCGTGATCTCGATGGCCCTGAGGCCGCCACGGGCGAGGGCGCGGGCGAGCGGCACGGCATCGGCGGCGCGCTCGATCTTCAGCACCGGAATGACCGGCTGGCCATCCAGCAGCGAAAGCAGTTTCTGGGTCTTGCTGGTCATGGCGGGCACCTTTCCTGGATTTTTCAACCGATTTAACAGACCGCGACCGGCAAGTCCACGAAGCGCGGCAGCGACATGGTGATGCGGTCCGCCGGCCGGCCGCTATGGTCGCCGGAAGGTCCCGCCGAACCAAGACCTGACTGTATCCCAGAACCCGCGCATCGGTGCCGGCGGCTGCTTCAAAATCGCAGCCAGGGTCTGCGGGCCAGCTATGCCGTCGACTGCCAGGCCGCGGGCCTCCTGGAACCGCTTCACCGCCGCGGCCGTGCCGGGTCCGTAGATGCCGTCGGTGTCGACCGGGTAGCCAAGCGCGAGCAGCGCTTCCTGCAACTCGGCCACCGGTTCGCCGCGCGAGCCTGTCTTCATAGTCTCTTCGCCATGCGCCGGGCCGTCGACCTGCCGCTGGTAGGCCTCGGCCAGCTTGATGTGGTAGCCGTTCTTGCGGAAGCCCGGGCCGTTGTAGCCGTGCCCCACGGCCTCCCAGTCGTGCCGGTTGAGCGCCTCGGTCAGGCCGGCCTTGTCGATGTAGCGCGCCATCAGCCGCGCCTGGCCGGCGGCCCCGGAACGGGCCTCCGTGACGAGGCCGTCGACGTCGCCGAAGCCGAGCCATTGCCAATGTGCGCCCATCACCTGGCCAAGCCCCCAGGAGGTCGATTCATAGGCGGCACGGCGATCGATGGCCGCCGCCCGTTCGACCATCTGCCAGCGCGCCGCCTGGCCGCGCGGATTGGCGACTTCGCCGGCCGTGGGCGAGGCAAGGCCGGCGGCCCGCGCCCGCGCCTGCCGTTCCCCCGAAAGCCGGCGGTCGAAATAGTGCCCTTCGAAGCGGATCAGGGGTTCCTTGCGTCCGTCGATCCTGGCGAAGACCTGCCCGCCGCTCTCGATCTCGGCGATGGCCAGCAGTGCCGCGCCCTCGATCCCGAACTCCCTTGCCGCCTTGTCGATTTCCGCCGCCGTTTCCCTGCTGAACATTCCGTCTCGGACTCCGTTTGTCGGCGCAATTGTCACCCGGCCCGACAGGGGCGTTGAAAGGTATTTTTGCATTCCGTCAGCCGCGACACATGGCGCGACTCGGCAACCCTCTGCAATCGCAGCATTCCGGCCCGCATTGAAAAAGCGAGGTCGAGGCGCTAGGGGCACAGGCATGAAAGATTTATCCACACCCGCGTCCGGCTTCCGCGTCGCAGCCCTCTACCGCTTCTGCCGGCTGGAGCGCTTCGAGGAGCTGCGCCAGCCGCTCGCCGCCTTCTGCTGCGCGCAGGGCATCAAGGGCACGCTGCTGCTCGCCTCCGAAGGCATCAACGGCACGGTCGCCGGCACCGATGAGGCGATCGCCGCGCTGCTGTCGCATCTCGAGGCGACCCCGGAATTCGCCGGCCTCGAAGTCAAATACGGCAGCGCCGCCGAAATGCCGTTCCACCGCATGAAGGTGCGGCTCAAGCGCGAGATCGTCACCATGGGCGTCGAGGATATCGACCCGCTCAGGAGCGTCGGCGCCTATGTCGAGCCGTCCGCGTGGAACGCGCTGATCTCCGACCCCGACACCTTGGTCGTCGACACGCGCAACGACTACGAGGTGGCGATCGGCACCTTCGCCGGTGCCGTCGACCCGCAGACCAGGAGCTTCCGCGACTTCCCTGCCTGGGTCGAGGCACATCGAGGCGAACTCGAGGGCAAGAAGGTAGCGATGTTCTGCACCGGCGGCATCCGCTGCGAGAAGGCGACGGCCTATGTGAAGTCGATCGGCATCGACGAGGTGTTCCACCTCAAGGGCGGCATCCTCAGATATCTGGAGGAGGTGCCGGCCGAGGAGAGCCTGTGGGCCGGCGAGTGCTTCGTCTTCGACGAGCGCGTTTCGGTCGTCCACGGCCTGGCCGAGGGCGAGGCCGAGCTTTGCCGCGCCTGCCGCCATCCGCTCATGCCCGAGGAGCGGCTGTCGCCCAAATACCAGGCGGGCGTCTCCTGCCCGCATTGCCACGAGCTGCGCAGCGACGAGGACCGCGCCCGCTACGCCGAGCGTCATCGCCAAGTAGAACTGGCCGAGGAGCGCGGGTCCGGACGCCACATCGGCAGTTGATTGTCGCGTCCCGCATGATCTTGCCAAATTTGGCGAGCGTCATTGTATTGTCGCGATCGTCCGCCTACCTCAACGCGACAGTTACAACCGGAGGCATCCATGCTCGACCCCAAGAAGCTGCTTGACGATCTCCTCGGCTCCAAGATCCCGGGGACGCAATCTACCGTGCGCGAAAAGGCCGGGCAGGCGACACAGCTCGCCAAGGACAATCCGCTCGCGGCGGGCGCGCTGGTGGCGGTGCTCCTGGGAACCGGCGCCGGCCGCAAGGTCACGGGCTCTGCCCTGAAGATCGGCGGCCTGGCGGCGATCGGCGGCCTCGCCTACAAGGCCTACCAGAACTACAAGGCGGGCAACGCGCCCGAGCAGACGGCGGCCGCGCCCGATGCCGAGCCGCAGCTGTTGCCGCCGCCGGCCGACAATTCCTTCCATCCCTCGCAGGCGCCGCAGGGCGAGACCGAGTTCGCGCTGACGCTGATCCGCGCGATGATCGCCGCGGCCAAGGCCGACGGCCATATCGACGACGGCGAGCGCAAGAAGATCGGCGACAAGCTCAGCCTGTCCGGCATCGGTTCGGAGGCGGAGCAGTTCCTGATGGCCGAACTCGATGCGCCGCTCGATCTCGACGCCATCGTGGACGCCGCGCAGACCGATGCCCAGAAGCTCGAGCTCTACACCGCCTCGCGCCTGGCCATCGATCCCGACACCCGCGCCGAGCGCGGTTATCTCGACCTGCTCGCCGGCCGGCTCAAGCTGCCGGACGCGCTGGTCGACCATGTCGAGGCGACCGTTGCCAGCGTGAAGGTACCCGTGTCCGAGCTGGCCGCGCCCAGCGCCAATCCGCAGGTCAACCCGCGCTGGTGATGCAGCGCCGGGGAGCGACGAGACCCTTCGGATGCGGTTTTTCGCGTTAAGGATTTGTTAACCGAGCAGGCGCATCCTTTTCCTACTCGGATCGGCTCTCCTCCTCCCAAGCACGGTTCGACGGAAAACTGGGCGGTCGCCAATGACCGCCCTTTTTGTGTATCTGGAGCAGCCGAACGTCATCGCGCCAACTGGTTTGCTTCAACCGTTGCGCTAGAATATTGGGCACCATGAATGATCCGCCGCTGGCGATCGGTCATTGCAGGGGAGGAGCTTCATCATGGCGAGCAAGAAGGTTGCAGTCGTCACCGGCGCGGGCAAGGGCATCGGCAAGGCGGTGGCCACGGCCCTGCTGAAGGACGGATGGAACACGGTGTTCTGCGGCCGCAGCAAGAGCGCGCTCGACGATGCGATCGCCGAGGCCGGCAAGACCGACGCCAGGGCGCTCGCCGTGGTCTGCGACGTCACCAGGGCCGACCAGGTCGACGACATGTTCGAGACCATCACCGAGGCCTTCGGCCGCGTCGACCTGCTCTTCAACAATGCCGGCATGGGCTACAAGGCGAGCACCATCGACGAGATCCCGGTCGAGGCCTGGAATGACGTCGTGGCGGTCAACCTGACCGGCTCGTTCCTGTGCGCCCGCGCCGCCTTCGCCGCCATGCGCCGGCAGGAGCCGATGGGTGGCCGCATCATCAACAACGGCTCGGTGTCGGCGCATGCGCCGCGCCCCGGCTCGGTGCCCTACACCACCACCAAGCATGCGATCACCGGGCTCACCAAGACGATCGCGCTCGACGGCCGCCCCTTCGACATCGCCTGCGGCCAGATCGACATCGGCAATGCGCTGACCGAAATGGCCATGCCGATGACCGTCGGCGTCCAGCAGGCCGACGGCTCGATCGCGGCCGAGGCGGTGATGGACGTCGACCGCGTCGCCGAGGCGGTGGTCTACATGGCCGGCCTGCCGCTCGACACCAACGTGCTGTTCATGACCGTGATGGCCACCAAGATGCCCTATGTCGGGCGCGGGTAATCCTCATTTCGCCAGGAACGCTTCGATCCGCTCCAGCGCGCGCAGGATGTTCTCCTCCGAATTGGCGTAGGACAGCCTGATGTAGCCTTCGCCGAGGATGCCGAAGTCGGGACCGCCGATCAGCGCCACGCCCGCTTCCTCGAGCAGCGCCGAGGCCAGCTTCTTGGCCTTCCAGCCGGTCTTCGAGACGTTGGGGAAGGCGTAGAAGGCACCCTTGGGCGTCACGCAGGAAATGCCGGGAATGGCGTTCAGCCCCTCGACCACGATCTTCCGGCGATTGTCGAAGGCGCGCATCATCCTGTCGACGTCGTCCTGCGGGCCGTCGATGGCCGCAATGCCGGCATACTGGCTCGGCGCGTTGACGCAGGACCAGCAGTTGACGGCGAGCTTGCGCACCTTGTCGTAGAGGTGGCCGCCCTCGCGCCCGTTCGGCCAGATCGACCAGCCCATGCGCCAGCCGGTCATCGCCCAGGTCTTGGACCAGCCGTTGAGGATGATCAGCCGGTCGCGGATTTCCGGGAAGCCGAGCAGCGACGCATGGCTTTCGCCGTCATAGGTCATGACGTCGTAGATCTCGTCCGACAGGATCGCGACATGCGGGTGGGCTTCCAGGCCCTTGACCAGCTTGGCGATCTCGATGCGCGGCGTCACCCCGCCGGTCGGATTGGCCGGCGAGTTGAGGATGAGAAGCCGCGTCTTCGGCGTGATCAGCGACAGGGTCTCCTCGGCCGAGAAGGCGAAGCCGTTGGCCTCGCGGATCGGCACCGGCACCGGCGTCGCGCCCGTGAACTCGATCATCGAGCGATAGATCGGGAAGCCGGGGTCGGGGTAGAGGATCTCGGCGCCGGGTTCGCCGAACATCAGGATCGCGGCGAACATGGTCGGCTTGCCGCCGGGCATGATCATCACGCTCTCGGGCGAAACCTCGACGCCCGTGGTGGTGAGCGTGCGCCGCGCCACCGCCTCGCGCGTCGCCAAAAGGCCGTTGGCCGGCGTGTAGCCATGGTGGCCGTCGCGCAGCGCCCTGACCGCGGCCTCGACGATGTGCTCGGGCGTGCGGAAATCCGGCTGGCCGATGCCGAGATTGACGATGTCGCGCCCTTCGTGCAGCAGCGCCGTGGCGCGGGCCAGCACGGCAAAGGCGTTCTCCTCGCCGAGGCGGTCGAAGGCGGCAATGGTTTGGAGCATTCCGGCTATCCGTCTGGTTCTTTCGTCCTGGTTCGATTTTTGGGAGAGTGAGGCCGGCCCTGTCAAACAGTTTGGAGATTATCTTGCCCGATAACCTTGAGGAGTGGAAACCGCGGCCGCGCCCGGAACGCGTCGTTCTCGACGGGCGCTACGTCCGGCTCGAGCCGCTCGACCCGGCGAAGCACGCCGACGGCCTCTTTGCGATGGCGACCGCCGAGGACGCCGAGGGCCGCTTCCGCTGGCTGTTCGACACCAAGCCCGGCGACCGCGCGGCCTTCCAGCCGTGGCTGGACAAGTCGGCGGCGAGCGAGGACCCGCTGTTCTTCGTGGTCGTCGACAAGGCGAGCGGCAGGATCGCTGGACGGCAGACCCTGATGCGCATCGACCCGGCCTACGGCGTCATCGAGATCGGCAACATCTACTGGAGCGACCTCGTCGCCCGGCGGCCGGCGGCGACGGAGGCGCAATATCTGTTCGCGCGCTACATCTTCGACGAGCTCGGCTACCGCCGCTACGAGTGGAAATGCAACGACCGCAACGAGCCGTCCAAGCGCGCCGCCGAACGCTTCGGCTTCAACTTCGAGGGCATCTTCCGCCAGCACATGATCGTCAAGGGCGAGAACCGCGACACCGCCTGGTATTCCATCATCGACAAGGAATGGCCGGCGCTGAAGCGCGCCTACGACGCCTGGCTCGATCCGGCGAACTTCGATGCGGCGGGCCGGCAGAAGCGCCGGCTCGAGGATTTCCGCGCCGAACTCGGCGCCTGAGGAGGCGCGGCATGCTGCCTCAAGTGCCGTTTCTCCTGGTTGCAAGGCGATGCCGAGGCTTGCCAAGTGGCGTGGCATCCCGCATGCAACGCAGGCTCGGGTCCAGCGCCGGGGCTGAGAAGGAATGTCGGAGCCGGCACGGCTTCGCGAGGCAACGCACAGGACCGTCGTCCATGGACAGGAATAACCGCAACGCGGCCATCGCCGCCCTCTGGATCATGATCGCCTTCGGCGTGGTGGCATTCCTGATGCCCAAGATCATGCTCGCCGTCGGCGACTATTCGACCGTCGCGGCCGGGGCGATCGCGGTGTTTTTCGTGCTGGCCTTCTTCGGCGTCTTCTGGCTGCGGGGCCGCGCCCAGCGCAATAGGGGCAACTGAGATGCGCGTGCTGATCACCGGCGCGGCCGGCATGATCGGCTGCAAGCTCACCGCTCGCCTCGCCGCCGACGGCATGCTCGCCGGCCGGCGGATCACTGCGCTCGACCTGCACGACATCGTGCCGGCGCCTGCTCCCTCCATCGACGGCGCCGCCGTGCGGACGCTCACCGGCGACCTCGCGGCAGCCGGCGCGGCCGAAGCGCTGGCCGCCGAGCGGCCTGACATCGTCTTTCACCTGGCCGGCGTCGTGTCCGGCGAGGCGGAAGCCAATTTCGACCTCGGCTATCGCGTCAACCTCGACGGCACCCGCGCCCTGTTCGATGCGCTGCGGCTCGCCGCGCATGCGCCGCGCGTCGTCTTCACCTCGTCCATCGCCGTCTTCGGAGCGCCTTTCCCGGAAACCATCCCGGACGACTTCCACCCGACGCCGCTGACCTCCTACGGCACGCAGAAGCTGATCGGCGAGGCCTTGCTTGCCGACTACACCCGTCGTGGCTTCTTCGACGGCATCGGCATCCGCCTGCCGACCATCTGCGTCCGCCCGGGCAAGCCCAACAAGGCGGCGTCGAGCTTCTTCTCCGGCATCATCCGCGAGCCGCTCGCCGGGCAGGAGGCGCTGCTGCCGGTGCCGCGCTCGGTGCTGCACACCCATGCCAGCCCGCGTTCGGCGGTCGGCTTCCTCGTTCATGCCGCCGGCATCGACGGCGGCCTCGTCGGCCCGCGCCGCAACCTCACCATGCCCGGCGTCGCCGTGACCGTCGGCGAGCAGATCGAGGCGCTGCGCCGCGTCGCGGGCGAGGGGGCGCAGCGACTGATCCGCGAGGTTCCCGACGAGGCGGTCTGGGCGATCGTGAAGAACTGGCCGACGCGCTTTGCGGCCGAGCGCGCGCATGCGCTCGGTTTCCGGGCGGAGCAGAGCTTCGACGACATCATCCGGGCCCACATCGAGGATGAACTCGCCGGGGTGTAGGTCATTCCGCCGCCTTCTGTTGCGGAGCCGCCACCACCGGCACGGTCAGCCTGGCAGTCAGGCCGCCGCCGGCCCTGTTCTCTAGGATTACGTCGCCGCCGAAACGCCGCGCGATGTTGCGGGCGATGGTCAGGCCCAATCCGAAACCGCCGGTCTGGCGGTTGCGAGAGGCTTCGATGCGGGTGAAGGGGCGGAAGATCGTTTGCAGTTGCGCTTCGGGAATGCCTGGGCCGTCGTCGTCGATGGCAAGCAGGATGCGGCTGTCGTCATGAGCAAGCGTGAGCTTCGCCTTGCCACCATATTTGACGGCGTTGTCGACCAGATTGGTGATGCAGCGGCGCAGGGCGACCGTATCGCCCATGCAGATGAGCCCGCGCGCGTGCTTGCGAGCGCCTTCGAAGCTGACGTGCGGATTGGCGTCTGCGATGGAATCTACCAGCGACCAGAAATCGATGCGCTCCGAAGCTTCGCGCTTTGCCTCGTAGGTGGCGAAGTCGAGCACCGAAGACGAGATCGCCTCGATATCCGCGAGGTTCTGCATCAGCGAGGTGCGCAGCGGAGAGTTGCGCAGCAGTTCGAGGCGCAGCCGGATGCGGGTCAGCGGCGTCCTGAGGTCGTGGGCAAGCGCGGCCGCGAGTAGTTCTCGATCCTCGACATATTCGCGCAGTCGCCCCTGCATGGTGTTCACCGCCCGAGCGGCGGATTTGTACTCGCTGCTGCCTCGCTCCGGCAAAGGCGGGCTTTTGACGTCTTCGCCGATCCGGTGGACGGCGCTTTCGAGCGCCCGATAGGGGGCGGTCAGCCGGCGTAGCGCCCAGATCGACAAGAGCACCACGAGGGCCGCGGCCGAGCCGAACAGGGGCAGGCTGCCAACGTCGAGAACGGGGCTGACCGGCGTCGCCTTCATGGTGAAGTTGAGCCACTGGCCGTCCTTGAACTCGATCGAGGCGACGAAGGTGTCGGCGGTGGTGAAGTCGGTCGACCAGTCCACGAGTTCGCGTTCGACGCTGCCCATGTCCGAACTCGGCTCGGCCGACTGTTTGACGGGGTTGCCGTGTGCGGTTTCACGCCGCAGGCGAGCTTCCTCCACGCCATATTTGGCAAGCCGGCCGACCATGATGTCCTCCAGCTCGGCCATTTCATCGTCCACGGGAATGGACGAGGTGATGGCGGGGGTGTCGGTCGTCGTCAGTACATGCGGCGGAACCGAAAGGCCGGCTGCGATGCGGGCGCGGCCTGCCGGGTTTTCCGCATACATCAGCTTGGTGAGCGACAGGGCCCTGTCGTTGAGGCGCAGCAGGTCGAGCACGTTGTTGGAGGCGATGCGCTCGCGCGCCGCGATGGAGAGTGTCGAAACCTGGATGGCGAGCAGCCCGGCAATGACGATCAGGAGCACCCAGGCCGGCAGGGAGCTCGGCAGCATCCTTCTCATTCGGCGACCACCTCGGGGACGAACTGATAGCCGCCCCCGCGCACGGTCAGCACCAGCTTGGGCGAACGCGGATTGTCCTCCATCTTGCGGCGCAGCCTGCTCACCAGGATGTCGACGCTGCGGTCGTAGCTGTAGTCCCCGTTCTGGTTGGACAGTTCGACCAGCTGTTCGCGGCTGAGCACGCGTTGCGAGCTGCGGACCAGCGTGTGCAGCAGGTTGAACTCCGCGGTGGTCAACTCGACGCGGACGTCGTCTGGCCGCATCAGCCTGCGGCGCGGGGCGTCGAGGACCCAGCCGGCGAATTTGAACAGCTGCGGAACCGCGCGGTGCGCTGCGCCGCCGGCGCTGGGGCGGCGCAGCACTGCGCGGGCGCGGGCCAGGAGTTCCCGCGGGTCGAAGGGCTTGGGCACATAGTCGTCCGCCCCCATCTCGAGCCCGACGACCCGGTCGATCGTCTCGGTCACCGCCGTCAGCATGATGATCGGTATCTTGGAATGGGTACGCAGGTCGCGGCAGATGTCGAGGCCGCTTTTTCCCGGCAGCATGATGTCGAGGATGATGAGGTCGACCGGCGCGCGGCGCAGCTCGGCCTGCATCTCGTCCTCGTCGCGTGCGGTCGACACCCGCATGCCGTGCCTCTGGAAGAATTCCTGCAGCAGGTCGCGGATTTCCTTGTCGTCGTCGACGATCAGAATGTGAATTTCGGCTTTCAAGGCAGATTATCCAAAGGCTCGTCGAATCGAGATCGCGCCCAGACCTTGTCAAAATAAGGCCGCGGACCAGCCGCTGGCAGCAATTTTCAGGTGGCGGCGAGGCTGGGGAGGCCGCTGTTACAAGCCAGAAACAAAACTCTGCAAACCGGAAAAGCAGGCGACAAGCGTCTCCGCGACAATAGCCCCACTGCTTCAGTGATCGAGGGCATCGGAACCGACATGCGGAAACTTGTGACCAGTTCGATGATCGTACTGCTCGCGGCGCTTTCGCTTGGCGCGGCCGATGCTTCGACGCAGACGACAGGCACGATCACCCGTGCCGATCGCTGCAACAGGCTGCAGCAGCAATACGCTGACGAAATTACCCAACATGCCAAGGCGAAACGGGCCGCCGAGGCAAAGGCTCTTCAGAAAAAGGCGGTGAAATTCTGTGCCGGCAAGCAGCAGGCCCAGGGCATCCGCGCCTATGCGACAGCGCTGAAGATGCTTGGAGTGCAGCCGATCGAACCTTGACCGGCGAGCTCACATAGCCCCTCATGCAAAGGAAACCGGACATGACCACCAACAAGCCTCTCCTGACCGCCCTCGGCCTCGCCGTTGCCCTGGCCTTTTCGGCACCCGTGCTGACCGCCAGCTCGGCAAGCGCCGCGGGTGCTACGGCTGCTGCCCCGGCCGCCAGCCAGTCCACGACCGCGACCGCGGCCACGACCGCTCCGGTGGTCAAGAAGGTTGCCCATCACAAGAAGGTCAAGCACCACAAGAAGCACAAGAAGGCTGCTGCTCCGGTCGCCAAGAAGACCACCACGATGTGACAGTCCGAGCCACGCGGTACGTGGCAAAACTCCGCCCTGGCAGCCGCAACTCCAGGGCGGATTTTCTTTTTCGTCGGTTCGAATGGCTTGCCGGCGGGCGTCGCGCCGGCGGTTTCGTCGGTCGAGGTGTCAGGCCTTGAGGCTGGCGGCCAGGAGCACGAGCCCGAGCAGCATCACCAGTGCCGCCCCGCCGATCTCGATGGCGTTGTGGATGCGGTTGCCGGCGCGGCCGTCGCCGGCGAAAGCCACGGCCCAGTTCTTGGCCGTCACCGCCATCACGGCAAGTGCCGAGACGGTGATGGCAGTGCCCAGCGCCATGGCGAAGACCGACAGGACACCGCCGGCCCAGAGGCCGTTGAGGAAGGCGAAGCTGAGCACGATCAGAGCGCCCGAGCACGGCCGGATGCCCACGGCCCCGACCGCCGACCACGCCGCCTTCCAGTCGAATTCCCTGCCCTCGAGCAGTTTCGGGTCGGGCGCATGCGAATGGCCGCAGGTGGCGCAGACCTCGCCTTCGCCGTGGTGGTCATGGTCGTGGTGGTGATGGCCGCAGTTCGCATGGTCATGGTGATCGCGCGCGTGGGCAGCCGACAGGCTGTGCATCGGCTGTGCGCCGCGCAGCAGAGGGCGCAGCTTGCGCCACAGCAGCCAGGCGCCGAACGCGGCGATCAGCGCATAGCTCGCCGTTTCCAGGAACCAGGTCGCATTGGTCATCGAGATCGAGGTGCCGCGCAGGACCAGGAACACCAGCGTCATCATCACGACCGCGGTGACGCCCTGCAGGAAGGCCGAGACGAAGGACAGCATGACGCCGCGCCGGAGCGCCACCTCGTTTGCGAGCATGTAGGACGAGATCACCGCCTTGCCGTGCCCCGGGCCGGCGGCGTGGAACACGCCATAGCCGAAGGACAGGCCGACCAGCACCCACACCCCGCCGCCGCCGTCGCGCATTGCCTTCAGCGCGCCGGTCAGGGAGCGGTAGAACTGCTGCTGCTGGAGATTGATCCAGTTGAGCATGCCGGAGAACATGCCGGTCGAGGGCACCACGGCCTCGTTGTTGCCGATGCCGAGCGAGCTCTGGGCGTGCGCATATCCGGCAAAGAGGGTGAGCACATAGGTGAACGCCAGCAGCGCGAACACCAGCCGGATCGTCGTCTTCCTCACCGCATCACCCCTTGGCCTGGCAGGTCAGTTCCAGCTTGGTGGCGAAGATCTTGCTCATGTCGGTGCCGGCGGGATCGTTGAAGAAGGCATCGGTCAGGCTCGCCTGGTTCTGGGCGATCGCCTCGTCGGGATCGGGCCGGATCACCTGGCGGGTGCAGGTCGCCGGCAGGTTCGCGACCGACATGTTGGCGTCGTCGGTGAAGTCCATCGCGGTGTAGAAGGTCGGGTCGTAGACGCCGAAGTCGAGCTTGCCCACGAGCTGCAGCGGCTCCTTCGGTTCCGCCTCGAACAGGATGATGAGCTGCTGTTCCTCGAAATTGGCCATCAGGTTGGCCGGCGGCTTCATCGGCACGTCCTTGCCGTCCTGGGTCACGACCTGGAAGTAGTTGTACTCGCCGATGGACTCGAAAATGGTCTTCGACACCTCGGCCAGCTCGCTGTCGTCCAGCTTGAGGTCGGCGTTCTTGTCGAACTCCATCAGCACCGTGCTCGAGAACAGGTCGTCGAAGCGCCAGAGATGGCGCAGCGACCTGACCGTGTTGTCCGGGTTGAGCACGACGTCGAGCCGCGCCTCGGCGAAGACGTGCGGATGTACGCTCGCGGGCAATGTGGTGACGAGTAGCGCTGCCGCTGCCAGCAGCGTCCTTCGGATGTTCAGAATCATTGCACCGGTCTGGAAGTTGATCGAAGACGAGACTTACCAGAAACGAGGCGGAAGTGGGATCTTCACACCGAATGCTTTGCCTTGTCGCAGGGGTGGACCTTGAACCACTGCACCAGGAAGTCGACGAAGACGCGGACCTTGGCCGGCAGGTAGCGGCGATGGGGATAGACGGCGAAGATGCCGCCGCCCGACAGCCGGCGGTCGTCCAGCACCGGAATCAGCCTCCCCGCCTCGATGTCGGGGGCGGCGATGAAATCGGGCAATATGGTGAAGCCGAGCCCCGCCACCGCGGCGGCGCGCGCCGCCATCGGGCTGTTGACCTCCATGGGGCCGCTCACCGAAACGGTCGTGGTGTCGCCGGTGTCGCCGCTGAAGGGCCAGTTGGACAGCCAGCGGCCGTTGGTGTCGACGATGCACGGCACGTTGGCGAGATCGGCCGGGCGCTGGGGTATGCCGTATTTCTCGATCAGCTCCGGAGAGGCGCAAAGCCTGACGCTGAAAGGCGCGAGCCGGCGGGCGATCAGCGAGGAGTTCTCCAGCCGCGAGATGCGGATGGCCATGTCGAAGCCTTCCTCCACCAGGTCGACGAACCGGTCGTCGAGGTGGATCTCGAGCACGATGTCGGGATGTTCCTTGGCGAAGTCGATCAGCGCGTGGCCGATGGGCGCGTCGGCGAAGGTGCGCGGCGCCGACAGCTTGATGCGGCCGCGCACGTCGCCCGAGGATTCGCGCACGTCGTCGGCAAGGCTGTCGACCTCGCGGATGATCTCGGAGGCGCGCCGGTAGTAGGTATGCCCCGCCTCGGTCAGCGAGAACTGGCGCGTCGTGCGGTTGAGCAGCAGCGCACCGAGCTCGTCCTCGAGCTCGCGCACATATTTGGACAGCAGCGCCTTGGAGCGACCGATCTTGCGGGCGGCGGCGGAAAAGCCCTCGGCCTCGACCACGTCGATGAAGGCGCGCATGCGGGTCAGCGTGTCCATGCTGTCAGTCCTTTGGGGATGTGCCGGAGGCGGCCGCGAGCACGCGGCGTCCGAGCGAAATGAGCGCCAGGTCGCTGCCGGCGGGGCCGAGCAGCGACAGGCCGAAGGGGGCTGCGTCGACCATGCCGGTGGGCAGCGTGATCTGCGGAAAGCCCGAGAGGCCCGACAGGCACAAGAGCTTCAGCGCACGTTCGCGATAGGCGAGCAGTTCGTCATGCGAGCCGGCCGCCAGCGGTGCGGCACCCGGAACCGTGGGCAGGACGAGGAAACCGTCGTCGCCCAGGAGCGCGGCCAGTTCCTCGCGGAAGGCATCGCGCCTTGCGGTTTCGGCGTCGTAGCTCGCCGCGTCGAGGGCGGCACCGTATTCGAAGCGCTCCTTGACGCCGGGCCCGAGCTTGCGGTCGGCCGACGAAATCCATTCGCCGTGCTCCCGCCAGGCCTCGTAGGCCTGGACCTTGCGGAAGCACCAGTAGAGCTCGTCGAGGGAGGCGCCGAACGCGGCTGCCGGCGTGGCGTTGCCGATTGCGCTCTCGGCCATCGCACGCATGCGGTCGTATTCGACGGCTTCGGCGGGGCCGGCCAGCAGCGTGTCGAGCATGTCGAGCCGCAGCGGGCGGACGAGCTCGCCCGCATGCGCGTCGCCGCCGATGAGCAGCTTCGCCACCGCTTCGTAAGCGTCGATGTCCTTGGCGAACCAGCCGAAGCAGTCGAGGCTCGGCGCGAGCTTCATCGCGCCGTCGAGCGAGATCAGGCCGTGGGTGGTGCGCAGGCCGATCAGGCCGCAGAAACTTGCCGGCGCCCGGATGGAGCCGCCGGTGTCGGAGCCGACGGCGATGTCGGCGAGTCCTGCCGCAACCGCAGCCGCCGAACCCGAGGAGGAGCCGCCGGTGACGCGGTTCGGCGCGGCGGGGTTGACCGGGTGCGGAAAGTGGGCGTTCTGCCCCATCAGCGAGAAGGCCAGTTCGTCGGTCTGGGTCTTGCCGACGAATCGCGCCCCGGCATCGAGAATCACCTGCACGGACGGGGCGGTCCGCTGCGCCGGACGGCCGCTTTTCGCCATCCCGGGATTGCCGCAGCCGGTCACCAGCCCGGCGACGTCGTAGATGTCCTTCACCGCCAGCCGCTGACCCGTCAGAACTCCATTTTCCCTATTTGGAACAGTGACTTGCGGAATATCCAGGAAGGCGTTGAAGGGGTCGGACGTCACCAGCATTGTTTGAGACCTGTGTACGATCTGCTCAACATTGTTCGATGAACCGATTTTTTCAAGGCGGGGTTTGATTTTCGATTGATTGTGACAGGCGAGGTGCATATATCCCGCTTGCCCAAAGTCGCACGTGCCTGTGGGTGTCCGCCGATCCCTCGAATGGCGAGGAAATCGGTAAGGTAACTGGAGCTAACCCCTCCAGTCGGTTTGGCGGCCAACCGCGGAATCGAGGACACCTTGAAGCAACGACGGTGCGGGCCTTTCTGGTTCTCTTCCGGCTGTCCAAAAGCCGGGGTTACTGAAGAGGCACACCTTCATTGCCGGCAGTGCGGAACGGGTCTTCCCATTTCCAAGCCAAGGCAGACAAAGCGAACCGAAGCCGGGCTGGCTTAGGTTCATCGCCGCGTGAAGCGCATTTATGGTTCCAGGGTCTCCACAGGCTGGTTCCATCAAATAGCGGTCATGTCTTTGTCCACCGCGGGATGCTGCGGCCGGGAACGGCCGTCCCGCAGCTTGATGATTCTGCGCGGACAGCCCGCGCGAATGGAGAGACCTATGGCCACTCAGCGTATCCTCGATTTCCTCGCCACCCGACGTCCGTCCGGCCCCTGCCTCGTCGTCGACCTCGATGTCGTGCGCGACAACTATCGCGCCTTCGAGAAGGCTCTCCCCGATTCCAAGATCTACTACGCGGTGAAGGCAAACCCGGCGCCGGAAATCCTGCGCCTGCTCGCCGCGATGGGCTCGTCCTTCGACACCGCCTCGGTTGCCGAGATCGAGATGGCCATGGATGCCGGCGCGCCGGCCGAGCGCATCTCTTTCGGTAACACGATCAAGAAGGAGCGCGACATCGCGCGCGCCTTCGAACTCGGCATCCGCCTGTTTGCCGTCGACAGCGTCGAAGAGGTGGAGAAGATCGCGCGCGCCGCTCCCGGCGCCCGCGTGTTCTGCCGCGTGCTGACCGACGGCGAGGGCGCCGAATGGCCGCTGTCGCGCAAGTTCGGCTGCGCCCCGGCGATGGCCGTGGACGTCCTGCGCCACGCCAATTCGCTCGGCCTTGGCGCCTATGGCGTTTCGTTCCACGTCGGTTCCCAGCAGACCGATCTTTCGGCCTGGGATCGTGCGCTGGCCGACGCCAAGATGGTGTTTGCGAAGCTTGCCGAGGAAGGCATCGTGCTCGGGCTGGTCAACATGGGCGGCGGCTTCCCGACGCGCTACCTCAAGGATGTGCCGGCGGCGCAGGCCTACGGCCAGGCGATCTTCGACTACCTGAGCAAGCACTTCGGCAACAACATTCCGGAGACCATCATCGAGCCGGGCCGCGGCATGGTCGGCAACGCCGGCGTCATCAAATCGGAAGTCGTGCTGATCTCCAAGAAGGCAGACAACGACAACGTGCGCTGGGTGTTCCTCGACATCGGCAAGTTCGGCGGCCTCGCCGAGACGATGGACGAGGCGATCCGCTACCCGATCGTGACCGCGCGAGATGGCGATGAAAAGTCGCCGTGCGTACTCGCCGGCCCGACGTGCGATTCGGCCGACGTCATGTACGAGAAGGCGCCCTATCCGCTGCCGCTGTCGCTGACCATCGGCGACGAGGTGCTGATTGAAGGCACCGGCGCCTACACGACCACCTACTCGGCGGTCGCCTTCAACGGCTTCGAGCCTCTCCGATCCTACGTGATCTGACGGCTCGAAACGGCGCATGGCGCCGGAGCCGTTCAGATCACCCCGGCGGGCGCGCTTTTCAGTGCGCATGATCCTACCTCGACCTGAGGCCTCGGATACATGCGCGGGCAGCGCCCGATCGGGTTCGCTTGTGGAACAGATCTCCGCTCGTGAAGGATCGCGGAAATGAACATCGAAGAAGCAGCCAAAACCTCGCCCGACATCGCGATCGTGGCTGAAACCCATGCCGACATCGCCGCGCGCGAGGCTTTGCTCGACCGCGCCATGGGCCCGAGGCGGCGCAAGAAGTCGTCGGAGAAACTGCGGCGCGGCCGCCGCCCGTCCGAGGGGCTGGCCTTCGTCGCTCGCGACGAAGCGGGTGCCGTGGTCGGTACCGTGCGGCTGTGGGACGTGCGCCTGGGCGAGGGTGGTGCGGCGGCGCTGCTGCTCGGCCCGCTCGCCGTCGACCCGGCGGTGAAGAGCGCCGGCATCGGCTCGGCGCTGATGCGCCATGCCGTGGCCGAGGCCGGGCGGCTCGGCCACGGCGCCGTCCTTCTGGTCGGCGATGCGCCGTACTACGCGCGTTTCGGCTTCACTGCCGACAAGACCGGGAAGCTTTCGATGCCCGGCCCCTACGAGCGCGAGCGGTTCCTGGCGCTCGATCTCGTTGCGGGGGCGCTGGACGATGCCCGCGGCGTGCTGAAGGCCGCCGGGCGCAAGCTCAGGAGCGAGCGCGCGAAGCTGGCCGCCTGATTTCCGTTGCCCTGGGGCAAACTGTCGGATCCGCACATCTTGCGATGAAACAGAGCCGGCGCTGCGGCCGGCTTACCCTCCCCCTTGTGGAGAGGGTCGATCCGCATAGCGGATCGGGGTAGAGTGCCGGCCGCCGACACTCACTCCTGAACTAGGTGCGTGAACCCGATAGCTTGTGGCGACGGGCCCATGGCGCGGCCCGGGCCGCGCTGTTCGCGATCAGCCGAGCAGCTTGCTCAGGCCCATGGCGACGCTCATGTCGCCCTCGACCTTGATCTTGCCGGTCATGAAAGCCATCGTCGGGTTAAGGTCGCCGGCGATCAGCGACTCCAGATCGTCGAGCGACAGCTTGATCGTGCAATCGGCCGGGCCGTCGGTGGTCGACAGGGTGCCGCCGTCGATGACGATGACGCCGTCGCCGCTGGTGTCGAACTTCACCGAACGGTCGAAGCCGGAGCTTTCCACCCTGGATTTGATCTTATCCGCGACTGCCTGAATGCCCATGGCTCTCTCCTGAACCTCTGAAAATGGGGCGCCTCGCGCCCGGCCTCCCCGGACCGATCCGGACAGCGCCGGCAACGTCACAGGACTGGTTAGGCTATAGCTGGCAGTTTACGTTTACGTCAACGTAGTTTTGCCGTGCCTGTGGCGGCAGCGGGGATCGGAAGGATCAGTGCGAGGTCGGCGGGGGGGCGGCCTTCTTGGCGGCCTCGGCCTCGGCGGCCGACGTTTCGCGGCGGCGGACGGCGTTGTCGCGAATGTCGTCCGGCGTCAGGAACTCGACCTGCTCGACCAGCACTTCCTGCACGAGCTTCTCGCCGATCCGGGCGTTGATGCTGTCGCGGATGCCGTTGCGGAATGCGTCGAGGTCGAGCTTGTCGTACTGGGTGAAGTCGATCAGCGGATTGCCGTAGAGATAGGAATAGACCTGGTCGGAGATCAGCGCGGCCGCCGGCACCGACATCTTGGCGGCTTCCTTGGGCTCGACGGTGTAGACCAGGCGGGTGAGGAAGTAGCCCTGGACGCGCTGGTCCTTGAGCAGCGGTACCGAGATGACGTCGGTCTTGACGTAGTCCAGGCCGCCGAGCATCGGCTTAGCCGGGTCGACGGGCGGCTTGTTGGCCGCGGCCTGGAACGAATAGAACACCGCGCCGAGCGTGACGGCGACAATCCAGAGGGCCGCCGCGATGAACTTGATCACCGCGCCCATCCGAATTCGCTGGCCGAGTAGGTGCCGTCTGCCTCGGAACGCTGGATGGCGTCCTTGAGCAGGCTGGCGACCTCGCCGACGGCGCTGAGGTGGGCGAGGATGGCGCGCTCGTTGGCGGCGAGCTTGTCGCGCAGGCGCTCGACGCCGATCTTGAGGTCGGCCGGGAAGTCTCCTTCGAGGCCCTTGGTGGCGCGGGTCAACTCGTAGAGATAGCGGCTCTTGCGCGCGTTCGACGCCTTGATGTCGAAACGGACGTCGGTGCGGATGGAGGCGGTTTCCTCCTCCACCGCATCCTCTATGCGGCCGATGATGATCCCGAGATTGCCTGGCATCGCGGCGCTGGCGGCTTCGGTGGCGGCCATGAGGCCGGGCCGGTATTCGGACATTTCCGACATGTCTTACCCTCTGCTATTCGGTGTCACTGGCAGAGACGGCGCCGTCTCCCGCGAGAGATTGCAGCATCTGCCGCTGCATTTGCTGGAGCAGGGCCGTCGCCTGGCCGGCCTGCTGGTCGAGTGCAGCCTGTTCGGGACCGCCGGTCACGACGCCGACCGGAACGGCCTTCTCTTCCTTGACGTAGTAGTCGCGCATGACCTGCTTGGCGATGCCGATGCCGCCGCGCTCGGCGACAGTGTCGGCGAGCCGCTCGGCCATCATGGACTTCCACATGTCGCCGGCCATGCCCTGGCCGTAGACGCTTTCGGTGTTCTTCGGCAGCATGTTCTCGATGAAGGTCTGCAGCACCATCGCCTCGAAGCGCTTCATGCTCTCGGCGGGAGCCGCCTTGTCCGGCTGCCGTTCGAGCCCGGCCGTGACCGTCTCGCGCGTCAGGCTGCCGCCCGAGATCGCCGGCGTCTCGCCGAGCGAGAAGGTGCCGGCCGCGGCACCCGTGCGGCTCGCAAGGGCCGCGCGCGCGGCCCGGACGCCGGCCGGCTCGGCGGCCTTGGCTACGTCCAGTACGATGTCGCTGGGTGGGGAGATCGCCAAGCCGGCTCGCCTCTCTCGGGTTTCGTTGCCGCTGATTGTGTAAGGTCAAGCTTGCGGCAACCTTACTTGTCCTCGCTCGACCTTCTTTCGATGATTTCAAGGCGTTCGCGGTCGGCGCTGTGGCGTTCGTCCTGGCGGCGGACGTCGCGATAGGCGCGCTCGACCATGTTGGTGCGGGCGGTCGCCGTCGCCACCTTGGCGGCCTCGACGCCGGCGAGGCCCATGCTGAGCTGCTGTCTGGCAAGTGCTGCCGAGATGCGCTGGTGGTAGAGCTCCGGAAACAGCTGCGGCATCGGGCTGTCGCCGCCGAAGGCTTCCGTCAGCGCCTGCGCCTCGGTCCCGGCCGCGACCGCCTGCGCGACAAAGCCGGCGTGACGGGTCTCGTGCAGCGCCTTGAGCTGTTCCTGGACCCTCACCAGCTTCTTCAGCCTGTCCCTGCGCTGGGTCATTCTCATCTCCCGATGGTGATGTCGACGAAACCGTCGGCGAACAGGCTGAGCATGGTGCCCAGGCCGAAATAGATGAGCACCAGGCCGCCGGCGACGACGAAGGGCAGCGAGATGAAGTAGACCGGGATCTGCGGCGTCAGCTTGTTGACGAAGCCGATCGTCAGGTTGACCAGGATCGCATAGGCGATGAACGGGCTGCCCAGCCTGAGCACCACCATGAAGCTCTCGGCGAGCGTGTCGGTGACGTCGACGAGGGCGGCCTGCGGATTGAACAGCATGTTGACCGGCGCGACCTTGTAGGAGGCGACCAGCGCGCGGATGACCTCGTGGTGGAAGTTGAAGACGAAGAGCAGCATCAGCGCCGAGAACGAGATGATCGATGCGAGCGCCGTCTGCGGCTCGTTCTCCTCGATGGCGCTGCCGCCGATGCCGTTGAAGCCGATCAGCATGGCGATGGCCGAGCCGATGAACATCAGCGCCAGGATGTAGAGCCGCGCCATCAGGCCGATGAGGCCGCCGATCAGCAGCTCGGAGGCGATCATCGGCATCAGCACGCCGGGGCGGGCGTCGACGAAGGGCGCGATCTGGTCCCAGAGGTGGACCAGCAGCCCGCCGGTGGCGGCAAGCGCCACGAACAGCCGGATGTGCAGGGAGACGCGCGCGCTCGACAGGCCGGGCATCAGCATGAAGCAGGCGCCGATGCGGCAGAAGGCGAGGAATGCCGCAAGGACGAGACCTTGCGCGGCGGCGTTCACGAGATGGTCCCGAGCACGCGCAGTTCGACGCCCTTGGCGATCTCGACGTGGCTGAGTACCGGCAGGGTCGGGAACAGCCGTTCGATGATCATGCGGACATAGGGGCGCGCGTCCGGGGCGGTGACGATGACGAAGCGCTCGCCGGCCTCGAGATGGGTGCGGATCGCCTTGGAGGCATCCTGGCCGAACTCCTCGAGCTGGCGCGGGTCGATGTCGAACTCGCGCACCTCGCCCTTGGCGTCGCGCTTGAGGCTCTGGTGGAAGGCGAGGTCCCAGCGGTTGCCGAGGCGCAGCACCTTGAGGGCGCCGCCTTCGCTGAGGTCGCCGCAGATCTGCTGGGCCATGCGGATGCGCACGTGCTCGACGATCTGCTCGGTGCGGCGCACATGCGGCGAGATCTCGGCGATCGCCTCGATGATGAGATGCAGGTTGCGGATCGACACGCGCTCGGCGAGCAGCAGCTTCAGCACCGCCTGCAGTCCGGGATAGGTGATGTGCGATGAGCAGATCTCGTCGGCGAGCTTGCGGTATTCGGGGTCCTGGCGGTCGAGCAGGGCCTTCATGTCCTTGTAGGACAACAGCTGCGGCAGGTTGTTGCGGATCACCTCGGAGAGGTGGGTGAGCAGCACCGACATGTTGTCGGCGAAGGTGAACTGCTCGCGCTTCAGATCCTCGGCGAAGGAATCGAGCACCGAGAAGGCGCGCATGCCGAAGGCCGGCTCGCGCACCTCCTCGCCGGGGATGTCGGGCATGGCACGCGAGCCGAGCAGCACCATGAGTTCGCCGACGCGCATCTGGTATTCGGCGACGACGGTGCCATGGATCTTGATCTGGTAGCTCTTCGGCGGGATCGAGAAATCGTCGGTGAGCCGCACCTCTGGCACGACGAAGCCGTACTGGGTGGCGAACTTCTTGCGCATCTTGGCCATGCGGAAGGCGAGTTCCTGGTGCGACGACAGCAGCCGCGTCGACAGCTGCTTGCCGATCAGGAGCTCGATCTCGGCGGTGGCGAGCGAGGCCTTCACCGAATTCTTCTCCTCCTCGACCTTGGCGTCCTCGGCCTGCTTCTTCTCGGCTTCGACCGCGGCGACGCGGCGGTTGTGGCGCAGCGGGATGATGTAGCCGAGCGCGGCCATCGCGGCTGCCAAGGTGACGAAGGGGAACATCGGCAGACCCGGCATCAGCGCGAGCAGGAGCAGCAGGCCGGCGGCGACGTAGAGCGCGCGCGGATAGGCGCCGAGCTGGCCGAAGACGGCCTGGTCGGCCGAGCCGCGGGTGCCGCCCTTCGACACCAGAAGGCCGGCGGCGAGGGAGACGATGAGCGCCGGGATCTGGGTGACCAGGCCGTCGCCGACCGACAGCTTGATGAACACGTCGGCGGCTTCGGCCATGCCCATGTCGTGGCGGAAATAGCCGATGGCGATGCCGCCGACGATGTTGATGGCGGTGATGATGAGGCCGGCGACGGCGTCGCCGCGGACGAATTTCGAGGCGCCGTCCATCGAGCCGAAGAAGGAGCTTTCCTCCTCCAGTTCGCGGCGACGGAGCTGGGCCGTCTTGTCGTCGATCATGCCGGCGGAGAGGTCGGCGTCGATCGACATCTGCTTGCCGGGGATGGCGTCGAGGGTGAAGCGGGCGCCGACCTCGGCGATACGCGTGGCACCCTTGGTGATGACGATGAAGTTCACCACGATGAGGATCAGGAAGACGATCAGGCCGATGACGAAATCGCCGGACATCACGAGGTTGGAGAAGCCCGAGATGACGTAGCCGGCGGCCGCCGTGCCCTCGTTGCCGTGCGACAGGATCATGCGCGTGGTGGCGATGTTGAGCGACAGGCGCAGCATCGTCGCGATCAGAAGCACGGTCGGGAAGGACGAGAAGTCGAGCGGCCGCTGGATCCACAGCGCCACCATCAGGATCAGCACCGAGATCGCGATGGAAAAGGCGAGGCCGATGTCGATCAGGAAGGCCGGGATCGGCAGGAACAGCACGGCCAGGATGACGACGATGCCGAGCGCGAAGAAGACGTCGCGGCCGTTCTTGTTGGGGGTGCCTATCGCCGATATGGATTCGCTGATCGCCATGACTTACCCGATCGAATGCCGCCGCGACCCATGCCACGGCCGCCTGACCCTAGAGCTTCAAGCTTGCGCGAGGGTGGGAGAGGGGGGCGGCGCGACGCGGCCTCGGGCGACCCCACCCCGATCCTCAAGGGGCTGCCACGCCTCATTCCCTCCCACCCCCCTCTGGGCTGCCGCCCATCTCCCCCACAAGGGGGGAGATTGGCAGCTTCGGCGTCTCGCCCGCTTCTGCCGGCTTCTCCAGAAATCTCCTTGAACGCTGGTGATTGGCCGGGGCGTCGATGGCGGCCTGATCTCCCCCCTGCGGGGGAGATGGCCGGCCCTTCGATTGACTCAGGACCAGAGGGGGGCGCGAAGGAATGCAGAATTCCAACATTTCACACTCCTCCCTCGCCACGCCCCGTTTCCGGTCTGGCCATTGTGGTGAAAGGTTCGGGAAGCGGGGCGCGCGGCCGAGCCGTCCGATAGTTTTGTACGTGGCGCGAACCGCGCGCCCCGCCCGGTGTCTGTCCCTCGGCCGGCCGGTCACAGGTCCGTCCCACGGTCTTTTCGTGGCCTGAACCCGCGGCTTCTCCGCACCGCTCGGCACCCGCCATTTGCGGCGCGTGCCGGACGACGCCGGCCTGTCGTCGGGCCCTCGGAGCCACGGCTACCGCAGCCGTGGCGGGAGGTCACCGCCGCCCTTCCTGACACCCGGTGCGCACCAGGTCCCGACAAGGGCAGTGACAGAAGAATACGGGAGGTCTTGGAGGGGGTGGAAAAACGGGGGAATTTCTCCACGCGGTCTGCTGACAGAGTTACTGACAAATCAGTCTGGGGCGGGGCCGTTCCCGAGATCCAGTTCCCAGGTCTGGCCGACCAGGTCCTTGCCGAAGGAATGGTGAGGCGCCTCGTCGACGAGCCTGAATCCGGCGCGCTCGTAGAGGCGCCGGGCTGCGGCGAGCACGCTGTTGGTCCAGAGCACGAGCCGGTCGTCCCCGACCGCGCCGGCGCGCTCGATGCAGGCATCGACGAGCCTGGCGCCGACGCCGGCACCCCGCGCTTCCGGCTCGACATAGAGCAATCGCAGCTTTCCCAGCTTCGGCCGGTCGCCGCGCACCAGGAACACCGATCCCACCACGCGGCCGTCGATCTCGGCCACCCATGCCGCATCGTGGGCGGGGTCGAAGGATTGCACGAAATCGGCCAGGATGCGCGCGGCGAGCGCCTCATAGTCGCCGTTCCAGCCATATTCCTCGGCGTAGAGGACGGCCTGCCGGTGGGTGATCCAGCCGAGGTCGCCGGGTTTCAGATCGCGCAGCAGCATTTCGCGGGAACTCCCAGGTTCGAATATCCGAGTGATGGCCTTGGCGGCCGCCACCAGGCCTTTGCGCTGATCCGGCGGCAGGCCGTCGAGCAGGGAGCCCATCGCCTCGCGCGTGCCGCGCTCGAGCCCGGCGAACGCCTTGCGCCCGGCGGCCGTCAACGAGATCGGCCGCCGCCGGCCGCCCTCGGGATGCCCGGCCGTCTCGACCAGTCCGCGGTCGGTAAAGCGCTTCAGCGTGCGGCTGAGCTGGCCCCGGTCGAGGTCGAGGGCGCGCATGATCTCGGCCGCCGTGGGGTCGGCACGGTGGGCAAGCTCATAGAGGATGCGCGCCTCGGTCAGGGTGAACGGGCTCTTGTCGAGGTGGGCGTTGAGCAGGCCGAGGCGGCGGGTATAGAGCCGGTTGAAGGCGCGAAGTGCGGTTATGTCGGGGTGTTCGTCGGTCATCTGCGGTGTCCGGCATGTGTTGACTCAATCAACAACGATTTGTTGATTGAGTCAACATGTGGTTGGGGAGGCCGGATATCCGGCGGGTGAGGAGGGATGTCGAGGGGCAATGAGGGCAAGCCCCCTCGTTCCTTCCTGCCGGATATTTCGCCGCGATGGGTACCCCCACCCCTAACCCCTCCCCACAAGGGGGAGGGGAATTCTTGCGGTATGGCCGTCACGCGCCAACCCGTCGATCTGGCGGCAAGGGCGGCGAGATGGTCCCCCTCCCCCTTGTGGGGAGGGGGTAGGGGTGGGGGTGTTTCACATGCGATGCGGCTGGACGATTGTCGACGTCTCATTCCTTCCCACCCCCCTCTGGGCTGCCGCCCATCTCCCCCGCAAGGGGGGAGATTGGCAGCTCCACCGGTGCGCCCCTTCTGCCGCTCTTGAGGAACCTCGATACAAGGCCGGCGATTGGCCGGGGGTGTCGATGACGGCCCCTGAGATCTCCGGCTCTGGCTCATGACAGAGGGGAGTGGGAAGGATCGCGGGCTGGAAGGAAAATCCTGCATCCCGTGGAAAAGGTCTCCACGTGCGAAGGGGGGCACGGCATGGATCCTGGGGTCTCCGCAACGGCGCTTCGCGCCTGCTACGCCCCAGGATGACGAACGCGGGTCGGCGTGCCTCCGCGCCCCGATACAGGTCGATCAGGCCCTACGGTGATGCAACGGCGGCGGCGAGGGAGGTAGACGCATCGACGATGCGGCGGATGCGACGGCGCTTGGCGCCTCGCCGCTCCGGGATGACGACCGCGTGCCGGCGCCCCTTCAATGCAGGTCGATCGGGCCCTTGGGGGTGACGACGGCGGCGGCGAGGGAGGTGGGGCGCTCGATGACGCGGCGGACGCGCGGCGGCTGCGGGCCGCTGTGCAGCGCCCGCAGCCGGTCGCCGATCTCGGCGTCGGCATGGGTGGCGCGCTGGTTGTGGCGGACATATTCGAGCCAGGTCGGGGTGTGGTAGCTCTCGACCCAGACCTCCGGATTCTCGATGTCGCGGGCGAGCGTCCAGTGGCGGGCGCCGTCGCGGCGGCGGACACGGCGGCGCTCTGCCATGGCCTCGAGGAAGGCCGGCACGTCCTCCTCGCGGATGATGAATTCGATGCTGATCTCGATCGGGCCGCTGCGCGGCTGCACGTCGAGCGCCAGATGCGGCTCGCGGAAGCGGTTGAGCGGATCGAGGTTGAGCACGGTGTGCTCGGGCAGCGGCAGGAAGAGCCCGATGGCCGCGCCGACCAGCATGACGAGGCCGGCGGCGACGAGTGCGGTGGCTGGACCCTGGCCTTCCGCGACGAGGCCCCAGATCCAACTGCCCAGCGCCATGCCGCCGAAGGTGGCCATCTGGTAGATCGACAGCGCCCGGCCGACCACCCAGCGCGGCGTCGACATCTGCACCGAGATATTGAAATGCGACAGCGCCAGCACCCAGCAGGCGCCGCCGATGAGCAGGCCGGCGCTGGTCAGCCAGGCGTTCGAGCTCCAGGCCGCGATCCAGCTCGACAGGGCGAAGCCGATGAAGGCCGAGCGCACGATGGCCTCGCTGGTCATGCTGCGGCGGATGCGGCCGCTGATCAGCGCGCCGCCGACCGCGCCGATGCCGAAGGCGCCGAGCATGATGCCGTAGGTGAGCGGGCCGCCGGCGACGAGGTCGCGCGCCACCAAGGGCAGCAGCGCCTGGATGACGACCGCGGTGAAGCCGAAGGTGAAGCTGCGCAGCAGCACCTTGCCGATGTTGGGCGACATGGCGACGTAGCGCAGGCCGGCACCCATGGCCTGGCCGAGCGTCTCGCGCGGCAGCGTGCTCCTGGGATAGTCGGGGCGCCAGCGGAAGAGGACGAAGATCAGCGCGAAATAGCTCAGCGTGTTGACGGCGAAGGCGGCAGCGGCACCCGCCGCGGCGACGATGATGCCGCCGATGGCCGGGCCGACGCTGCGCGTCATGTTGAAGCCCATGGAGTTGAGCGCGACCGCCGCCGGCATGACCGGGCGGGGCACCATGTCGCCCACCGAGGCCTGCCACGACGGGTTGTTGAGGGCGGTGCCGCAGCCGATCAGGAAGGTGAAGGAGAGCAGCAGCCAGGGCGTGATCAGGCCGAAATAGGCGACCAGGGTGAGCAGCGCCGAGACCGCGAGCATGAAGCACTGGGCGGTGAGCATGACGCGGCGGCGGTCGTAGCTGTCGGCGAGCGCGCCCGAGGCGAGCGAGAACAGCATGATCGGCAGCGTGATGGAGGCCTGGACCAGGGCCACCATGTCGGAGGAGGTGGCGATCGAGGTCATCAGCCAGGCAGCGCCGACGGACTGGATCAGGCCGCCGAAATTGGAGGCGAGGCTTGCGAACCAGACCGAGCGGAAGATGCCGTGCTTGAGTGGCTCGAGCGCCGAGCCCTGCTCGATCTTGTGGTCGTCCATGCGCCACAGCCGGCCCAGCCGGCTGTCCTCGTTCTGAATCGCGTCGCCACGACTAGACCACGATCGGCGGGCGGGGTGAACCCATTTGTCGGCCGCGGCATGGGCCAGCAGGCGCGCCGGTGCGGGCCAGACGGTTCAGAAGCCGGTTTCGATGCGCTCGAAGATGACGTTGGTGAAGGACGAGATCTGGGCGCCGATGAACGGGCCGGTGAGTGCGGTGACCAGCAGGATCGCCACGATCTTGGGCACGAAGGTCAGCGTGATTTCCTGGATCTGGGTCAGCGCCTGGACGAGCGCGATGCCGACGCCGACCAGCATGGCGACCGCCACGGCGGGTCCCGATGCGGTCAGCACGGTCCAGATGGCGTACTGGACCAGGTCGAGGGCATCGGCCTCGTTCACGCCGGCGTGGCCTTGATCGAGACCCCGGGATTGATGACGACCTGCTTGCCGTCGGTGAGCACGGCGACGACGCCGTCCTTGAACAGGCGCACCTCGGCGACGACGCCGGAGGTCTTGCCGTCCGGCGAGGTGACCGTCCGGCCGATCAGCGCGTCGGCCTGGGCGAGCGCCGAACCCTGCAGGATCTGGTCCAGTCGCGAGTTCATCTGCACCGACTGCTCGACCTGCGAGAAGGTGGCGAGCTGCGCCACGTATTCGGTCGAGTCCATCGGCTTGGTCGGGTCCTGGTTCTTCATCTGCGCGACGAGCAGCTTCAGGAACGAGTTGTAGTCGACCTGCGCCTTGGACGCCGCCGACTGGGTGCCCGTGGCCGTCTTGGTGCTGGTGCCGACGGGCGGGGTGGTGGTGTAGTCGATGGCCATCAGAATGTGCCTCCGGCGGCGACGCGTGCGACCGGCTGCTCGGCTTCGGTGCCGGCCATGACGCGCTGTTCGAGGGGATAGAGCGAACGGATGGTCCTGAGCGCCTCGTAGACGTGATCCTCGGCGACGAGGCGATCGACGTGCTTGAGGCTCGCCAGGATCTCGGGGTCGTCGAAGGTGGCGAGCAGCAGCGGCAGCGAGCGCCGGAACATTTCGCGCGCGTCGCCGGCGCCGTCGGGATCGATCAGCATCACCTGCAGGATGAAATAGAGCTGGCGCAGCGGCGTCGACGCCTGCTCGGGCTGCAGCACGTGGCCCTCGAGCAGGAACTGCACGTCGTTGAGCAGCTCGAGCGAGACCTTGCGGTCGACGCGGATGACCGCGCCGTTGACGTAGATCTTCTCGTTGGCCTTCAGCGAGATCTTCAGCGTGTTCTTCATTGGATGCCGTCGCGGATGATCTGCGAGACTTCGATCAGGCCGTCGAAGCTGTCGCGGCGGCCCTGGCGAATGTCCTCGGCCTCGCGCAGGAGCCACAGGCCGATGGAGATGAGGTTGGCGCGCAGCTCCTTGGGCAGGGCGTTCTCGGGGTTGCCGAGGTCGTCCATCAGCGAGGTCCAGATGCGGTTGGTGAAGTTGAGCGCCTCGACGGCCTCGCGCGACTTGGGGCCGGCCTCGTTCGCCTTGATCAGCAACTCGACCGAACGGCTGAGCAACTGGCGTTCGCGATCCCGCGCGTCGGCGACGGAATCGGTCTGAATGTCGGCATAGGAGAATTGATACATATGCGTCTCTTTGGCTTGCCGTTCAGGACAGGTAGTTGAGGATGCTCAGCTGCTGGATGCGGGCGGTGATGGCGTAGGATTTCTCGATCTGCGACAGGAGTTCGGAGACCCGGTTGGAGGCCCGGTAGGGATCGACGCCCTCGGTGTCGAGGATGTGGCGCTCGAACAGGTCCATCTGCATCTTGATGCGGTCGGTGGCGCCGCTGACGCGCTGCTCGATGATGCCGGTCTGCGCCTCGAGCTGGCTGATCTCGCCGATGGCGACGCCGATGGTCGAGACGGCGCGGTTGACCAGCACCTTGCGGGCGGCATTGCCGACATTGCTGTCGAGCAGGTCGCCGACGACCGCCGACATCATGGCGATCTTGCGGATGCCCTCGTCGTTGGCGCTGACCGAGGTCTCGGTGGTCTCGTTGAGCGTGATGCGGCTGGTGATGCCCTGGTCGGTGGCGTTGGACCATGTGCCCTGCCAGCCGGCGCCGAGGAAAATCGGCTCGACGACGGTGGTGAGGAAGTCGTCCATCTGGGCGGCGGTGATGCCCTGGGCCGCCGGATCGTCCTTGGCGAAGGTGAAGTAGCCGGCGAAGGCCGCGTCGAAGGCCGCCTTGGCGGGCGAGCCCGGCTGGAAATCGTTGAGCGGCCTGACGTCGGTGTTGGTGCCGGCGAACAGGTATTCGCCGTTGAGGCTGGTGTTGAGCACCGAGGTCAGCGTGTCGAGCGTGCTGCGCGCGCTCTTCTGGGTGAGCGCGTAGGCCGCGTCGCCGGAGGCCGAGCTGGTGAGGCTCGACAGGAACGACTGGGCGGCGTCGCCGATCTGGATGAGGCCCTTCTGCGTGGCCGCCAGCCGCGACGAGACCAGGCCGTTGGAATCGACGATGCCGGAAAGCCGCTCCAGGTCGCGGTTGAGGGTGACCGACTGGGCCGTGCGGGCGCCGAGCGCCAGGCCCCTGTCGGCGACGAAGCCGGTGGTGGCCTCCTTCTGAACCCTGGTCAGTTCGGCCTGCTGGCGCAAGATCGAATAGCGCAGTGCGCTGGAGACCGCCGAGGACGAGACGAAGGTGGTTTTCATCGACTACCTCACCGCCGCAAGCAGGGCCTGCAGCATGTCGTCGACCGCCTTGATGAGGCGAGCCGAGGCCTGGTAGGCCTGTTCGAGGTCGAGCAGCAGCGACATCTCGACGTCGACATTGACGGCGGTCTCGTTGGACAGCGCCTCGGCGGTGCGCACGGCGAGCGCCTCCTTCGTCTCGGAAGCGGCCGAGGCCTGCTTGCGCATGCCCTCGAACCAGCCGATGGCATTGGTGGTGAAGTCGCTGAGGCTCGAATTGGTGCTGATGCCGGCCGCCGGATCGAAGGCCATGGGCTCGCCGATGCGGTCGCCATAGGCGATCAGCAGTCCGGCGTAGGAGGCGTTGTTGGCCGGGTTGCGGTTGTAGGCCGCGCCATTGATGCCGCCGTCGCGCAACAGCTTCGGATTGCCGCCGGCGAGCGGATCGACGGCGAGGCTGAGGCTGATCGAGCCGGCGAGGCCGTTGACCAGCGTGCCGGCGGGCGGCACGGCGGGCGATCCCGACCAGGTGAACAGGCCGGTGGCGTCGGGTGATCCGGCCGCGGTTTCACGGAAGGCGGTGATGAGGCCGCGGGCCGTCTCGTCGAGCTGCGCCTGCATGGTGACGGCGATGCTGTCGCGCAGCTGCAGCATGGCGGCGAGCTTGCCGGCCGCGTCGGTGTTGGCGCCGGTTCCGGGCTGGAGCGGCACGCCGTCGATATAGACCTTGTTGCCGGGCGCGCCCGGGGCGTAGCCGGCCGAGGGCGAGAAGGTGACGGCGCGCGGCACGGTCTCGAACAGCGTGATCCCGTCGGTGGTCGTGATGACCATGTCGTTGTCGCCGCGGGTGAAGGTCGAGACCGGCACGATCTCGGAGATCTGCTTCAGGATCGCATCGCGCTGGTCGAGAGAATCGTTGACGTCGCGGCCGGTGCGCGTGCCGGCCATGATCGCCTTGTTGGCCTGCTCGAAATCGGAAAGCAGCTTGTTGAGATCGTAGACGGCCGTGGCGATGTCGCTGTCGGTGCTGGTGCGGAAACTCTGGATCGCGTCGCTGCCGTCGTTGAGCGTGCGCACCACCTGGCGGGCGGCGTCGATGGCCGCCACGCCGAGGTTCTGGTTGGAGGGCGCGGCGGAATAGAGCTGCATCGCCTCCTGGAACTTGCCGAGCACGGTGGCCGGCGAGGTGGCGTTGTCGCTGCCGTTGACGTCGAGCGTGAGCCGCTGCAGGCCAGCGAGCAGGGTGCTCTGTCCGGAGAAGGAGGCGAGCGCCGAGAGGTTCTGCCGGAACAGCAGGTCGTTGGTCACGCGCTGGATCGCGACCACCCGCGCGCCGGGCCCCGTGCTCGAAAGCAAGGCCGTTCGGCGCGCATAGTCGGGGTTCTGCGCTTCCGAGACGTTGCGGGAAACGGTGCTGGTCTGGCGCGAGGTGTTCTGGAGCGCCGATTGGGCAATGCTGAGAGCAGACGTCAGGGACATGCGCAGTCTTTCGCGGGCCTAGGGCCCGTCAATCCTATCTCTTCAGGTTGACGAGGATATCCATGAGGTCCGCGCCGGTTTGGAAGACCTTGGAATTGGCGGTGTAGTTGCGTTGGGACTCGATCATGTTGGTGAGTTCCTCGGCGATGTCGACGTTCGAGTTCTCGAGCGCGCCCGACACGATCTTGCCGTTCTTGCCCTCGGTCGGCCAGCCGATGCTGATGGCGCCCGAATCCGCGCTCTGGCCGAAGACGTTGCCGGAGATGACGGTCAGCTTGTCGGGGCTCGGCACGTTGGCCATGGCGATCGAGAAGATCGCCTTCATCGAGCCGTTGGCGTACTGGGCGTAGACGGTGCCGTCCTTGTCGATCTCGATGCGCTCGATCTTGCTGAGCGGGCTGCCGTCGAGCACGGCCTTGGAGACGCTGTAGGGCGCGTCGGCCTGGGTCATGCCGGACAGGTCGATGGTCAGCGGGGCGCCGCCCGGCACCGTCAGGGTGATGTCGGTCGCGCTGCCCGCGGCAAGCTTGCCCGCCGCGTCGAAATCGAGCGTCTCGGTGCTGAGGGGGCCGCTGGCATAGGGGAAGCCGCCGCCGGCTGCCGCCTGCGCCTGGTCGAACACCGCGACCTCCCACTCACCGGCGGCCGTCTTGGTGAGGTAGACGTCGAGGATGACCTGGCCGCCGCCGCTGTTGTAGGCGACGAGCGAGGATTTTGCGGTGTAGGCCGGCGTGGCGCCGCCTGCACCGTTGGCGGACGGCAGGTTGGCCGCTGCGACGGGGTTGGCACTGCTCGGCAGGTTGGCCGCGAACTTGCCGTTTTCGCTGGCAGCCCATTGCGGCGTCGTGTCGTCGATCCTGATCGGCGCGATGTCACCGGGGTTGACCGGCGCATCCGGACGCGGGCCGTTGGCGAGGTCCCAGCCCAAGAGCCTGTAGCCGGCGGTGTTGACGAGGTAGCCGTCCTTGTCGGGCACGAAGGCGCCGGCGCGGGTCAGGAACGAGGTGCCGCTCGGGTCCTGGACCACGAAGAAGCCGTCGCCGTCGATGGCAAGGTCGGTCACCGAGGTGGTGTACTGCAGCGCGCCCTGCTTGCTGATCGAGTTGATCACCGTGGTGGTGACGCCGCCGGAATTGTAGCTGCCGGCGGTGCTGGGCAGCACCAGCGACGAGAATTCCGTCGAGGCGCGCTTGTAGCCGGTGGTGCTTGAATTGGCGATGTTGTCGGCGACCGTCGAGAGCCGGTTCGCCTGGGAGTTCATCCCCGACACGCCGGTCCGCATCATTCCGTAGAGGCTCATCGATGGTCTCCCCAAATCTCATGCCACGAGAGTAAGCTACGTGGCATGTCTTGCGCGAGGCTGGCGGCTCAGGTCAGACGATCAGGCGGTAGCCGAGGAAGCGCTTGGAATCGATCGGGTCGTGGCCGAGACGCTCGCGCAGCTTCTTGCGCAGCTTGCTGATGTGGCTCTCGACGACGTTTTCTTCGACTTCTTCGTCGAAGACGCCATAGATGGCGTTGAACACCTGGGTTTTGGTGACGCGGCGGCCGCTATTGCTTGCCAAGTATTCGAGAATGCGGCGTTCGCGGCGCGGCAAGGGCAGCGGCTCGCCGTCGATCTCGGGATCGCGGCCATCCATGAAGATGCGCATCGCACCGATCTGGGTGAAGCCGGTGTCCTCCTGGGCGCGGCGGCGGATCGCCGAGATGCGTGCCAGGATCTCGCGGATGTGGACCGGCTTGCGAATGACGTCGTCGACGCCTGATTCGAAGAGCTTGAGGGTGTTTTCGAGGTTGTTCTGCTCGCTGAGCGCGATCACCGGTGCCTTGGTGCGGTCACGCAGCTGGCGCGGCGAGATGGCGCCTTCCCGGCAGTCGCCGATGAGGAAGGCGCGAACCGAGCGGAGATCCTCGTCGGGAGCGCTCGAAACCCATTCGCCGAATTCGGTCGAGCGGAACCCCGCGCAAGCCACGCCTTCCCTGTCGAAAAGCGAATTATATCCCTTGGTGACGAGCTCGCGCTCGTCGACAACCACTATCATCGGCCCCGCCTCCGAATCGAAAAGTTAATGCCCCGTTAACCAATCGGTAGCGGTCGTCGGCGGGTGTCTCCAATCGCGAGATTTTGCCTGTATTTTTTGGGGAGTCGTGAATCGCGCAGGTTGCAGCACTGCACGACATGCGTGCAGCGGCAATGCGGTTCCAAAAATGTGGTCGACGGCCCCTCCGGCGGGCGGGGCGCTGGGGTTCAAGACGCCTAGGAGTTGCAGAAGCTCCTGGCGTTCGATGTCCATTGGCCGAAGCCGGTGGCGACCATGTTGGCGATGACGCGGCAGACGTAGCGCTTCTGCGCCGGGTCGTTGTCGGGGCCGGCATGATAGCGGGCGACGGCCATCGACCAGCTCTCGTGGCGCTTGCGCAGGCTGACGAGGAAACGCGCGGCGTAGTCGACGTTGAGGCGCGGATCGAGCATGTCGCGGACGCTGCGGAACTCGGCCGCGTGGTAGCGGAAATTGATCTGCATGCAGCCGAGGTCGATGAGCGTCTTGCCTTCGCTTCGCGCGGCCTCGAACGCCGCGAGGGCTTCGGCCGGGTTGCGTGGAAATACCGCTTTTCCTTCAATATTCAATGCGTTGGGCTGAAGGCTGCCCTTCTTGCCCGTCTCGGTGAGGCCGACCGCATAGAGGATGCCGACCGGCACACCGTAGCGATCCGCGGCGCGCAGGATCTCCGGCTCGCAAGGATTGACGGCGGCGGACGCCGAGGTCAGCGAAACGCTAGATATAGAGGCTGCTGCCAGGGCGGCCAGGGTCAAGCGTCGAGATATTGCGCAGATTGCCATCTTCATCCGGTGCTCTCCGTCCCGCCTGGCCGCTGCCCGATCCGCCGCCCTCGCTGCCCGTGCCACCCGACTGGAAAGCCGGCTGGTCGCGTCCGCCCGCCCCACCCGCGAAGGCCGAACCGTCGTTGCGGGCCGGGGTGCCGGCGCTGGCCTGAGGCTGCTGGATGGTGAGGCGATCGACCTCGAAGCCGAGACCGCGCAGGGCACTGGTGAGCGCCTCGCGGTCGGCCGAAAGGCGCTGGTAGGCCTCGGCGTTCTCCACCTCGATCTCAACGCTGAGTTGCTCTCCAGAGAGGCGCAGGCTGGCGGTGACCATGCCCAGTTCGACGGGCCGCAACTGGATCTTGAGCACATGGGTCGCGCCCGGCGCGGAGGTGCCATTGTGGACCTGCGCAGCGGCGGCGGCAGCCGACCTGCCGGGCGCTCCGGAAGCGATGGCGAGCGCAAGCGCGCCGGTCGTCCCGCTCGGGCCGGGGGTTGCGGGTGCGGGAATGAACTGCTCGGCCACCACGGAGACGCGGCCAGCGGCGGCCGGCTGGTCGGCCTGGCCGGACTGCTGGGCGGGCCGCGGCCTGTCGGCATCGACCACGATGTCCTTGACGAGTTGGCCCGGTGCGTCCGCGGGAGTTGTGCCCGGCTTGTCCGAACCGCGCGCTTCGGCCGACACGGCCGTGCCGGGCGGCGGGGAAATGCCGTCGGAGGGATTGCGCGGCGGCAGGCCGGCGAGCACGAGCGACGGGCGGCTGGCGGCGGGCGTTTCGCCCGAAGCATCGGGATGGCTCGCGGCGGCGGCCTCGCCATCTTCCGAAGCGGCATTCGCCGGCTGGCTCGCGGCCTTGCGCAGTTCGCTAAGCGCTATGAGCAACGGCATGGCGGCGCCCGGCGCCTCATCCGGCGCCTCAGGCTCCACGTCGGTTTCGGCGACGGCAGGCGAGGCCTCGTCGGACGGACTTGCCTCGATGGTGTCCTCGGCCGCGGCGGTGGTCGCCAGCGGCTCAGGCCGCTCGGTGGCGGACGATGCCTCGGCCAGCCGTTCGAGCAGCTGCTGCAGACGCTTGCCGTGCGGCACTTCGGCGCCGGCCTGGCCTTTCGGCGGCTGCTTCGGCTCGAGCAGGGCGCTGCCGAAATCCGCGGCCTCTTCTTCGCCGGCGAGGGCGGAACGGCCGGTTGCGGGCGCCTGCCTGGCAAGCGGGCCGGCCAGCGCCGGGCGGATGGCGTCGGTCATTTGGGAGAGCCTCCGAGAAGTTCGTCGATGGCCTCGAGCTTGCGGCGGGCGTCGATGATCCTGGGATCGCCCGGCTCGGCGGCGGCCGGCTGCGCGGCAATGGGGGCGGGGGCCGCGACGGCGGGCACGGCCGGTTCGCGGATCGTCGTGGGCGCGGCCGCCGTGGCCTCGGGCGCGGGCTCCATGGCGTCCGGCACCATCGGATCGGCGGGGGCGGCGGTGTCGATGTCGATCGAGGCCGGCGGCAGGTCGCCGATGTCGGCGGGCGGGGCTCCGGTCGGCGAGCCGGTGGGCACGCCCGACACCACCTCGGAGGCCACCGCCTCGGCGGCGTCGAGCAAAGCCCGGTCGCCCTTGGACAGTTTCTCGCGGTCGATGCCCTCAAGCTTGCCCAGCATCTCCTCGACGGAGCCGGAGGTGACGGCGGACAGCCCGGAATAGAGCTGGGTGCGCGGGTCGGCGTCGTTGCGCTGGCCGTCGCGGCCTTGCTCGGCCTTGCGCGAGGCGTAGGCGGAAAGCTCGGTGAGGCCGTCGATGGCGGCGCGGCGGGCGATGCGCAGGTAGACGACCTTCTCCTGCTCGGCGTCCATCATGGCGGTGATGTCGGCCAGCGCGTCGAGATTGATCTGGCCGTTCAGCGTGACGACGCCCGCAACGAAGGCATCGGCGAACTGGCTGGCGTAGGGCGAGCGCAGATAGGCGCGGACATATTGGGTGGAGTTGCGCAGGAAGCGGCCGCCGTCGGCGAGGCGGGGGGCGAGGCCGACCGAGCGGCGCAGCGCCGCCTCCTCGACGAGGGTCCCGGGGGCGAGCAGGCGCGCCTGGTCGAACAGCTCGACCGCCGTCTCCGGCGTCTCGGTGATCGCCACCGAGCCCTTGACCAGGGCGAGGAAGGCGCCGAGCTCGGAGGTCTGCGCCAGCGGCTCGACGGCGGCGAGCGCGGCGATGGTGCCCTTGGGCTTGCCGCGCAGATAGTCGATGACGCCCTGGGCCATGGTCCGGTCGGCCTCTTCGAGGGTGAGGCGCGACACGACCTGCTCGATGGTGACGGGATTGCCGCCGCTCATGGCGTAGATGAGCAGGGCGCGGAAGTTCTTCTTGTCGCTGAACTCGCCGGGTTTGGCGGAGCGCATGCGCTGGTCGGTCAGCTCCAGCAGCTTGCGTTGCATCGGCAGCGAGGCGAGGTCGCCGGCGGCGATGCGGTCCTGCACCAGCTGCAGGCAGCGCACCATCTGGTAGGGTTCCAGCGCCGGGGCCTCGGCGGCGCGCGCAGCGCCGGGCGCGCCGGCGGCGAACAGCGCGACAAGGGCGGCGGCGCCGGAGAGGGTCGCCACCAGCCTCATTCGCCCTCCTCCAGCAGGATTTCGATGCGGCGGTTGACGGCCGCGTAAGGATCGGCCGGGTCCTTCAGCTTGCGGTCGGCGAAGCCGGCGACCTCGACGATGCGCTTCTCGTCGAGGCCGGCGCGCACCAGCATGTAGTAGGCCGAGTGGGCGCGGGCGGTGGAAAGCCGCCAGTTGTCATAGGTGCCGCCCTTGAACGGACGCGCGTCGGTATGGCCGTTGATCGAGACCTTGCCGTCATGGGCGGCGATGGTCTTGGCGATCTTCTCCATGGCGTGGACCAGCTCGCGGCGCGGCACGGCGGAGCCGATCTCGAACATGCCGAAATCGAGCTGCTCGGTGACTGAGATGACGACGCCCTTGTCGGTGGCGACGACGGACATGCCGTCGGGAAGCTGTTCGCCGGGCTTGAGCGCCTCGGCCAGCTCGCGGCGGATGGCGTCGGCCTGGTCGATCGTGTCCTGGGTCGGCCGGTCGTCGGGCTTGGCCTCGGGCTTGGCGGGTGCCGCGGCAAGGGCCTCGGGCTTGGCGGCGTCCGGCTTGGGCGCGTCGGCGGCCGTCACCGCCTTCTCGCGTGCTGCCGCGGTCGGCGCCGGGGGTGCGGGCGGGACCTGCTCGGCAGTGGCGCCGGGCTGAGCCTCCACCGCCTTCACGGCCGGCGGGATCTCCGAGCGGGCGGTCTTGTCGCCGGGCTTGGCCGGCTCGCCTTCGAGGGCGGCGCGCTCGGAGCTCGCCTCGGCCGCGGGCGTCGCCACCTGCTCGGTCCAGAAATCCGGCGCGAAGGGATCGCGATAGGCGTCGCCGCCCGAGGCGCCGGTCGCCGGGCCGGCCGTCTGCGCGCCGCCGTCGCCCTTGTCGGAGACGTTGGCCTTTTGCCCGGTGTCCTGCGCGATCTCGGCGAGCACGGCGTAGGGGTCGCTGAACAGCTGCTCGTCGGAGCGCTTCACCGTGTCGGCGGCATCGACGGAGTTCTGCTCGGTGGAGGGGCCGGCATTGCCGCGTCCGTCGGTGCCGGCCTTGTCACTCGCCTGCTGGGGGTCCTCGGCAGTGAGGCCGACGGAATTGGGCCCGTCGCCGAGCTCCTCGATGCCCTTGCGGCTGGCGTTGCGGTCGACCAGCTTGACCGGGTTGAAGTAGCTCGCGACCGCGGCCTTGGTCTGCTCGTTGGCGGCGCTGATCAGCCACATGACGAGGAAGAAGCACATCATCGCCGTCATGAAGTCGGCGAAGGCGATCTTCCAGACGCCGCCATGGTGGGCCTCGTCATGGTCGCCATGGTGGCGCCTGACGATGACGATCTCGTGCCGCGGTTCGCTGTCGCTGGCGATGCTCATGGCAAGGTCTCGGAAAGGGCGGCGGACCATTCGCCGAGGCGGGTCTCGAACAGGCTGTCGTCGATGGCGACGCTGAGGTCGAAGCCGGCGGCCTCGGTGAAGTCGACGCCTTCGGCACGCTCGCCGAGGGCGGCGGCGAGCGCGTCGAACATGAATTGCGGCCCGCTGACCTTGATGCGCACGGCGTCACGGTCGGCCAGGGCCGCGAGGATTGCGGCGGCCAGCGCGGCGATGGAACGGCTGCGGATGTCGTCGCTGACCAGCCCGGCGATGACGCGCGCCGCCGCATCGGTGGTGAGATGGACGAGGCGCGCCTCCATTTCGCCGATGCCTGCCGTGATGACGGCGCCTGCGTCAGAGCCGAGACGGGCGCCCAGCGACGACAGCTCGGCCGCGTGGCGCTGGCGCTCGGCCTCGAGCGCGGCCTGGTGCTCCTGGGTCAAGCGCGCCGCGAGCGCGGCCTCGGCCTCGGCGACGGCCGTCGCGACCAGCGCGGGCACGTCGAGGTCCGGCACCGGCTTGGGATAGGCGGCGCCAGCCGGCCTGGCGCGCTCGGCCTCGCGCGGGGCGTGCGGCGCGAAGTCGGTCAGCCGTTCGAACAGTGCGGCGATGGACATCAGGCGGCCTCCGCGGCGGCCCATTTGCGCAGGATGAGCGCGGTGCGTTCCTCATTGAGGTCGACCATGCGGGCGAGCCTGTCCTGCGGCGCGGGACGCAGCTTGTTGCGCAGGTCGTCGATGGCGTTGGGGCGGGCGCCGGGCAAGGCCGGCGGCGCCTCGGCGGCGGCCTCCGGCGTCGGCAGCGAACGCTGCACCTCCTCGAAGCTCGGGCCGGCCAGGGCGGGCGTCGCCGGCTTGGAAAGCGCGGTCGCCATCGGCCTCAGGCCAAAGAAGGCGACGAGGAAGACGACGACGATGAAGGCGGCGGCGTTGATCATGGTGCCGGCATACTGGCCGATGGAGGCGAGCACGCCCGGTCCGGAAACCGCCTCGCCCTCGAGGCCGTCGATGAACTCCACCGCCGAGACGTTGATGCTGTCGCCGCGCTTCTCGTCGAAGCCGGTGGCGGAGGCGACCAGCTTCTGGATGTCGGCGACGCGGGCGGCGATCGCCTCGGGCGTCGCGTTCTGGCCCAGCACAGCGGCGAGGCGCTGCTGGTTGACGACGACGGCGATCGACATCTTGGTGACGGTGTAGCCGTTGGAGACGGTGGCGATGCGCTTGGAGTTCATCTCGTAGTTGGTGATCTCTTCCTTGCGGTCGCTGGCCGAGCTCGACTGCGGCCCCTCGGTCGCCGTCGCCTCGGCATCGGGCAGGTTCTGCTCGACGGTGGTCGGGGTGGCCGACTGCTTCTGGTTGCTGTTCTCGTTGGCGCGCACGACCTGGACCGAGCGTTCGACGCGCGAATCCGGATCGAAGATGGTCTCCTCGGTCTGGCGCGAATCGGTGTTGACCTCGGCCTTGACGCTGGCGCGGAAATTGTCCGAGCCGAGATAGGCGGCGAGCGCGCGGCGGATGTTCTCCTCGATCTGGGTCTCGACGGTGCGCTCGACGCCGATGGCGCGGGCGGCGCTCGAATTGCTGGGATCGTCGCCCGAGGCGAGCAGGTTGCCGCCGGCATCGAGCACGGTCACGCGCTCGGCGTCGAGCCCGGGGACCGCGGCGGCAACGAGATGGCGGATCGACAGGGCGGACTTCTCGGCGTCGGCGTTTGCGGCGCGGATGACTACCGACGCCGAAGGCTTCTGCTCGTCGCGGCGGAAGTTCGCCCGTTCGGACATGACGATATGGACGCGGGCGGCCTTGATGCCCTCGATCGACTGGATGGTGCGGGCGATCTCGCCTTCGAGGGCACGCACGCGGGTGACCTGCTGCATGAACGAGGTGAGGCCGAGCGAGCCGACATTGTCGAACAGCTCGTAGCCGGCGTTGGCGCTGGTCGGCAGTCCCTTCTCGGCGAGCAGCATGCGCGCCTTGGCGGTGGAGCCGGCGGGAACGAGCACGGTGGTGCCGTCGGAGGCGACGTCGAAGCCGATGCCGGCTTCGCTCAGCACCATGCCGATCTGGTTCACGTCGGAGCGCTCGAGGCCGACATAGAGGGTCTCGTAGGCGGGACGGTTGAGATAGACCGACGCCACGCCGATGATGGCGAGCACGAGGGCGGCGATGCCGCCGAGAATCGCGAGCCGGCGCGGGCCGAAGCTCTGCAGATTGGCGACGATGCTCTGGATCTGTTCGGGCACGTGCGAAGGCTCCCCGCAATATCTTCCGCGGAGACCCTAGAACGCGAAGCTTGTGCGAAAATGAAATGGGCCGCGCGGGAGGCGCGGCCCATCGAGATGGGATGCGGGCTCGGGCGTCCGGTCAGCCCTTGAACAGGGAGAGGATCGCCTGCGAATTGGAGTTGGCGATCGACAGCGCCTGGATGCCGAGCTGCTGCTGCACCTGCAGGGCCTGCAGGCGGGTCGATTCCTTGTTCATGTCGGCGTCGACGAGCTGGCCGACGCCGCGGTCGATGGAATCCATCAGCTTGGAGACGAAGTCCTTCTGCAGGTCGATGTGCGACTTGGCGGCGCCGAGCTCGGAGGCGGCCAGGGTCATCGACGTCAGCGCCGTCTCAATGTCGGCGAGATAGCCGTCGATGTCGGCGTCGGTGCCGTTGGTCTCGACGTCGATGGCCATGATGTCGGCGGTGATCGGCTTGGGCGTGCCGTTGGCCGCGAAAAGCGTGATGTTGGTGATGTCGATCGAGATCTTGCCGAGGGTGACGGTGCCGTCGGCGGCACGGTTGTAGGAGGAGACGATCTCGACCGGGCCCGGATCGTCGGTGGCGAGCATGTTGGAGCCGGCATAGCTGGCGCCGACCGCCGCACTCTTGAGGTGGACCTGCAGGGTGGCGACCTCGCCCTGGATCTGCTGGCGGATGTCGAGGCCCTGGCCGCGCGCGGTGATCAGCTTCTGCTTGATGTCGTCGATGACGCCGATGACGTCCTTGAGGGCGGTGTAGGCGGTGTCGACCTTGCCCGCGCCGAGGCCGAGCGCGTCCTGCACGGACGAGTTGGCCTTGTTGTCGGAGCGCATGGTGGTGGCGATGGACCAGTAGGCGGCGTTGTCGGACGCCTCGGCGACGCGATAGCCGGTGGAGATGCGCCCCTGGGCGACCTGAAGTGCCTTGTTGGTGGAGCTCAGGCTCTGAAGCGCGGTCATCGCCGACGCGTTGGTCATAATGCTGGACATCGAATGGGCCCCCTCTGTCGATCTGCGCGCCGCCTCGCGGGCGCGTGCCGATTGCGGTTTCAGTCCGCTCCGCCGATGACGCGGGCCAAACCGGCAATGCAATTGGTTAACCACGACTAAACAACTATGGTTAACGGCGAATTAACGACGACGCGGCACGCGCCAGCGTACGCGCGCCGTCGGCGGGAATTTACCGGAACTGAGCTTGTGCGTGGCTATCCCGGAGGGCGGCGCGGAGGCGTTCACGGGCGGCGACCTGTTGGGCGCACGGGATGCGACCGGGGCCAGCAGACAGAGCAGGGCCAAAAGAAAAACCGGGCCGCACCTTGCGGTGCGACCCGGCCTTCGATCCACATGCCTGAGACGGCTCGGATCGATATCGATGCGGGCGCGGCGAACCGCGCCCGTCCGATATTGTTAGCCGCGGAACAGCGACAGGAGCGACTGCGAGCTCGAGTTGGCGATCGAGAGCGCCTGGATGCCGAGCTGCTGCTGGGTCTGCAGGGCGGCCAGACGTGCCGATTCCTTGTTCATGTCGGCGTCGACCAGCTGGCCGATACCGCGGTCCATCGAGTCGATCAGCTTGCTGGTGAACGACTTCTGCGAGTCGACGCGGGTCTTGGCCGCGCCGATGCCAGCGGCAGCCGTCTTCATCGCGTCCAGGGCGGTCTCTACGGTCATCGTGTCGGTCGCAGCCGTCAGGGCGGCTTCGAGATCGTAGGCGGCAACCGTCATGGTCGTCGGGGCGGCGCCCGGCTGGTAGCCGGTCACGATGTCGGCAGCCGTGCCGCCGGTCTTGAGCATGTTGACGCCCTGGAAGTCGGCGTTCTGGGCGATCGAAGTGACCTGCGCCTTCAGCTGGGTGATTTCAGCGTCGATGGCGGCGGTGTCGGTGCCCGGCGTTGCGCGAGCAACGTACTTGGCCAGGATTTCCTTGGTCTTGTCGATGGCCTCTTCGAGAGCGCTCGAAGCGGTGTCGAGGATGGCGGCGCCGAGGCCGAGGGCGTCCTGCACGGCGCTGAGGGCGCCGGTCTGCGAACGCATGCTCGTGGCGATCGACCAGTAGGCCGCATTGTCCGAAGCGGTCGAAACGCGCTGACCGGTGGCGATGCGGTTCTGGGTGGTCTCGAGGTTCTTGTTGGTGCTCGAGAGGGTCTGCAGCGCCGTCATTGCGGACGCGTTGGTGAGAAGGCTAGCCATGAGCCCTGTTCCTTGTACACAAATTTTATGAGGAACATGCCGGAAAACCACCGGCTCGGGCGAAGCGGCATCATGCCTATGGCCATCTGTCGTGGCCAACTCGCCCTGTACCGCGATCTAACGGGCGACTTCCTACCAAAGGTCTAAATAGTATGGTTAACCTGCGTTAACCTGCTGATTTTTTTACAGGAATGCACGTTTTGCGCGCGGCGGTGCAACCGTCGCGCGACGTGTCGTTCGGATGTGCGGGGGGAAAGCTCGGCTGAGCTACGTGAAGGATCTCACCAAGCTGCCGACGAGCAGGTTCCAGCCGTCTATGAGCACGAAGAACAGGATCTTGAAGGGCAGGGACACCACCGTGGGCGGCAGCATCATCATGCCCATGGCCATGGTGATGGTGGCGACGATGAGGTCGATGACGAGGAAGGGCAGCACGATCAGGAAGCCGATCTCGAAGCCGCGGCGGATCTCGGAGATCATGAAGGCGGGGACGAGGATGCGCAGGTCGACCTTCTCTTCCGACACGACCTGGCCGCGCTCGCGGGCGAGGTCGGCGAAGAGGGCGAAGTCCTTGTCGCGGACGTTGCGCATCATGAAGGTGCGGAACGGGTCGGAAATGCGGTCGACAGCCTCGGCCTGGGTGATCTGGTCGTCCATCAGCGGCTTGACGCCGTTCTGCCAGGCCTGATCGAAGGTCGGCGCCATGACGTAGAAGGTCATGAACAGCGACAGCGAGATCAGGATGAGGTTGGCCGGGGTGGACTGCAGGCCGATGCCGGTGCGCAGGATCGAAAACGCGATGACGAAGCGGGTGAAGCTCGTCACCATGATGAGCAGGCCCGGCGCGACCGAAAGCACGCTGAGCAGGCCGAACATCTGGATGATGTAGCCGACGGTGGCGCCGTCGGCCTTGCCGATCGCGCTCAGGTCGAGCTGCTGGGCGCCGGCGGGAAGGACCGTGGCGGCCAGGATGGCGGCGGTAGCCAGAAATTTCTTCATTCGAACAGCAACGTCCTGATCAGGACTTCCTTGACCTTGCCGCCGCTGCGCAGCGCGGCGCGCTCGTCGAGGTCGGTCTTGAGCTGGCGGAGCGCGCTGGCGCCCTGGATCTGGTGGATGCGCAAGGTGCGGGCATAGGCGAGCAGGTCCTGGTGGACGCGCTCGGCCATTTCCGGCGGCTGCGGCTCGGTGAGCACCAGCGACACTTCGAGGCGCACCCACATGGTGTCCGGGGCGGCCAGGTTGGTGGTGATCGGGGCGAGTTGCACCAGCGTGCCGTTGGCGAGGCGCTGGTCGCCGCCTTCGCCGGTCTTGTGCGACGGCTTTTCCGCGGCCGGCTTTTCGGCCGGCTTGCCTTCGCCCTGGAGATAGGCGCCCGACAGCCAGCCCATGCCGACCGCCGCGGCGGTCATGAGCACGAGGATGCCGATCTGGACGACGACCGAGGGGCCGGTCTTGCGCGGGAGGGGCTGTTCGACGGTCGACATGGGCGCGCCTAGAACGGAAGGACCTGGTCGAGGAACTGCTGGCCGTAGGGCGGCTGCTGGACCTCGGTCAGGCGGCCGCGGCCGCCATAGGAAATGCGCGCCTCGGCGATGCGCTCGTAGGGGATGGTGTTCTCCGGCCCGATGTCGGACGGGCGCACGATGCCGGCGATGGTGAGCACGCGCAGCTCGGCGTTGACGCGGACCTCCTGGGAGCCGCGGATGATCATGTTGCCGTTGGGCAGGACCTCGGTCACGACGGCCGCTACGAGGAGGTCGAGCTTCTCGGAGCGGGAGGTGGCGCCGTCGCCGGCGAACTTGGATTCGGAATCGACATCGGCGTCGGCCGAACCGCCGGTGCCGGCGCCGTCCCATTCCATGTCCATGCCGAGCCCGATCTTGCGATTGGAGGTGCGCGAGCGCTCCGACTCGTTCTTGAAGCGGGCGCGGTCGTCGATCTGGATCCTGACGGTCAGGATGTCGCCCGGCTGCAGGGCGCGCGGATCGGTGAACATGCGGCTCTGCTTGTCCTGCCACAGCGAGAAACGCTTGACCGGTGCGGTGGGCGCCTCGGGATAGCGGTACATCGCCGAGTTGCTGTCGTCGATGCCGGAGCCGACCGCCGACATGGCGGGCTCCTTGTTGATCTCCTTGAGATTGGCGGCGCAGCCGGCGAGGACGCCGGCGAGCGAGGCCGCGAGAAGCGCGTTTCTGGTCATGAGGGGTCTTCCCGGCGCGTGGCGCTCGCCATGACGCGGGTGAGCTCCGCGGCCGACTTGCTTTCCATTTCGTTGAGGATGACGCTCGACTTGCGGGCGTCGAGCTTCATCAGGATGGCCGAGGCGAGCTCGACATTGAGCGCGGAAAGGCGCTCGGCGGCGGCGTCGGGCTTCATGCGCGAATAGATCTGCACGAGGTTCTCTTCGGCGCGGGCGAGGAACACCTCGCGGCGCTTGAGCCAGGTCTCGTATTCGCTGCGCTTCTCTTCGAGAGCGGCGAGGCGCTGGTCGACGTCGGCCTGCAGCTTCCTGAGCTCCTCCGCCTGGATGGCATAGCGGCGGTCGCGGGCGGCGTCGGCGATGTTGGAGCAGAAACGCTCGACCTCGCTGGGCGCGGCCGGAACGACGCGTTCGCCCGAGGCCTCGGGACCGTCGAGCACCTGGCGGACCTCCTGGGCGCGCGACGGGGCGATGCCCATAAGCACCGCCGCGATGGCGGCCGCGGCGAGCGCCCGGCTGCGGAGTGGAAGGGGAAGAACGTTCGCCATGACGAGCCCTATTGCACAACCAGGTCGGCCTGCAGGGCGCCCGCGGACTTGATACCCTGGAGGATAGCGATGATGCCGTCGGGCTTGACCCCGAGGCGGTTGAGGCCGGCGACCAGGGTCTGCAGGTCGGGGCCGTTAAGCAGGCCGACCTTGGAGCCGGGACGCTCGGCCTCGATGACGGTGAAGTCCTCGACCGCCGTCTGGCCGCGCGAGAAGGGCTCGGGCTGGACCACCCGCGGCTGCTCGGTGATGCGCACGGTGAGCGTGCCGTGGCTGATGGCGACGCGCGAGACCTTGACCTCGTTGCCGATGACGATGGTGCCGGTGCGCTCGTCGACGACCACCCGGGCGGGCGCATCCGACTTGACGAGCAGGTTCTCGAGCTCGGCGTAGAAGCGCGCGGTGGAGATGCCTTCGGGCTTGCGCACGACGACGGCGCGCGAATCCTGCTCACCGGCGACGCGCTTGCCGAAACGGTGGCGGGCGTAGCCGTTGATGGCGTCGGCGATGCGCACGGCGGTGGAGAAGTCCGGATTGAGCAGCTGCAGGGTCAAGACGTTCTCGTCGACGAAGCGCGCCTTGACCTCGCGTTCGACGATGGCGCCGTTGGGCACGCGGCCGGCGGTCGGGGTTCCCTGTGTCACGGATTCGGCCGCGCCCTGGGCGTTGAAGCCGCCAACCAGCATGGAGCCTTGCGCGACGGCGTAGATCTCGCCGTCGGCCGCCTTGAGCGGGGTCATGACGAGTGTGCCGCCGGCCAGCGACGAGGCATCGCCGAGCGAGGACACGTTGACGTCGATGCGCGCGCCGGCCTGCACGAAGGCGGGCAGGTTGGCGGTGACGATGACGGCGGCGACGTTGCGGACGCGGGCGCGGCCGTCCTCGGAGGCGACGCCGAGATTTTCGAGCATCGCCCTTATCGACTGTTCGGTGAAGGGCGAGTTGCGCAGGCTGTCGCCGGAGCCGTTGAGGCCGATCACCAGGCCGTAGCCGACGAGCTGGTTGTCGCGCGCTTCCTGCAGGACGGCGATGTCCTTGATGCGGACGTTGGCGAGGTTGCCGCCGCTGTTGAGCGTGGTCAGCCGGCTGGGGTCGTCATAGGCGCCGGCCAGGCCGTCGCGCTCGCCGAGTCCGGCGTAGTCGTTGCCGCTGCCACCGTTTCCGACCGGCTTGCCGCCGGGCTCCTGCAGCTCCGAAATCGGTGTGCCCTCGGGGCCGTCGGCATAGGCTGCCTGCAGGCCGAGGACGGCGACCGCCGCGAGTACCAGCCTGCGGATCATGTCGCACCTACGCGGATGGAGCCGTCGGCCATGACGGTGCCGGTGAGGATCTTGCCGCTGTCGACGTTGCGCACCTTGACCTGGTCGCCGGCGGCACCCGGGTCGAGGGCGACGGCGGCGGCCGAGATCGTCAACGGGCCGGCCTCGAAGACCACCTGCACGGCGGCGCCGCGGTCGACCAGCCAGGGCTGGCGCAGCGCGCCCGCCGCGACGTAGCGGCCAGGAAGCAGCGTGCGCTTGGCGACCTTGCCGTCGAGTTCGTCGGCGCGCGTCGCAACCCCGTCCGGCCGGACCTTGCCCGGCTTGAGCGTGATTTCCCGGAGCGACGACATGACGACCGTCTCCCCGGGATAGATGACGCGGTCGGGGACGAGAACGACCTCCTGCGCGCGGGCCGCGCCGGCGCCGCCGAGCATGGCGAGCGCGAACGCTGCCGCGCGGATGCGAGGGAGGGCGTGGCGCTGCCGCATCATGCTCACCGGATGTTCTTGGAGACGACGGCGGCCATCTCGTCGGCCGCCTGGATGACCTTGGAGTTCATCTCGTAGGCGCGCTGGGCCGAGATCAGCTCGGTGATTTCCTTGACCGGGTCGACGTTGGAGTTTTCCAGATAGCCCTGCTTGACGGTGGCGAAGCCTGGGTCGCCGGGGATGCCGTCGATGGCCGGGCCGGAGGCCTCGGTCGCCTGGAACAGGTTGTCGCCGAGCGGCGCGAGCCCCGCCTCGTTGGCGAAGTTCGACAGCATCAGCTGTCCCTGCTGCACGAGATCCGTCTGGCCGGCGACGCGGGCGAAGACCTGGCCGGAATTGTTGACGATAACCTCGGTGGCATTGGGGTCGATGGTGATGCCGCCGGTCACGACATAGCCGTCGACGGTGACGAGCTGGCCGGTGGCGTTGGTGTTGAAGGAGCCGGCGCGGGTGTAGAGCGTCTCGCCCTCGGGCCCGTCGATCTGGAACCAGCCCTTGCCGGTGAGCGCCATGTCGAACTGGTTGCCGGTGCTGGTCAGGCCGCCCTGGACGTGGACGTTGCGGACCGCCGCGGTCTTGACGCCGAGGCCGATCGAGACGCCTTCCGGCACGATCGCCGAGTTGGCGCGGCTGGGAACGCCCTGCATGCGGTCGACCTGGTAGAGCAGGTCGGAGAATTCGGCGCGGGCGCGCTTGTAGCCGGTGGTGTTGATGTTCGCGATGTTGTTCGCGATCACCTCGAGATTGGTCTGCTGGGCGTTCATGCCGGTGGCGGCGATGGAGAGGGCTTTCATCGTAGTGGTCCTCAGATGCCCATGCGGCTGACTTCGAGATAGGCGGTGACGATCTTGTCGCGGATGGCGATGGCGGCCTGCAGCGACTGCTCGGCGGTCATCACCGCGTCGACCACCTCGCGGGTGTCGGCGTGGCCCTGCATGCCGGCGATGGACATCTGCTCGGCCTGGCGCAGCGTCGCCGCGGTCTGGGTGGCCGCGTCCGCAAGGGCTGCGGCGAAGGAGGACGCGACGCCGCCGGTGGCGGCCTGCGCCGCTTCCGGAACGATGCTCGTCGGCTTGCTAAGTGCCTGCGGGCCGAGCGGGCTGATGGTACCGATCACGACTGGCTCCTCATAAGGTCGATGGTCATGGAAATGAGATCGCGCGCCTGCTTGATGACCTGCAGGTTGGCTTCATAGGATCGGTTGGCCTCGTTCATGTCGGCCATCTCGATCAGCACGTTGACGTTGGGCATCTTGACGTAGCCGTTGGCGTCGGCGGCCTGGTTGCCCGGCTGGAATTCGAGCGGGAACGCCGACTGGTCGTTGCCAATGGCGGCGATCTCGACGGTCGAGCCGCCGGTCGCGCGATCGAGCTCGGCGGCGAAGCTGATGGTCTTGCGCCGGTACGGTTCGGCGCCGGGCGTGTCGCCGGTCGACTGCGCGTTGGCGAGGTTTTCCGAAACGATGCGGAGCCGTTCGGACTGGGCGCCGAGGCCGGAGCCGGCGATCTTGAGTGCTGCGCTCAGCGGATCCATGGCATTCAGGCCTTGCTGCTCAACATGACCATGCGGTGAAAGGCCTTTACGATGGCCGTGTTCAGCTCGAACGAGCGGCGCACCTCGCCGGCCTTGATGAGTTCGCTCTCGAGCGCCACCGTGTTTTCTGAGGGAAGGACCGCAGTGTCTGGTTCCTGCTGGCGGACGGCGTAGTTGGCATCGGTGGCGCCGCCGCCGAGATGCCCGGCCTGCGTCGCGGTCATTGCCACCCGCGTGCGGTCGAGAACCTGCTCGAAAGGCTCGACGTCGTTCGCCCGGTAGCCGGGCGTGTTGGCGTTGGCGACGTTGCCGGCGATGGTCGTCTGGCGCACCGAGAGCCAGCGAGCCTGCTGGGCGGCCAGATCGAAGAGGTTGACGGGGTCCATGGAAATCTCCGAGCAGATTTCCAAACACTATTGCCCCAGTCTTGCGCGGGCCTTGCGCGCGGCCGCAGGCCCGGCGGACGGTCAGCGCTGGAGCTCGACCACGTCCTCGCGGGAGGTGACGAGCACCCATTTTCCGTCGCGCTGCTCGATGGAGGCGACGCGGCTCGAGTCGGGCAGGACGGAGCCGCGCTGCACGACCCAGAGCCCGCTCTGGTCCTGGACCATGGCGCGGCCGTTGGCGACATGCACGAGGGTGAAGTTGACCGCCGGGCCGGGGAAGGGCTGCTGCCCGACCCCAGGCACGCCGGGGCCCTGGTCCTCGACAGGACGCAGCGAGCCGGTGGCGAACAGGTCCAGCTGCATCGGCGGGATGTCCTCGACCGACATCGGCGCGCCGACGCGTTCGGGCTGCTGGCCAAGCGCCAGCGGAACCGACTGTTCGCTCTGCCCGTCGCCGGCGAACTTCAGCGCGCGCACGCCGAACTTTTCCGGATTGAAGAAGATGTACCAGGGGAAGAGGGCGCTCGCGAGGCCGATGGCTATGCCCAGGCCGGCGATCATCAGGTCGCTGCGATGGTCCTTCCGGCGGGCCGGCGGGGCGAGAATGACGGTGCGTCGCTTCAGCCCGAGGCGTTCGAGCAGGGTGGCCGGCTTCTGGTTCGAGCCGATCATGTCCAGCAGTTCGCTGGCCGGATCATTCCGCCTGAACATTGGCTCTATCCTTGGCTTTCAGATGGCGGGCGAGGTCGGAGAACGGGTCCGGCGAGGAGCCGTCGGACGGTGACTGCGCCAGCGCCTCGTAGATGACGGGGACCTGGCGCACGGCGAGATCGAGCTCGGGGTCCGCGCCGGGCTGGTAGGCGCCGAGCAGGCGGATATCGCGCGTGTCCTCGAAGCGCGAGATCATCGCCTTGAGCTTGCCGACGAGCACACGCTCGTCCGGGGTCCAGGCCTTGCCGGCGAGGCGCGAGATGGATGACAGCGGATTGACCGGAGGATAGCGGCCCTGCTCGGCGATCGAGCGGTCGAGCACGATGTGGCCGTCGAGGATGCCGCGCACGGAATCGGCGACGGGGTCGTTGTGGTCGTCGCCGTCGACCAGCACCGAAATGATCGCGGTGATCGAGCCCTTGCCCTCGACGCCGGGTCCGGCGCGTTCGAGCAGCTTGGGAAGCTCGGTGAAGACGGATGCCGGATAGCCGCGCGCCACCGGCGGCTCGCCCGCGCCGATCGCCACCTCGCGTAGCGCGTGGGCGAAACGGGTGATGGAATCGAGCACAAGCAGGACGCGGTCGCCGCGGTCGCGGAAGTGCTCGGCAACGCGCATGGCGGTGTCGGGGGCGCGGCGGCGCATCATGGCGCTCTCGTCGCTGGTGGCGACGACGGCGATGGTCTTGGCCATGGAGGCGGCGCCGATCGTGTCCTCGAGGAATTCGCGCACCTCGCGGCCGCGCTCGCCGATCAGGGCGACGACGACCGTGTCGAAGGCATCGGCGCCGGCCAGCATGGCAAGCAGCGTCGACTTGCCGACGCCCGAGCCGGCGAAGATGCCCATGCGCTGGCCGAAGCAGAGCGGGGCGAAGATGTCGATGACGCGGACGCCGGTGCGGAAGCCGGTGTCGACGCGCTGGCGGGCAAGTGCTGCCGGCGGCGCCACGGCCGCACCACCCGGCGAGGCGCTGCGGATCAGCGGCGGGCCATGGTCGATGGGACGGGCGAGCGCATCGATGGCGCGGCCGCGCCAGCTCGGATGCGGGGTGACGGCGATCGGGCCGCGGGTGAAGACGGCATCGCCGACGCCGACGTCGCCGCTGCTCTCATAGGGCGCGACGAGCACCTCGTCGCGGCCGATCTGGACGATCTCGCCGCGGCGGCCGAGACCGTGGCCGCTGTGCTCGACGATGTCGCCGAGCCGGGCACTGGCGGACAGGCCGCGGACCTTGTAGTGCGTCGGCGCGATCTCGGTGACGCGGCCGCCGCGCCGGACGAGCATGCGGTCGTCGGCGAAGCGGCGCCGGACGTGTTCCAGCGCCTCGATCCGGTTGTCGTGTGCCGGGGGCAGGTCGGTGCGGATCGCGGGCAGGGGGGTGCTCAACTGGCGGCCTATTTGGACCCGAGGGTCTTGATGGCGTCGGAGAAGGAGGCGTCGGTCTGGCGGATGAGCGCGGCCGTGTTCTCGAAGGCGCGCTGCACCATGATGAGCTTGGTCATCTCCTTGACCGGATTGACGTTGGATTCCTCGACGAAGCCCTGGGCGACGCCTGCCGCCATGCGGTCGACGACCGGCTCGGGCGTTCCCGGGGGCACCACGCCGGAATTGCCGTAGCGGACGAAGTTCGGGCCGGGGTTGAATTCGTAGAGGCCGATGGCGCCGACCAGCCGCCCGTCCTGGCGCAGCGAGCCGTCGGCGCCGGCCTCCGGCGGGCCGGCCCGGGGATCGAGCTGCATCGGCGCGCCGCCGGCGTCGAGCACCGGATAGCCCTCCAGCGTGACCAGCTGTCCGTCCTGGGTGAGCGTGAAGCGCCCGTCGCGGGTCATGACGGTGCCGGCCGGCGTCTCGATGCCGAACCAGGCGTCGCCGCGGATGGCGAAGTCGAACGGATTGGCGGTCTGGGTCAGGCCGCCGCTCTGAGTCGAGAGGTAGGTGTCGCCCGGCGAGGTGAAGGACACCGACTTGTCGCCGATGCCCGAGACGACGTCCTCGAACTTCACGCCGGTGGCGCGGAAGCCGACGGTGGACGAATTGGCGACGTTGTCGGCGATGGTGTTCAGGCGCTTTTCGAGCGCCACCTGGGCCGACAGCGCGACGTAGAGACCGTTCTGCATGATGTCCTCAGAACCTCAGCTTCTGCATGGCGAATATCAGGTCGGTGGAGACCCCGTAGCTTGCCGGCCTGCCGAACAGGATCCCGGCCGACTGCTGCACCGGCGAGGTCGGGTTGGCGATCTCCCACATGCTGGTGAAGCGCTTGAGGAAATCGCCGAGCTTCTTCGGATCGGAGAAGTCGGTGACCTTCAGCCGCTGCTCGAAATGCTTGACCTGCAGGTCGACGTCGGCGGAGGCGAGCGAGTCTGGGAGGCCGAGCGCGGTGCGCACGACCTTGGCCATCGCCTTGTCGGCAAGCACCTCGTAGAAGTTGGTGAGCGAAGGCGCCTTGCGCTGGAAATAGAGGGCAAGCCGCACGCCTTCGTTGGTCTGGCCGGCGTCTTCCTCGAGCGTCTGGCGGACGAACTTCTCGGTCGCCGGCTTCTGCGCCGGATTGGTGGTGGTGGCGTCGGCGCCGTAGGCCTCGAAGTTGAAGGCCGCGGCGAAGGCCGCGTAGCGCTTGTCGGCCATCTGGTTGGCGAAGCTCTTGGGGTCGCGCACGCCGCCGGCCAGCACCTTCTCCATCATCTCCTTGTTGGCGATGGAGGATTCGAGGCCATAGGCCTTCATGGCGAAGGTGTAGAGCCGGGTGTCGGCCATGAACTCCTTGGCCGATTTCACCTTGACGATGTTGTCGAGGTAATACTTGACCTCCTGCTGCACGGCGGCGGCATTGGGGTCGCCCCCGCCGAGCTTGACCGCGGCCAGGTATTTGTCGACCGCGCCCTGCTGGGCCTTGTTGTAGACGGTGGCGCGGGCGCCGAGGTCGGCGAAGTTGAAGCTCTTGGCGAATTCGACGTAGCGCTTGTCGGACAGCTTGTTGGCGAAGCTGTCGGGATCGGTGACGCCCTCGCGCAGCACCTTGGCCATGAAGGCCTTGGCGTAGGCCATGTCCTGCAGGCCGAAAGCCTTCATGGCGTAGCGGAACAGCCGGTCGTTCTTGACGAACTCGTCGACGCTTTTCACCTTGGTGATGTTCTTGAGGTAGTACTCCGTCTCGCGCTCGACCATCGGCCGGGCCTCGACGCGGTCGAGCGCCTTGTTCAAGTCCCTCGCGATCAACTGGTAGCTTGAATAGGTATTGAGCACGCCCTGGCCCCTTCCGCCGCAGGATAGTCGGGGAAGCCTATGCGCGAATGCTTGCGCGAGGCTGAATCGGGTCGCAGCGCCATTTCAAGCCTCACACAAGGCACGACCGCTATCGCTGTCTGCGTATTGCTTTCAATGCGGAAGGACCTGCGGTGGGCATTCTAATCGGACTCGTCGTGACGCTGGGTTGCGTGCTGGGCGGCTTCATGGCCATGGGCGGCAAGGTCAGCGTGCTCATGCAGCCGTGGGAAGCCGTCATCATCGGCGGTGCCGCGCTCGGCACCTTCCTGGTCGCCAACCCGATGTCGACGGTCAAGGACACGGGCAGGGGCATCGTCGAAGCCTTCAAGCAGTCGGTGCCGAAGGAGCAGGACTATCTCGAAACGCTCGGCGTGCTGCACAGCCTGATGCGCGAGCTCAGGACCAAGACGCGGTCGGAGGTCGAGGCGCATATCGACAACCCCGAGGAATCGACGATCTTCCAGGCCTTCCCGACGGTGCTGAAGAACCACGACCTGACGCATTTCATCTGCGACTACTGCCGCATCATCATCATCGGCAACGCCCGCCCGCACGAGATCGAGGCGCTGATGGACGAGGAGATCCAGACCATCCGCTCGGACAAGCTGAAGTCGTACCACGCGCTGATCGCGGTCGGCGACGGCCTGCCGGCGCTGGGCATCGTGGCCGCGGTGCTGGGCGTGGTCAAGGCGATGGGCGCGCTCGACCAGTCGCCGGAAATCCTCGGCGCGCTGATCGGCGCGGCGCTGGTGGGCACCTTCCTCGGCATCTTCCTGTCCTATGCCCTCGTCGGCCCGATCGCCGCCAAGATCAAGATGGTGCGCGAGAAGAAGAACCGCCTCTACATCATCGTCAAGCAGACGCTGCTGGCCTACATGAACGGTTCGCTGCCGCAGGTGGCGATCGAGTTCGGCCGCAAGACGATCTCGTCCTACGACCGGCCGTCGATCGACGCGGTGGAACAGAGCACGCTCAACACCGGCAATCTCGAGAAGAAGGCGGCCTGAGCTTATGCCGGCCGCTGACGAAGGGCATGTGACGTCATGAACACTACCGCTAGCCCGGCGGATTCGCGGGACCTGATCATCGAGCGCCTGCTTGGCGACACCGGCGAGCCGGCCAAGGTGCATTCGGCCGCCCGCCGCCTGGCGGAGCGCTCGGCCCCGGCGATCGCCCGGTTCCTGACCGAGATGCTGCCCGAGCAGGTTTTCGTCGAGGTGGCGGAGGTCAAGCTCGGCCGCATGGCCGACGCCAAGGCGGGCAAGGCCAACCAGGCGATGACGGTGGCTATGACCCCGACCTCGCCCGACGGGCTGGTGATGACGCTCGACCCGCAGGCGATCGCCATCCTCGTGCACGTGCTGTTCGGCGGCGACCCGAGCCGCGAGGTGGCGCCGATCGACCGCGACCTGTCGTCGATCGAGCTTGGCGTCGTGACCATGGTGTTCCAGGACATCGGCCGCGCGGTCAACGCCCAGGGACCCGACGGCGGGCTCGGGGTGAAGCTGCCGGTCGCCGACGCGATGACCGGCACGGAGATGAAGAAGCACGTGTTCCGCGACGGTCCGTCGGCGCGCGTCGTGCTGTCGATCTCGACGGCGGCGTCGCGCGGGCTGCTGACGCTGACCCTACCGCAGCGCATCCTGATCGAGGACAAGCGCGGCAAGGCCGAGAAGGACGCGGCGTCGCCGCCGACCACGGAATGGCGCTCGCGCTTCTCCGACGAGGTGATGCGCTCGACTGTGCGGCTCGAGGCGTCGATGCCGCTCGGGCGCATGACGCTCGGCGAACTGACGCGGCTCGTGGCCGGCCAGGTGATCGAGCTGCCGCAGGACGTGCAGTCGAACGCTGTCATCGGCACGCGCGGCAAGACGCTGTTTGCCTGCGAGTTCGGCAAGCTCGGGCAGAACTACACCGTACGCATCCGGCGTCCCGCCGACGCGGACGACACGATTGAAGGGATCGTCGCGGGCTGAGGCGGATCGCCCTCTACCGTGACCGAGAGAACTGGAGAACAGCATGAGCAAGGCGCAGCCGAAGCCCGAGGTCCAAAAGCCTGAAGCCGCCGTCGAGGACGAGCAGCTCAACCGCGCCATCGAAGAGCTGCGCGGCGTGCTGAGCGAGGAGGAGAAGCGCCCCGAGGCGCTGCGCAACGCGCCCTCCGGCAGCGTCATATTCGACATCCCGGTCGAGGTGCAGATCGTGCTCGGCAGCACCGAGATGGCGGTGTCCGACCTGATGACGCTGCAGAAGGGCTCGACGGTGGCGCTCGACCGCCGCATCGGCGAGCCGGTCGACGTCGTCGTCAACGGCCGCCGCATCGCGCGCGGCGAGATCACCGTGCTCGAAAGCGATCCGTCGCGTTTCGGCATCCGCCTGACCGAGATCGTGGCCGCCACCAAGAGCGTCTGAGGGAAATACGGCGTGCTCTTCCAGCTTTCGAGAAAGGCCTGCGCATGAATCCGCTGTCGACGCTGACGCGGCCGCAAAAGGCAGCAGCCATATTGGTGGCGATGGGCAAGCCATCGGCGAGCCGGCTGCTCAAGTTCTTCAAGCAGGACGAGCTGAAGGCATTGATCGAAGGCGCGCGGCTGTTGCGCACCATCCCGCAGGCCGACCTGGAGCGGATCGTCGCCGAGTTCGAGGCCGAGTTCACCGAGGGCGCGGGCCTGCTCGATTCCGCCGACAAGATGGACACGATCCTCAACGAGTCGCTGTCGCCCGAGGAGGTCAACGCGCTGATGGGCAAGGGCAAGCCGGCGGTGGAGAAGGACACCACGCCGCCGGTGTGGCCGCAGCTCGAGAAGCTGGAGCCGGCCCAGATCGGCACGTTCCTCGCCAACGAGCACCCGCAGACCTCGGCGATGATCCTGTCCAACCTCGCGCCCGGCTATGCCGCGAGCGTCGTGCTGACGCTGGAAAAGCCGCTGCGCATCGAGATCATCAAGCGGATGATGGAACTGGCCATCGTGCCGGAGGCGGCGACCAGGCTGGTCGAGAACCAGATCCGCAGCCGCGTGCTGACCGAAAGCGCCCAGAAGGACACCTCGGCCGGGCAGACCCGCGTCGCCAGCGTGCTCAACGAACTCGACAAGTCGCAGCTCGAGGAAGTGATGAGCGACCTCGAGGAAGGCGGCCTCAGCGACCTCGACGCCATCCGCGCCCGGCTGTTCTCGTTCGACGACATCCCGCTGATGACGCAGAAGGCCCGCGTCGCCCTGTTCGACGGGCTGTCGACGGAACTCGTGACGCTGGCGCTGCGTGGCACCCCGCTGCAGATCGCCGAGGCCGTGCTCTCGTCGATCGGCGCGCGCTCGCGGCGCATGATCGAATCCGAACTCAGCCAGGGTTCGGAAGGCATCCAGCCGGCGACCATCCTGCAGGCCCGCAAGACCATCGCCTCGACGGCGCTGCGCATGGCGAACGACGGGCTGCTCGAGCTGCCGTCGGCGCTGGACGCCGCCTGAGCCTCCGGTCTCCCTGAGCCATGTCCGACAGCGTCGACAAGGATTCAAAAACAGAAGAGGCCACAGAGAAGAAGATCCGCGACACCATCGAGAAGGGCCAGCTGCCGCACTCGAAGGAGATCGCGATCTTCACCTCGTTCGTGGCGATCCTGGTCTACACCGTCTTCTTCGCCGGCGAGGCCGTGGCCGAACTGGGCGCTTTCCTGTCGAACTTCCTGGAAAAGCCCGAAGCCTGGCCGCTCGGCACCGAACGCGACGTGATCGAGCTCTACCGGGCGGTGATGATGGAGATCGGCCGCGCGGTCGCGAGCCTGCTCATGCTTCTGGTCGTCGCCGGCGTCGGCGCCTCGATCTTCCAGAACGTGCCGCAGTTCGTCGGCGAGCGCATCCGGCCGCAGGCTTCGCGCATCTCGCTGTTCCAGGGCTGGAAGCGCATGTTCGGCGTGCAGGGCTTCGCCGAGTTCCTGAAATCGCTCGGCAAGCTCGTCCTGGTCATCGTGGTGCTGACCTTCGTGCTGTCGGACGACCACCGCCGCCTGCTCGCGGGCATGATCACCAGCCCCGTCGCCTTCGCCACGGTGATCCGCGGCATCGCCATCGACATACTGGTGGCGATCGTCTTCGTGATGGCGGCGATCGCGGTTGCCGACATCGTCTGGTCGCGCTTCCACTGGCGCGCCGACCTGCGCATGACCAAGCAGGAGGTGAAGGACGAGCTGAAGCAGTCGGAAGGCGACCCGATCGTCAAGTCACGGCTGCGTTCGCTGGCGCGCGACCGCGCCCGCCAGCGCATGATGGCGGCGGTGCCGCGCGCGACGCTGGTGATCGCCAACCCGACCCACTTCTCGATCGCGCTGCGCTACGTGCGCGAGGAGGATTCCGCGCCGGTCGTGCTGGCCAAGGGGCAGGACCTGGTGGCGCTGAAGATCCGCGAGATCGCCCGCGAGAACGGCATTCCGGTGTTCGAGGACGTGGCGCTCGCACGTTCCATGTACAAGCAAGTTTCGGTGGATAATGTCATCCCACCTCAATTCTACCAGGCGGTCGCCGAGCTCGTTCGCGTCGTCTACGGAAACAAGGGCCAACGCAGGACACCATGAATCGTCAGCCACATGCAACGTCCCGGGAAATGATCGTCGCAACCGCCATCCAGCCCGTGGTGCGCGAATTGCGCCTTGTCGACATCGCCGACTACATCGCCTTCATCCGCCTGGAGCATTTCGCCTGCCTGGCCGACCTGGTCGATTCGGCGGCCGAGATGTACTTCATGCCCGGCGCGCTGCGGCTCGGCCTCGGCGGCGAGGCGCAGGTGTGCTGGACCGGCAGCCCGCGCATCGTGCTCGACCTCGAGCTTCGGCCGGAAGGGGCGGCGGTCTATTTCCAGCTGTCGATGACGGCGAACAACGCTTCCGTCGAGGTCCACTACGTGTCGTTCGAGAAGCCCGACCCGTCGCCGGAGAAGAACACCGAATATCTCGCCGCCGCGATCGAGCAGGCGATGATCCGGCGGACGCCGCCGCGGGCGGAGGCTGCCTGAGGAGAGGCAGGGGCTTCGCGCTTACAGGGCGGAACCGCCCGAGGCGGGAAGAGGCTCTACGTCAAAGATCAAGAGCGTCGCTGGCGCGTTCGTTCGAACGCGCGGCGCTCAGTCGATCAGGCCCAGGCGCAGCGCCTTGGCGACCGCGTGCATGCGGTTGACGGCGTTCAGCTTCTGCGTCGTCTGGGTGAGATACTGGTTGGCGGTGTGGACCGACAGCTTGAGCAGCTTGGCGATCTCCTCGCTGGTGTAGCCGCGCGAGGTGAGCTTGAGGCATTCGAGCTCGCGCCGCGACACCGCCGGCAGCTTGCCGTCGCGGGCTGGGCTCATGCGTGCGACCGCCTCGAACAGCGAGAAGCAGTGGGCATGAAGGGCATGCAACGAACGGGCGTCCGGAGCGAGGTCGGGCCCGCCGAAGATGAACAGGCCGGCCTGGCCGCGCTCGGCATAGACCGGGAAGGCGATGCCCCGGCCGATCTGGGCCAACGGCTCGATGCGGCTTGCCCATGCAAGCGCCGAAAGGGATGTCTCGGCGGCCGCGTCGTCGGCCCACCAGCACGGCGCGGTGGACTGCCGGGCATGGCGCAGCAGATGCTCGCCGATGCCGCCGCCGAGCAGCCGCGCGGCGGACATGGTGCTGGGGTAGTCGGAATCGAAGCAGGGCACCAGCCGGCTGCTGTCGGACGACGTCCCGGCAAAGCAGAGCGCGAAGTCGCGGGCGCCGAGATCGGCGGCGATCCAGCGGCAATACCTTGCAGCGTCGGCAAGCGTGACGATGCGGTCGGCCATAGGGTTCGCCGGGCGGCCCGCGCGCTGATCGTGGATGGGCCGTGCTACGGAGGCGAAGTGTCTGGCGTGGGCGTAGGTCAAATGATGCCACTCCTGATCGCGGTCGCAATCGCCATGGCGCGGTTGCTGGCCGACAGCTTCTGGATCGCGTGGGTGATGTAGCTGTTGACGGTGTTGGACGAGACGCCGAGGATCAGCGCCACTTCCTCCGTCGTCTTGCCTTCCGACACCCAGAACAGGCACTCGCGCTCGCGGTCGGACAGCGGGTCGCGCAGCGTCGCCGCGGCGAGGATGCCCTGCGCCTGGGACAGGGCGTAGCAGCATTCGATCTGGGCGCGCGGCATCAGTGCGGGGTCGATCCGCCCGGCCTCGCCGGCGGAGAGCAGCATGAACAGGCGCTGGCGCCCGACATGCAGGCGCAGGGCGAAGATCTCGGCATGGCCGAGGATGTCGAGCAGCTTCGCCTCCTCGCCGCCGAGCAGGGCGGGAGCCTGCGAGGCGACCAGCCCCTGCGGCTGGACGCCCGGCGCGCTGGCGAAGGGTCCCTGGGCAAGGCTGGCGATGAGCGCGTGGCCGGCGATCTGGATGGCGTCGTAGATCCAGTTGGAGGCGACGATCTGCAGGTTGTCGCGGTCCTGGTCCTGGGAGATGGCGACGAGCATGTAGCCGTCGGCGCCCACCTCGTCGGCCAGTCCCATGAGGAAGGCGGTGAGATCGCTGCGCGATGCGAGCCTTGCTGCGACGGTCGTCTGTTCGTGGCGGGCTGCGGGGGCGATCATTTCAGAACTGGCCGGAATCCATGGGAGGCCGGAAAAGGCCGCTGCCCCTTCCGGTCGAAAAACGCTTCACTTGAGACGAAAGAACGCCACACAGGCGCCTGGGGCGCCGATCGGCCGAATCCGTGCTGGTCGCGCGAAACCTGACGCGCTCTCACCCGAGGAAAACCTCGGTTTTTCAGAGAGTTGGTGGTTCGCCGCGCCCCCGTGGACCGGCTGATTCGGGTTCAATTTACCTGCTCGCGAATCGCTCCGCAAACGGAATTGACAAAAAGTTAATTCAGAGTCCGTCGCGAGACTCAGGGGAGGGATTTTCGCCTGCCGGTCGGCTCTCTCGCCGCCCCTTCACCGTCTCGGGCTTCGCCCGAGCCACCTCTCCCCCACGTCGTGGGGGAGAGGAACCCAAGTCCTGAAAAGTTGCTCGCAAGCCCCGTCTTGCCGGGATGCTGACCTGCCCTCCCCGCGAGGGGAGGGCGATGCCAGCCGCGTCAGCGGCCCTCGAAGCCGGTGAGCACGCCGACGGCGTTGACGCCGATCTCGTCGACGGCGTAGCCGCCCTCCATGACGAACAGCGTCGGCAAGCCGAGCTGGGCGATGCGGGCGCCGATCCTGGGGTAGTCGGCGCTGGTCAGCTTGAAGTGGCTGATCGGGTCCTTCTCGAAGGTATCGACGCCGAGGGAGACCACGACGACGTCGGGCGCGTAGGCGGCGAGCTTGCGGCAGCCGTCGTCGAGCGCTTCGCTCCACGTGTCGAAGGAGGTGCCGAAGGGCATCGGGTAGTTGAGGTTGAAGCCTTCGCCTTCGCCTTGGCCGCGTTCGTCGGCATGGCCGAGGAAGAACGGGTACTCGGTCATCGGGTCGCCGTGCAGGTTGATGACCTGGACGTCGGCGCGGGAATAGAAGATCTCCTGCGTGCCGTTGCCGTGGTGGTAGTCGACGTCGAGCACCGCGACGCGCCTGGCGCCCTGGTCGCGGAACCACTGGGCGGCGACGGCGGCGTTGTTGATGAAGCAATAGCCGCCCATGAAGGCGGCACCCGCGTGGTGCCCCGGCGGGCGGCAGAGCGCGAAGGCCGCGCACTCGCCGGACTTGACCAGGGCGGCCGCGGTGAGTGCGACGTCGTAGGACGACTTGATCGCCTCCCAGGTGCCCTTCACGAAGCTGGCGCCGCCGTCGAAGGAATAGAAGCCGAGCTGGGCCTCGATGGTCCTGGGGCGGACGTCGCCGCGCAGGCCGCGCGTCGGCCAGGCGAAGGGGATGGCCGAACCGGACTTGCCGGCGGCTTCCCATTGCGGCCAGACGGTCGGCAGGAAGTCGATGTAGTCGGCCGCGTGCACGCGCTTGGCGGCCGCGAGGTCGTGGACCTCGGGCGCAAGGATATCCCCCAGCTTCTGATGTTCGATCCGCGCCCTGATGATCTCGGCCCGCGAGGGTTTTTCGAAGCCGGGCACGATGGCGCCGGCGACAAGCTCCATCTGGCCGCTGTGGCCGGCGTGGAGCGGTGAAAAGACTGTCTTCATGAAAATCCTTCCTGGCTTTGGTTGAAATCGAGATAGGGGGCGACCAGGGCGAGCCACATGGTCTTGACGTCGTCCTGGATGAGGTCGAACGCCTTGCGGTCCCGCTTGAGGCCGATGAGGCGGCAGACGTGGCCGACCTCCATCATCACCACGCCCAGCCGGCTGGCGACATCGTCCTGGAGCGCCGGGTTCACATGCCGCAGCCAGGCGGCATAGAGGGCGATGATCTGCTCGTCATATTCGTTCTGGATGGGCCTGAGGTCGGGGTTGCCGGTGATCGCCTCGATGACCGGCATCAGGTTGGCGTTGTCGAGATAGAGCCGGGAGGTGTCGACGAAGAGCTTGTCCACCTCCAACTGGAATTCGTCGCGGCTGGTCGGGCGTGGTGCCTCGATGCGCTTGGCGATGACCTCGGGGAAGGCGCCCAGCCAGCGCCGGGCGAGGTCCAGAAGGATGGCTTCCTTGTTGGGGTAGTACTGGTAGACAGAGCCGACCGACAGGCCGGCGCGCTGGGCGATGGCGAGCGTCGTCGGCGTCTTGGTCCCTTGCTCCCTGGTCAAGGTCAGGGCGGCATCGAGAATCCTGTCGACGACCTTGCTCGACCGCTCCTGTCGCGGCTTCTTGCGCGGTTTGAGCGCCGTCGTGGTCTTCCAGTTGAGACTGCGATTCACGGAATGACTTCTCGCTCCCTGCTCGCCTGCACCATGCACGGGTTGCGTCCTCCACAACGCATCCAACAAATCCCGCATATTGACAAACGCGAATAATTAGTCGCATTTTTTCTCGACGCTGTCTTTAGGGAAACAAGGGGAATTCCTGGGGAAGGCGGACCGGTTTCAGACCTCCTGTCTCGGTGGGCCATTTCGTCGGAAGGGCATGCTGCGGTTGCGGGTTTGGACGGTCTCTGTCAGTCAAGTGCGCGGAGTCGCGATGTCTGTCCAAACGGTTCGCAATGCCGACCTGATCGTTGTCAACGGCCGCGTGCTGACCATGGACTCGACCCGGCCCACGGCCGAAGCGGTGGCCGTCAACGACGGCCTGATCGCCGCCGTCGGCGACAACTCCACGATCGAAGCAATGCGCGGCCCTGACACCAGGGTGATCGACGCGCGCGGCGGCTCGGTGGTTCCCGGCTTCATCGAAGCGCACATGCACCTGTTCTCGGGCGCCGCCGAACTCGCGCATCTGCAGCTTCTGGGCGTGCATGGCTTCGAGGCGCTGCGCGAGGCGGTTCAGGCCTATGCGGCGGCGCGGCCCGACCAGCCGATGCTGGTGGGGCAGGGCGCGGACTATACCATCCTGGGCAGCGAGCGGGTGACCAGGCATCACCTCGACGCCATCCTGCCGGACCGCCCGTTCGTCATGGCAGCGCCCGACCATCACACGATGTGGGCCAACACCAAGGCGCTGGAAATGGCGGGCGTGCTGCACGGGCGGGAACTTACGCCTGGCAACGAGATCGTCATGGGTGCCGACGGCCTGGCCGAGGGCGAATTGCGCGAGAACGAGGCGTTCAACCCGGTGCTGAAGCTCGCGGGTGAGGAGCGGGTGCGGCTCGGGCTGTCGACCGGCGGCGAGCCCGATCCGATGCCCTCGGCGGAGGAACGCGCCGGCGACCGCGCCATCATGCGGCGCGGCCTCGACTGGTGCGCGCGCCACGGCATCACCTCGATCCAGAACATGGACGGCAACTACTACCAGCTCGAGCTCCTGTCGGAGATCGAGGCCGAGGGCGACCTGACCTGCCGGGTCAAGGTGCCGTTCCACTACAAGAATTTCATGACCCTCGACATGCTCGAAAAGGCGTCGGACATGGCCGAGCGCTATGCCGGCGAGTGGCTGTCGTCGGGCATGGTCAAGCTGTTCTACGACGGCGTGCTGGATTCCTGGACGGCGGTGATGATCGAGCCCTATGCCGACCGGCCGGACTGGGTGGGCGAGCCGCTGTTTTCGCCGGAGGAATTCAAGCGCATCGCGGTCGAGATCGACCGGCGCGGCCTGCAGATCGCCGTGCATTCGATCGGCGACGGGGCGGTGCGCGCCGTGCTCGACGGCTACGAGGCGGCCGCCAAGGCCAACGGCAAGCGTGACAGCCGCCACCGCGTCGAGCATGTGGAACTCACCACCGCGACCGACATCGGGCGCTTCGCCGATCTCGGCGTGATCGCCTCGATGCAGCCTCCGCACCCGCCCGGCGCGATGACCTTTCCGCTCGAGCCGACCGTCTCGCGCATCGGCCGCGAGCGCTGGCCCTACGCCTATCCGACCCGCACGCTGATCGAGGCCGGCGCGCATGTGGTGTTCGCCTCCGACTGGCCGGTGGCGCCGATCGACCCGATAGAGGGCATGCAGGCGGCGATGCTGCGCAAGCCCTGGGCGGACGATATGCCAGACCAGAGCGTTTCGCTGCACCAGGCGCTCGCCGGCTACACGGTCGAGGGCGCCTATGCCGAGTTCATGGAAGACAGGAAGGGCAGGCTGAAGCCGGGCTTCCTCGGCGACCTGGTGGTGCTTTCCGCCGACATCGAGGCGACTGATCCGGCCGTTTTGCACGAGGTGCGGCCGGTGACGACCATCTGCGGGGGAAGAGTGACCTACCAGGCCTGACGGCGTGCCGGCGGCCTGGCGAAATGAACGAGAGCCGTTGTTGCCAAGCCCTGCGGGTCATGGTGACAATCTAACGGGGAACAAGTTCCGCCAACAAGGCGGACAAGACAATGGGGCGTATTGCGTGCCGGACACACCGGGTAGGAATGCGATCGAGGTTCGCGGAGTTCGCAAGGTCTACGGAACGGGGGAGGCGCAGGTCGCTGCGCTGGATACCGTCTCGGTTTCGATCAGGGAAAACGAGTTCTTCACGCTGCTGGGGCCATCGGGCTGCGGCAAGACCACATTGCTCAGGCTGATCGCCGGCTTCGACTTTCCGTCCGAGGGCGAGATCATGCTCTACGGCCAGGACATCGCGCCGCTGCCGCCGTTCAAGCGGCCGGTCAACACGGTGTTCCAGTCCTACGCGCTGTTCCCGCACATGACCGTGGCGCAGAACATCGCCTTCGGGCTGGAGATGCTGGGCAAGCCGCGCGCCGAGATCGACGCGCGCGTCGCCGAGATGCTGAAGCTGGTGCGCATGGAAAAGCTCGCCAAGCGCCGCACCAGCCAGATCTCCGGCGGCCAGCAGCAGCGCGTGGCGCTTGCACGCGCACTCGCCCCGCAGCCCAAGGTGCTGCTGCTCGACGAACCGCTGTCGGCGCTCGACTACAAGCTGCGCAAGGAGATGCAGATCGAGCTCAAGCGCCTGCAGCACGAGACCGGCATCACCTTCATCTTCGTCACCCACGACCAGGAGGAGGCGCTGACCATGTCCGACCGCATCGCGGTGATGTCGTCGGGCAAGATCCTGCAGGTGGGAACGGCGCGCGAGATCTACGACCGGCCGGCCGAGCGCTTCGTCGCCGACTTCATCGGCGAGACCAACTTCCTCGAGGCCCGCATCGTTTCGGTCGACGGCGGCAAGGCCAAGGTGACGCTGAATTCGGGCGCAACCATCGCGGCGACGCTGCCCGAGGGCTTCAAGCCGGACGGCAGCGCGACGGTGGTGATCCGCCCCGAGCACGCCAGGGCGGTGAAGGACAAGGGCGACATCTCGGGCGTGGTCGAGAACGTCGTCTATTTCGGCACCGACACGCATGTGCACATCAAGCTGGACGACGGCGCGATCTTCACCGTGCGCCAGCAGAACACGCGCGGATCGGCGGCCGATTTCGAGCGCGGCGAGCGCGTCGGCATCGTCATCGGCGACGATGCGGCCCAGATACTCAAGGACTGAGCCATGGCGACCGCAGCCGAAATCGAAAAGCAGGCGGAGGCGCGGGAGACGAGAAACCGCTGGCTTCTGTCGGCACCGGCGCTGATCATCATCCTTTTGGCCGCTTCAGGCCCGCTGCTGATCGTGCTCATCTACTCGTTCCTGACGCCCGGACCCTATGGCGATGTCGAGTGGAAATTCTCCACCGAAGGATGGGTCTCGGTCTTCCTCGAGCGCGACATCTTCGACGACACGCTGGCGCTGGCGACTTCCCACCTCACCATCTTCTGGCGGTCGCTCAGGCTCGCGCTGATGGCCACCGTGGCGACGCTGGTCTTCGGGTTCCCCACCGCCTACTTCATCGCCACGCGGTCGGAGCGGACGCGCGACGTCTGGCTGTTCCTGATCACCATCCCGTTCTGGACGAACCTTCTCATCCGCACCTTCGCGGTGCTGCAGGTGATCCGCAACGAGGGCATTATCAACACGGCGCTGATCAATCTCGGCATCGTCGACCAGCCGATCCAGATGCTCTACACCGACTTCGCCATCATGGTGGGCATGGTCTATGTCTACCTGCCGCTGATGGTGCTGCCGCTCTACGCCAGCATGGAGAAGCTCGACTTCCGCCTGGTCGAGGCCGGCTATGACCTCTACGCCTCGCGCTGGCAGGTGCTGAGGCGGATCATCTTCCCGCTGGTCAGGCCCGGCGTGGTCGCCGGCTCGATCCTGGTCTTCATCCCCGCCATCGGCGCCTATGTGACGCCGAGCGTGCTGGGCGGCGGCAAGAACATGATGTTCGCCAACCTGATCGAGCTGCAGTTCGGGCAGGGGCGCAACTGGCCGCTGGGCGCGGCGCTGTCGATCACCGTCATGGCGATCGTCATGGTGGCGCTCCTGGTCTATGTCCGCAACACCTCGGGCTCGGAGGTGCGCCATGGCTAAGCGCTTCTCGATCCGGCAGCAAACCGGCTTCACGGCGATCGCCACGGCCTGCTTCGTGCTGCTCTACGCGCCGATCCTGGTGCTGGTGGTCTATGCCTTCAACGAGTCGACCTCGGTGACCGACTGGGGCGGCTTCTCGCTGCGCTGGTTCGTGTCGGCCTGGGCCAACCAGCAGGTGGTCGACGCCTCGTGGCGGTCGCTCAAGATCGCCTCGTCGGCTGCCATCATCGCCACCATCGCGGCGACCATGGCAGCACTGGCGACGACGCGGACGCGGCCCTATCGCGGGCTCACCTTCAAATACGCCTTCATCAACCAGCCGCTGATGGTGCCCGAGATCGTCACCGGCGTGGCGCTCCTGATCTTCTTCTCGCAGATCAAGATCGCCAGCGGCTACACGGGCCTCGGCTACCTGATCGCCGCGCATACGGCGTTCTGCATCCCCTTCGCCTACCTGCCGATCCGGGCGCGGCTCGAGAACATGGACCTGACGCTCGAAAGGGCCGCGGCCGATCTCTACGCCACGCCCTGGCAGGCGTTCCGGCGGGTGACGCTGCCGCTGCTGTGGCCCGGCATCATCGCCGGCCTGATGCTCGCCTTCGTCATCTCGCTCGACGACGTGGTCATCACCGAGTTCGTCAAGTCGGGCGGGCAGGACACCCTGCCGACCTACATGCTGGGGCAGATCCGCCGCGGCATCACGCCGGAGGTCAACGCGATCTCGACCGTCTTCCTGCTCTTGTCGGTCGTCATCGTCACGCTGTTCTTCTTCTTGAGCAGGAAACGGGACTAATCAACGGGAGTGCAATGATGAACCTGAAATCCATGTCGATGGCCGCCGGCCTGGCGCTGCTGGCTTCGACCAGCCTCGCCTCGGCGGCTGGCGAACTCAACATCTACAACTGGGGCAACTACATCAGCCCCGACATGATCAAGAAGTTCGAGAAGCAGTACGACGTCAAGGTGACGGTGACCGACTACGATTCGAACGACACCGCGCTCGCCAAGGTGCGCCAGGGCGGAACCGGCTTCGACATCGCCATGCCGTCCCAGACCTTCATCCCGATCTGGATCAAGGAAGGCCTCATCCAGGAGACCAACCCGGGCCAGATGGAGAATTTCAAGAACGTCGCGCCGGAATGGGCGAATCCCGACTTCGATCCCGGCCGCAAATACTCGGTGCCGTGGGCCTGGGGCACGATCGGCGTCGTCGTCAACACCGATACCTACAAGGGACCGGCCGACAGCTGGGGCATCATCTTCAACACGCCCGAAGAGCTGAAGGGCAAGGTCAACGTCGTCCCCGAAATGAACGACGTGATCTTCGCCGCGATCAAGTATGTCGGCGGCGAGCAGTGCACCGAGGACAAGGCGGTCCTGAAGAAGGTGCGCGACACGCTGGTGGCGGCCAAGCCGAACTGGATCGCCATGGAATACAACACCATCGAGAAGATGGGTGCCGGCGACTTCAAGGCGACCAGCGACTGGAACGGCTCGGCGCTGCGCCAGCGCCTCGCCAATCCGGCCATCCACTACAGCTATCCCAAGGAAGGCTACGGCCTCTGGAGCGACAACATCGTCGTGCTGAAGGAAGCCAAGAACGTCGAGAACGCCAAGCTGTTCCAGAACTTCATGATGGATCCGGAAAACGCGGCGATGAACTCGGCCTTCCACCGCTATGCCAACGGCATCGCCGGGTCGGACAAGTTCATGCCGGCCGACATGAAGGACGCGCCGGAAGTGATCATTCCGGAGGCCGAAAAGGCACGCGGCGAACTGCAGCGCCTGTGCTCGCCGGAGGTCCAGGCGCTCTACACCAAGATCTGGACCGAACTGCAGAAGTAAGGGCTTTCCCTTCTCCCCCGTTCACGGGGGAGAAGTTGCCCGCGAGGGACGGCGCCAGGCTCGAAGCGTTCGCGCCGCCCCTCATCTGCCTGCCGGCATCTTCTCCCCGCGAGCGGGGAGAAGAGATGGGTTGAGATGCCATGAGCTCCTACCGCAACAGTGAAAGCCACCCGCCGATCATGCAGGGCTCGCCGCCGGCGATGCCGGTGCCGAAGACGGCGTGGGACATGCCGCCGTGGAACCGCTGGGCTTTCCAGCATGTGCGCGAGATCGTGCCGACGGCCGAGGTGTGGCGCGGCGAGGGGCCGGTGCGCGCGCTGCCGCGCCTCGAGACGGACCTCGACGGGCTTGCTGTGGTCGACAGCGCGGGCAAGCCGACGACGCTTTCGGGCCTGCTCGACGAGACCTATACCGACGGCCTCATCGTGCTCAAGGACGGCAAGATCGCTTATGAGCGCTATTTCAACGCCATGACGGCGCGCACGCCGCACCTGTCGCAGTCGGTGGCGAAGTCGGTGACGGGCACGGTCTTCGGCATCCTTGCCGGGCGCGGCGTCGTCGACCCCAAGAAGCTGGTGACCGACTACTTGCCGGAACTGGCCGCGACCGGGTGGAACGGCGCCACCGTCCAGCACGTGCTCGACATGACCACCGGCGTGCGCTTCAGCGAGGCCTATACCGATCCCTATTCCGACATCGGCCAGGTCGACGTCGCCTGCGGCTGGAAGCCGGTGCCGGCGGGCACCGACCCGGCGTTCAAATGGCCGCGGCATGTGTTCGAGCTGATCCTCGGCCTGACCGAGACGACGCGGCCGCATGGTGCTGCCTTCGAATACCGCTCGATCGAGACAGACGTGCTCGCCTTCGTCATGGAACGCGCGACCGGCAAGCGCCTGGCGCAGCTGGTTTCCGAGGAGCTGTGGCAGAAGATCGGTGCGGAGGAGAGCGCCTGCTTCACGGTCGACAGTGCCGGCTATGCGGTGGCCGACGGCGGCTTCAACGCGACGCTGCGCGACTATGCCCGCTTTGGCCAGACGATCCTCGAGGACGGCGCCGGCATCGTGCCGGCCGGCTGGATCGCCGAGACGCGGAACGGCGTGCACGGGCCCAACTACAGCGCCTCGATGCCCGAGGGCAGCTACCGCAACCAGTTCTGGATCGAGGACCCGCGCTCGCGGGCGCTGATGTGCCGCGGCGTGTTCGGGCAGCTGATCCATATCGACTGGGACACGGGCATGGTGACGGTGAAGCTGTCGACCTGGCCCGAATTCACCTCCGTCGCCTATTCGGTGGCGACGCTCAAGGCCGTGCACGCGATCGCCGACGCGCTCGCCTGACCGGCGGAATACCAGCAGCAAGGAAAGATCATGACGTCACCCACTGCGTTCGAGCGCATGTTCGGCTTCGCCCGCAAGGACGTGATGCTCGGCAACTGGCGCGAGCAGCCGTTCAACCGCTGGGCCTTCCAGAATGTCGGCGAGATGGTGACGAGCGCTCGCATTTCCGCCCGCGAGGGCAACCTCGAGGCGGCGCCCGTCGACCTCGGCGGCCTGCTCGGCGAAACGCTGGACATCGGCGGCAGGAGCGAGACGGCTCTGGCGTTTCTCGAGCGCTCCTCGACCGACGCGCTGACTGTGATGAAGAAGGGGCGCTTCGTCGGCGACTGGTTCGCGCCGACGATGAAGGCGGAAGCCCGACACATCATCTTCTCGATCTCGAAGTCGCTGACGGCGATCCTAGCGGGCGCCCTCGAAGGCGAGGGCAAGCTCGACCCGGACGCGCCGGTGACGGCCTACGTGCCCGAGGCGGCGGGCTCGGTCTATGCCAATGCGACGGTGCGGCACGTGCTCGACATGACCGTCAGCCTCGATTTCGAGGAGGCCTATCTCGATCCCGAGAGCCTGTTTGCCCGCTATCGCCGCGCCACGATGTGGAACCCCGGCGGCGGAGCGGAATCGCTGTGCGAGTTCCTCGTCACGCTCAAGCAGCTGGACGAGCCGCATGGCCGGACCTTCCGCTACCGTTCGCCCAACTCCGACCTGCTCGGCATCATCGTCGAGCGTGCCTCGGGCCAGCGCTACGCCGAGCTGATGGCCGAGAAGCTATGGCGTCCCGTGGGGGCCAAGCGCGACGGTTTCGTGACCGTCGACAAGGAAGGCACGGCGCGCGCGGCGGGCGGGGTCTCGGTGGCGGTGCGCGACCTGGCGCGCGTCGGCGAGATGATGCGGCAGGGCGGCACGACCGAGGGCGGACGCATCCTGCCGCAGGCCTGGGTCGAGGACACGATCCACGCCGGCGACGCCGACGCCTGGCAGCGCGGCACCATGACCAACCTGTTCGCCGGCGGCCGCTACCGCAACAAGTGGTACCAGACCGGCAATGCGAGCCAGGCCTATTGCGGCATCGGCATCCACGGCCAGTGGCTCTATGTCGATCCGAAGGCGGAAGTGGTGATCGCCAAGATGTCGTCGCAGGCGCTGCCGGTGGACGATCCGCTCGACCTCGACAACGGCGCCTTCTTCGAGGCGCTGTGCGCGCGGGTTTGAGGGGGTTCCTCACCGCTGATTACAATCACCCCCTCACCGGTTCGCCCCTTCGACAAGCTCGGGGCGAATCACCATTCCGGGGCGAGCCACGGGTCTCGCCCGTCCTTCGGACCCCCCACTTCGTGAGGGAGAGGAATCGCCGATCGCGTGGGGCTGCGAACTTTCAGGATCTGGGTTCCTCGCCCCCACGGAATGGGGGAGAGGTGCCGAGCAAAGCGAGGCGGTGAGGGGGAGTTGAAGCTGCGTGAAATTGCGGCGGGGAGTGGGCATAAGGGAGTATACCGGGGCACCCCCACCCCGATCCGCTGCGCGGATCGACCCTCCCCACAAGGGGGAGGGTAGGCTGCCGCGTCGGCTACTCCACCATCGAGAACCGGTATTCGGTCACCTGCGAGTAGATCTCGCCTGGCCTGAGCACGGCGCTCGGGAAATGCGGGTGGTTGGCGGCGTCGGGGAAACGCTGCGGTTCGAGGCAGAGCCCGCCATGGCGCACGCCTTCGATGCCGCCGCGCAGCGGCGGGGCGACGGGCAGGAAGCCGCCATCGTAGAACTGCAGCCCCGGCTCGGTGGTCCAGAGGTCGAGGCGGATGCCGGAGCGCTGTCCCTCCAGCCGGGCGGCATGCCAGGGCTCGGGCGCCGGCTGCATGGCGAGCACGAAATTGTGGTCGTAGGCCGCATGCGCACCGTCGGGTCCGTTGCGAACCGGGCGAAGCTCGCGGAAATCGAACGGGGTTTCGTCGACCGCGAGCACGTCTCCGGTCGGCGTATTCTGCGAGTCGACCGGGGTGTAGGCTTCCGCCGCGATCTTGAGGCGGTGGTCGAGGATGGCGCCGCCGCCGTCGAGGTTGAAATAGGCGTGCGTGGCGAGGTTCACCAGGGTCGGCGCGTCGCTGCGCGCGCCGAGCGCGATGCGCAGCCGGCTCTCGTCGACCGAATAGCGGCAGGTGGCGATCACCTTGCCCGGATAGCCCTGGTCGCCGTCGGGCGAGGCGAGGCCGAGCAGGACGGAATTGTCGCTGGCGTCGACCACCGTCCAGTTGCGGCGGAAGAAACCGTCCGCGCCGCCATGCAGATGGCTGCGGCCGGCCTCGTTGAGGTCGAGCTGGTGCTCGACGCCGTCGAGGGTGAAGCGGCCGCCGGCGATGCGGTTGGCGCAGCGGCCGGCGATCGCGCCGAAGAAGGCGCCATGGGCCAGGTAGCCGTCGAGGCTGTCGAAGCCGAGCACCACCGAACGAGGGCCGTCGGGCGTGGCGACGACCAGGTCGGCGAGCGTGGCGCCGAAGGTGAGGATGTTTGCCGCGATGCCGTCGGCGGCGATCGAAATCGCCTCGACCACCGAGCCGTCCGGCATCCACCCGAATTCGCTGACCGGCATTTCCAGCCCCTCCCAAACGAGGCAGCCACCCGCCTCGCCCCAGAGTCCCGGAATCCGCAACGATTCTCAAGCCGCCTTGCGGGCAATTTCAGGCGGCGAGCAGGCTCTTGAGCTTGACCGAAGGCGAGGTCAGCGCCTCGGGATCGGGACGCGCCATCTTGCCGATCAGCATCTCGGCGAGGCGGATGTCGCGGGCGACCGCGTTGTCCGGGCCGATGCCGCTGGCGGCGACGAGGCGGCCATCCTCCTTGAGATGGAACAGGATGAAGGCGCCGTCGTCGAGGTCGCGGCGGATGGTGCGCTCGCCCTCGTCGGGCAGGCCGGCTATCTGCAGGGTGAGGCCGTACTGGTCGGACCAGAACCAGGGCACGCAGGCGTGGGCTTCCTCGGCGCCCAGCATGTTGCGGGCGGCGAGCCCGCCAAGCTCCTGGGCGCTGCGCCAGGCTTCGAGACGGACGCGGCGGCCGCCATAGATTGCGAGCGGGAACGAGCAGCAGTCGCCGGCGGCGAAGATGTCGGGGTCGGACGTGCGCAGCCGGGCGTCGACCGATATGCCGTTGTTGAGGGCGAGGCCTGCCGTCTCGGCGAGCATTGTGACGGGCACCGCGCCGATGCCGATGACGGCGAGGTCGGCGTCGATGGAGCGGCCGCTCGCGAGCGCGATGCGCACGGTCTCGCCGTCGTCGTCGATTGAAGCGATGCCGTCGCCGCAGACGATGTCGACGCCCTCGGCGACATGGGTGTCGTGGACGACTTCTGCGATTTCCCCGGGCACGCCGCGCGTGAGGATGCGCGGCTGCGCCTCGATGACGGTGACTGCGGCGCCGAGCTTGCGGGCCGAGGCTGCGAGTTCGAGACCGATGAAGCCGCCGCCGATAATGGCGATGCGCACGCCTTCCCGTAGGTGTCGGCGGATGCGGAGCGCGTCGTCGAAGGTGCGGAGATAGGCGGAGCGGGAGCCAAGTCCGGGAAGAGGCAGCTGACGCGGCACCGAGCCGGTGGCGATCAAAAGCTTGTCGTAGGCGAGGTCGGAGCCGTCGGCGAGGCGCACCGAGCGGTTGGCGCGGTCGATCGAGGTGGCTGTCGTTGCGCCCTTGAGATCGATGCGGTGCCCGGCAAGCCGTTCCGCGTCGGCGATGGCCTTGATCGACGGCGCGTCGCTGGTCATCGCCTCCTTGGACAGCGGCGGACGTTCGTAGGGCAGGTGGGGTTCGGCGCCGACGAGCGCGATTGTGCCGTCATAACCCGCCTCGCGCAGGGCGAATGCGGCGCGCGTGCCGCATTCGCCGGCCCCGATGATGACCATTCCCGCCGTCATGTCAGTTGCCCAGATGGATGAAGACCTTGCCGCCGTCGACCTTGACCGCATAGGTCCGGAGGTTGACGCAGACGGGCGCGCCGCGGGCGGCGCCGGTCTTGTAGTTGAAGCGGCCGTTGTGCTTGGGGCATTCGATGATGTCGCCCATGACCAGGCCCTGCGACAGGTGGATCTGCTCGTGGGTGCACAGCCCGTCGGTGGCGAAGAACTCGTCCTCGGGGCTGCGGTAGATGGCGAAGCTGCGGCCCGCATGGTCGAAGCGGATCACGTCTTCCTCGTCGATATCGTCGGCCGCGCAGGCCTCGATCCAGTCGCTCATGTCTCTCTCCCTGGGATTTCGGAATGCGGGGCGGCTGGGGGCCGCCGCCCCGGGGGGCGCCTTGGGAGGCTATTCGGCGGCGAGGACGGCCTCGCCGTGGAGTTCCCCGCGGTAGGGCCGCGCCGTCGGCGGCAGCTCGCGCCTGACGAAATAGTCCTCGTTGCGGAGCTGGCGGACGAAGGCCGGCAGCATCTCGCGGTAGCCGGCCCAGATCGACGGGCTCGGCGCCGGCAGGTCGTGCCCGATCATCTCGTGCAGCCTGGGCAGCGCGTGGTAGGGCACCATCGGGAACATGTGGTGTTCGACGTGGTAGTTCATGTTCCAGTAGACGAAGCGGCTGATGGGGTTCATCAGCACGGTGCGGCTGTTGAGGCGATGGTCGATGACGTTGTCGGCGAGACCGCCATGCTGCAACAGGCCGGTGAGCACATGATGCCAGGCGCCGTAGAGACGGGGCAGGCCGACCAGCATCAGCGGCAGCCATGAGCCGAGATGGAGCGCAAGCGCGATGGTGGCCGCATAGATCGCCACCCAGATGTGGGCGATGCGGATGACCCTCGGCTGCTCCTGTTCCGGCACGAAGGACTTCTCGGCCGGGCTCAGCACGCCCGCGGCGTTGCGGATCATGTCGATCAGCGCGTGCCAGACGTCGACGATGCCGAAGAAATTGAGCACCACGCGCAGAAGGTCCGGCGGGCGCATGACGGCGATCTCGGGGTCGCGGCCGACGATGATGGTGTCGGTGTGGTGGCGGGTGTGGCTCCAGCGCCAGGTCACCGGGTTGCGCATGATCATGAAGCTGGCGATCTGGTAGACCGCGTCGTTCATCCAGGGCGTCTTGAAGGCTGTGCCGTGGCCGCATTCGTGCCAGCGGGAGTCGGTGGCCGAGCCGTAGAGCACGCCGTAGCAGAGGAAGAAGGGCACGCTCCACCAGCTGCCCCAGAGGGCCGCGCCGGCGGCACCGAAGGCAGCGAGAAGGCCGAGCCAGATCGCGGTGTCGCGGATGGCAGGCGCGTCTGAGCGCTGCATCAGCTCCTTCATCTGCTTGCGGGGTATGTCGGTGTGGTACCACTCGGCGGCGGTGAGGCCGCTTTCGACGGCGCGGCGGGCGCTTTCCCCCACAAGGCTGTAGTCGCGCGCCGAAGGCGTCACGGTCATGGCTCTCTCCCTGGAAGTCGGGAACGGTTCCGCGATAGGCGCCGGAGATCGTTCACTGCAAGGATGGTAGCTCATGATGCTATTTTTGCAACCGTACCATGATAGAATCTATCATTTCATATCATGGCGGGTTATGATGGGCGTGAAATCCGGGAAGCAGACATGAGCAAAAGGCCCACCATCACTGATCTCGCCCGCGTCTCGGGCGTCAGCGTCGCAACCGTCGACCGGGTGCTGAATGGGCGGCTGCCGGTGCGCGAGGAGACCCAGCGCCGCGTCTACGAGGCCGCGACCGCGATCGGCTACCACGCCGCCGGGCTGATCGCGCAGCGGATGCGCAAGGAACTGCCCGAATGCCGGCTGGGCTTTCTGCTACTGCGGCCGAAGGATGTGTTCTACCGCGCCTTCGCCGGCGAGCTGGAGAAGGCGGTCGCGCGGGCGCCGGGCTTCCGCGGCCATGCGGCGATCGATTTTGCGGAAACGCTCGTGCCGGAGGAGATCGTCGAGCGCCTGCGCCGGCTGGCGTCCAATTGCGATGCGGTGGCGCTGGTCAGTCCCGACCATCCGACGGTGACGGCGGCCGTGGCGGAGCTGAAGGCGCGCGGCATCCCGGCCTTTTCGCTGCTCTCGGATTTCGCCACCGGCGTGCGCGAGGGCTATGTCGGTATCGACAATCTCAAGGTCGGCCGTACCGCAGCCTGGATGATCTCCAGATGCGCGCGCCGGCCGGGTAAGGTGGCGCTGTTCGTCGGCAGCCACCGCTTCCATGGCCACGAGCTGCGCGAGATCGGCTTCCGCGCCTTCTTCCGCGAGCACGCGCCGGAGTTCACGGTGCTGGAAACCATCGTCAACAACGAATCCTTCGAGACGACACACGAGGCGGTGGCCGACCTGATCGGACGGCACGGCGATCTCGTCGGCTGCTACGTGGCCGGCGGCGGCATCGAGGGCGCGATCTCGGCGCTGCAACAGGTCAGGCCCGATCCTCTGCCGGTGCTGATCTGCAACGAGATCACCGCAGACACGCGCGCGGCATTGGCCGACAACCTGGCGACGATGGCGATCGCGACGCCGCTCGAGCCGCTCTGCCGCGAACTCGTCGGCCTGATGGCGCATGCGGCCGAGGACGGTGCGACGAGCGCCCCGGGCCAGACTTTCCTGCCCTTCGACATCTACCTGCCTGAGAACATCTGATCGCTGTTCTGCCCGCTCAGGGCGCCAGGCGGCGGCGGAGATTCCTCGGGATCCTGCCGATCTCGGCGATCACGCGCTGCGCCGTCGTCTTGCGCTGGCGGGAGGGCGCGGCGGCCTGCGCGGTGGCAAGCGCATCGAGGGTTGCGTGGGCGCCCTGGATGATTCCCCACGCCAGGCGCGAAACCAGGTCGCCGGAAGCGCGCCGCACGCGGCTTGGCCAGTCCGGATCGCCGCGCATCAGCTGGGCGTAGGCTTCCTGCTCCGTTCGATCCGGTGCGACGGACACCCGCAACTCGGCGGGCCACCAGGGCACGTTGTCGGCGATGTGGAGCCAGGCCGCCAGCTGTGGCATGCCGGAATGGCGCGACTCCTTCCGGCGGGCGCTGAAGTGCATGACGGTCGGCGTCCTGCAGTGGGTGAGCGGGGCGCGTGGATTGGCCGCGATGATGCGCTGCCAAAGGTGCCAGTCGGCCCCTGCCGCCACGTTCTCCGGCCAGGCGTCACGTCGGGGCAGGGCATCCGCCCTGTAGAGGAAGCAACTCGCCGGAATGCTGTTGGCCCGGCGAAAGGCCTCCAGCTCGTCGGGAAACTCGAGATTGGTCAGGAACGGCGCGGCGATGCCGTCGGTGGAGACCCAGAGCGACTGGCTGTAGGCGATGGCCGCGCCGCGCGCGAGACCGCGGACCAGGGTTTCGAGATGGTCCGGGAACAGAAGGTCGTCGTCGGCGGCGAAGCCGATCAGCTCGCCGCGGGATTCGCGCAGGGCGACGTTGCGATTGGCGTAGCCGAAATGCGGCGCCTTGGGCAGGTCGAAGTAGCGTATCCGCGGATCGTCGAAGCGGCGGACGGCCTCCGCCGTGCCGGGGACGGCCCCGTCGCCGACGACCAGGAGTTCGAAGTCGCCGAATGTCTGGTTGAGGACGGCGTCGATCGCCAGCCCGACAACGTCGGGCCGGCAGTGCGTCGGCATCAGGATGGAGACGAGGGGACGGCTCACCATCCCCTGGCGTCACCGAAGCTGTAGGGGATGAGATCGGTGTCGAGGGGCAGGCGGTATTTGTCCGGCTTCGAATGGTCGTACTGGATGGTCGGGAAGTTGACCACGACGACGTCGGTCGTGCCGATGTTGCGATCCGCGTGCCAGACGAATTTCGGGACGTTGACCAGCCGCGGCCTGGTGCCCGACAGATAGACCTTGCAGATCTTGCCGAAGGTGCTCGAGTCCGGGCGCGGGTCGTAAAGGACGAGCTCGAGTTCGCCGCTGATGACGAAGTAGCGGTCCTCGTGGAGCTTGTGCAGGCCCCAGCCCTTCACCAGGCCCGGGCGAATGGTGAACACATAGGAGAACACCAGCGGATCGGGATGCCAGTTCCAGCGCGGGTCGTAGATTTCGGTGACGCTGCCACGGTCGTCGTCATGCCTGATGCCTTCCCGAACGGACATGCCGTCCAGCAGCGGAGCGATGCTTCGACGGGTCTCGTCGACCGTTCGCTGATCCTGCACCGAGGCCTCAAGCGTCGCCGCCAGAATCCGTTCCCGCTCGGCCCTTTCGGTTCCCGCCGTCATCGTCATTCCCCCACCAAAATACCCCTTGATCGCATTTGCCACGTTCTCGGCGAGTCTCCAAGAGTGTCCCGTCACAGGAACTTCCTGGCCGGCCGCCTGAACGAGAATCTATCAGGAATGATGGGCTTCTCGCCACGATATGGATTGACTATTCCGTTCTATGCGAAGAATGGAATGAAACGGCCGCCGACGAAGCTGCCGCGGCAGGATGGCCAAGGAGGAACCCGGCATGTCCACGACCAGCAAGCTGACATTCGCGCTGAATCACATGGTGGCGCCGGGGTTGAAGCCTGCAGCGTTCTTCGCGCTCTGCCGCGAACTCGGCATCAGCGACGTCGAAATCCGCAACGACCTTGCCGGCAATGCCATCGTCGACGGTACACCAGTCGGTGCGATCAGGGCGCTGGCTGCGGACAATGGAATATCGATAACAAGCATCAATGCGCTGCAGCGCTTCAACGAGTGGAATGCCACGCGCGAAGCCGAAGCCATCGAACTGGCCGACTATGCCCGCGACGTGGGTGCCAAGGCGCTGGTGCTGGTGCCGGTAAACGACGGCACCGGGCAGGGCGACGGCGAGCGCCAACGCAACGTGAGGACGGCGCTGTCGGCGCTCAAGGCCATCCTCGGCGACCGCGGCGTGCGCGGCCTAGTCGAGCCGCTGGGCTTCGAGATCTGCTCGCTGCGCTCCAAGCGCGAGGCGGCGGAGGCCATCGAGGATGTCGGGGGTACCGGGACCTTCCGCATGGTGCACGACACGTTCCATCACCATCTCGCCGGCGAACCGGACCTTTTCCCTGGGATGACCGGGCTGGTGCATATCTCCGGCGTCGACGATCCGGCCGTGGCCGTGCCCGACATGCGCGATCCGCACCGCGTGCTGGTCGATGCCGGCGACAGGCTGGACAATGTCGGCCAGATCCGGGCGCTGATCGCTGGCGGCTACCAGGGCCTGCTCTCCTTCGAGCCGTTCTCGCCCGCCGTCCACAAGCTGGCGGAGCCTCGCGCCGCGCTCGCCGAAAGCATCGAATTCATTCGCGCGCGCATCTGAACCATTCCACGGGCCAAGCATCGCCACGCGCGGCCGGGCGGCTGTGCCGTCGCCTGACATTGCGCGCAAGTTTGATCGGCGGACGATGGAATGTCTCTTGACGTTCGCCTGGAATATGGAATAAACATTTCATATAGAAAAAGCACGGCCCGAACATTCTGAACTGGGCCGGCCATCGGGAGGCGGGTGCCGCACCGACATCGCAGAGGAGCGATGGTGGCGCCCGTGGAAATGGGCCTTCGGCGGAGCCGCGGGCTTCCGGCGTATGGGGTGCAGCCGGGCACCGTTCGTGGAGGAGAGTCATCATGAAGAAATATTTGCTCGGCGCCGCACTGTCGGTGCTGATGGCGGGAACCGCGTTTGCCGGCGACATCGGCGTCAGCATGGCCAATTCCGACACCTTCCTGACCGTGCTCCGCAAGGGCATCGAGAAGGCGGCGGCGGACGCCAGCCAGCCGGTCGTCATCGAGATCGCCGACGACGACGTCAACAAGCAGCTTTCGCAGGTGCAGAACTTCATCGCCGCCAAGGTCGACGCCATCATCGTCAACCCGGTCGACACCTCGGCCACGGCGCCGATGACCAAGCTCGCCAACGAAGCGGGCATTCCGATCGTCTACGTCAACCGCGAGCCGATCGACGTCGGAGCGCTGGGTGCCAAGGGCGCCTTCGTCGGCTCGAACGAGGTCGATTCCGGCACGCTCGAAACCAAGGAGGTCTGCCGCATCCTCAAGGAAGCCGGCAAGACCGAGGCTGGCATCCTGATCATGGTCGGCGACCTCGCCAACCAGGCCGCGGTGATGCGCACCAAGGACATTCACGATGTGAATGCCGGCAGCGAATGCGGCGTCAAGCTGAAGGTCATCGACGAGCAGACCGCAGGCTGGGATCCGGTCAAGGCACAGGACCTGATGACCAACTGGATCGCCGCCGGCCACAAGCCCGACGCCGTGATCTCGAACAACGACAACATGGCGATCGGCGCCATCAACGCCATGAAGGCGGCCGGCTGGGACATGAAGGACGTGATCGTGGCCGGCGTCGACGCCACCCAGGAAGCGCTCGCCTACATGAAGGCCGGCGACCTCGACGTCACCGTGTTCCAGAACGCGGCGGCCCAGGGCGGCGGAGCGGTCGACACGGCCATGAAGCTCGCCAAGGGCGAAGCCGTGACGTCGCCGGTGTGGGTGCCGTTCGAGCTGGTCACCCCGGCGAACATGGACCAGTACACGACCAAAAACTGATATGATCCGTGGAATGCGCCGTCGCCGGACGGCGGCGCATTTTCCCTGAAGGACTATGCCCCGCGCAGGCGCCGGGCCGGGTCTGGGAGGACCAGCAGCCATGCACAGCACAGGCACGATGGAAGCGGCGTCCGCAGGCGGCGCCGCGATGGACGCCGGCTACCTTCTCGAAGTCGAGAACGTCCGCAAGGAATTCCCGGGCGTCGTGGCGCTCGACAATGTCCAGCTCAGGCTGAAGCGCGGCAGCGTGCATGCGCTGATGGGCGAGAACGGCGCCGGCAAGTCGACGCTGATGAAGATCGTGGCCGGCATCTACACGCCCGATTCCGGCAGCTTCAAGCTGCGCGGCCAGGACATCCGCCTCAAGGGGCCGCTGGACGCGCTCGAGAACGGCATCGCCATGATCCACCAGGAGCTCAACCTGATGGCGCCGATGACGGTGGCCGAGAACATCTGGATCCGCCGCGAGCCGACGACCAGGCTGGGCTTCGTCGACCATGGCGAGATGCGGCGCAAGACGGCCGAACTGTTCAGGCGGCTCAACATCGACATCGATCCCGACGTCCAGGTGGGCACGCTGACGGTGGCCAACCGGCAGATGGTCGAGATCGCCAAGGCGGTGTCCTACGAATCCGACGTGCTGATCATGGACGAGCCGACCTCGGCCCTGACCGAGCGCGAGGTCGACCACCTGTTCACCATCATCCGGGCGCTGCGCGAGCAGGGCAAAGGCATCATCTACATCACCCACAAGATGAACGAACTGTTCGAGATCGCCGACGAGTTCTCGGTGTTCCGCGACGGCAAGTACATCGCCACCAAGGCCTCCACGGAGGTGACGCGCGACGACATCATCAGGATGATGGTCGGCCGCGAGATCACCCAGATGTTCCCGAAGGAGGAAGTGCCGATCGGCGACGTGGTGCTGTCGGTGAAGGGGCTGACGCTCAAGGGCGTGTTCCAGGACGTCTCCTTCGACGTGCGTTCGGGCGAGATCCTCGGCATCGCGGGCCTGGTCGGTTCGGGCCGCTCGAACATCGCCGAGACGGTGTTCGGGGTGACGCCGGCCGACGCCGGAACCATCGGGCTGTTCGGCAAGACGGTGCGCATCGACAGCCCGTCGACGGCGATGAAGCACGGCATGGCGTTCCTGACCGAGGACCGCAAGGAAACCGGCTGCTTCCTCCTGCTCGACATCCAGGAAAACACCCAGATGGCGGTGCTGCAGTCGGGCTATGTGAAGAGCGGCTTCGTCAAGCAGAAACAGCTGAGCAAGGACGCCGTCGAGATCAGTTCGGCGCTCCGGGTCAAGACGCCCGACATGGCCGAGCCGATCATCAACCTGTCGGGCGGCAACCAGCAGAAGGTGCTGATCGGACGCTGGCTGCTGACCAAGCCGAAGATCCTGATCCTCGACGAGCCGACGCGCGGCATCGACGTCGGCGCCAAGGCGGAAATACACAGGCTGATCTCGAAGCTCGCGGGGCAGGGCGTGGCGGTCATCATGATCTCGTCGGAAATGCCCGAGGTACTGGGCATGAGCGACCGCATCATGGTGGTGCACGAGGGCCGCGTCACCGGATTCCTCGACCGCGCCGAAGCCAGTCAGGTCAAGATCATGGAACTCGCGTCGCACTGAGCGGTGCCAAGAACCACAAGGGTGGAAGAACCATGTCGACGAACGAGATTGCGGGACCCGCAAACGTCATTGGAAGCAAGAAGCGCCTGCCGCCGGAGGTTTCGATCCTGGGCGTGCTGATCGGCATCGCCATCGTCTTCGAGATCCTCGGCTGGATCCTGGTCGGAGACAGCTTCCTCGCCAACAAGCAGCGCCTGTCGATCATCATCCTGCAGGTGTCGGTCATCGGCATCATTTCGGTCGGCGTGACCCAGGTCATCATCACCGGCGGCGTCGACCTGTCGTCGGGCTCGGTGGTCGGCCTCGTCGCCATGGTGGCGGCGAGCCTCGCGCAGACCTCGGCCAACCCGCGGGCGGTCTATCCCTCGCTCACCGACATGTCGCCGATCTGGGCGATCCTCGCCGGGCTCGGCGTCGGGCTGCTTGCCGGCTTCGTCAACGGATCGCTGGTGGCCAAGACCAAGATACCGCCCTTCATCGCAACGCTCGGCATGATGGTGTCGGCGCGCGGCCTGGCGAAGTGGTACACGCTCGGCCAGCCGGTAGCCCTGCTCGACGACAGCTTCACCTGGTTCGGCAAGAGCTTCAACGTGTTCGGCTTCCCGCTGCCGCTGCCGGTGATCATCTTCCTTCTGGTCGCGGTGGTCTTCCATGTGGCGCTCGGCTACACCCGCTACGGCAAGTTCACCTATGCCATCGGCGCCAACCCGCAGGCGGCCCGCGTCTCGGGCATCAACATCGGCGGCCACCTGATCAAGGTCTATGCCATCGCCGGCCTGCTTTCCGGTCTCGCCGGGGTGGTGACGGCGGCGCGCGCCGCGTCGGGCCAGCCGGGCATGGGCGTCGCCTACGAACTCGACGCGATCGCTGCCGCGGTCATCGGCGGCACCTCCTTGTCGGGCGGCGTCGGGCGCATCACCGGCACGGTGATCGGCACGATCATCCTCGGCGTGCTGACTTCGGGCTTCACCTTCCTCAAGGTCGGCGCCTACTATCAGGAAATCATCAAGGGCATCATCATCGTGTCGGCCGTGATCATCGACCAGCACCGCCAGAACAAGCGCAAGAAGACGTAAGCAACAACAGGCCGTCCGGCACCCGTCGGCGGGCGGCCCCATCCTCCCAGACCAAGATTGCGGCCCGGACGGCGCGGGCCAAGGAAATGAGGTTGTCATGACAGTTCGGTTCGGTGTCCTGGGCGCAGGCCGCATCGGCAAGGTCCACGCCAAGGCCGTGGCCTCCAACCCGCAGGCCAAGCTGGTCGCGGTCGCGGATGCCTTCGAGAAGGCCGCCAACGATCTCGCCGATGCCTATGGCTGCGAGGTCCGTTCCATCGACCAGATCGAGAAGGCGTCGGATATCGACGCGGTAGTGATCTGCACGCCGACCGACACCCACGCCGACCTGATCGAGCGCTTCGTGCTCGCCGGCAAGGCGGTGTTCTGCGAGAAGCCGATCGACCTGGACGTCGCCCGCGTCGAGAAGTGCCTCGGCGTGGTCGAGAAGGCCGGCGGGACGCTGATGGTCGGCTTCAACCGGCGCTTCGACCCGCATTTCGCCGCCGTGCGCAAGGCCATCGACGACGGCGCCATCGGCAAGGTCGAGCAGGTGGTCATCACCTCGCGCGATCCCGGACCGCCGCCGGCCGAATACATCACGCGTTCGGGCGGCATCTTCCGCGACATGACCATCCACGACTTCGACATGGCGCGCTTCCTGCTCGGCGAAGAGCCGGTGGCAGTGACGGCGACGGCCTCGGTGCTGGTCGACAAGAAGATCGGCGAGCTCGGCGATTTCGACAGCGTCTCGGTGATCCTGGTGACGGCAAGCGGCCGGCAGTGCGTGATCAGCAACTCGCGCCGCGCCACCTATGGCTACGACCAGCGCATCGAGGTGCACGGTTCGGACGGCATGGTCTCGGCGGAGAACCAGCGCGCGGTGTCGATCGAGGTCGCGGGCGCACTGGGCTACACCCGCCCGCCGCTGCACGACTTCTTCATGACCCGCTACACCGAGGCCTATGCCAACGAGATCGCGGCCTTCATCGCCTCGGTGACCAAGGGCGCCAAGATCTCGCCCGACGGCAAGGACGGCCTGATGGCGCTGAAGCTGGCGGATGCGGCGCTGAAGTCGGCCAAGGAAGGCAAGACCGTACGGCTGTAGGCCAGACGGGCGGACAGCGCCTCGGGGCAACGGGCCTCGGGGCGCACTGTCACAATCTGTCGATGGAATGAAAATTCCGGTTGACTGATTATTGGAATTTGAATTGCATTGTGTGGCCTGCTGGCGAACAAGCGGGCAGGCCGGCGCGGCGGAGCGACCGGGAGGACAGAATGACCGACCCCAAGAACCAGCCTACACTCGACGTCATCACCATCGGGCGCGCTTCGGTCGACCTCTACGGCCAGCAGACCGGGTCGCGGCTGGAGGACGTGGCGTCCTTCGCCAAATCTGTCGGCGGCTGCCCGGCCAACATCGCCATCGGCACGGCCCGGCTCGGGCTGCGTTCGGCGCTTTTGACGCGCGTCGGCGACGAGCACATGGGCCGCTACATTCGCGAGCAGATGCTGCGCGAGGGCGTCTCCGACAAGGGGCTGGTCACCGACAAGGAGCGGCTGACCGCACTTGTGCTGCTCTCGGTCGAAGACGACAAGACGTTCCCGCTGATCTTCTATCGCGAGAACTGCGCCGACATGGCGCTGGCGGAAGACGACATCGATCCTGCCTTCATCGCATCCTCCCGGGCAATCGTCGTCACCGGCACGCATTTCTCGCGGCCCAACACGGATGCAGCCCAGCGCAAGGCGATGAAGCTGATCAAGGAGAGCGGCGGCAAGGTGGTGTTCGACATCGACTACCGCCCGAACCTCTGGGGTCTCGCGGGGCATGCCGCCGGCGAAAGCCGCTACATCGCCTCCGACAAGGTGTCGAACCACATCAAGGGCGTCTTGGCCGACTGCGACCTGATCGTCGGCACCGAGGAAGAAGTGCTGATCGCCTCGGGCGCGAGCGAGCTTCTGGCCGCACTGAAGACCATCCGGGCGCTGTCCAAGGCGACCATCGTCTTGAAGCGCGGGCCGATGGGCTGCATCGTCTATGACGGGCCGATCACCGACGACCTCGAGGCGGGCATCGTCGGCAAGGGCTTTCCGATCGAGGTCTACAACGTGCTCGGCGCGGGCGACGCCTTCATGTCGGGCTTCCTGCGCGGCTGGCTGGGCGGCGAGAGCCTGGCGACGGCCGCCACCTGGGCCAATGCCTGCGGGGCGTTCGCCGTTTCGCGGCTGCTCTGCTCGCCCGAGATCCCTACCTTCGACGAGCTGCAGTTCTTCCTCGAGAACGGCAGCAAGGAGCGCGCGCTGCGCAAGGACGAGGCGATCAACCACGTGCATTGGGCGACGACGCGCCGGCACGAGATCCCCTCGATGATGGCGCTGGCCTGCGACCACCGCATCCAGCTGGAGGACATCGCCGCGCGCACCGGCGCGGATGCTGCGCGCATCCGCGACTTCAAGGTGCTGGCGGTGAAGGCGGCGGCCAAGGTGGCCGACGGCCGCGACGGCTACGGCATGCTGATCGACGAGAAGTTCGGCCGCGAGGCGATGTTCGAATTCGCCCGCCATCCGTTCTCGTGGCTGGGACGGCCGGTGGAACTGCCGGGGTCGCGGCCGCTGCGCTTCGAGTTCTCGCAGGACATCGGCTCGCAACTGGTCGAATGGCCGGTCGAGCACTGCATCAAGTGCCTGTGTTTCTATCACCCCGACGACCCGGCGGAGCTCAAGGCCGAGCAGCAGCAGAAGCTGCGCACGCTGTTCGAGGCCGCGCGCAAGGTTGGCCGCGAACTTTTGATCGAGATCATCGCCGGCAAGCACGGCAAGCTCGACGAAAACACCATTCCGCGCGCGCTGGAGGAACTCTACGCGCTCGGCATCAAGCCGGACTGGTGGAAGCTCGAGCCGCAGGCGTCCGCTGCTGCCTGGAAGAAGATCGAGGCGGTCATCAACAAGAACGATCCCTATTGCCGCGGCGTGGTGCTGCTCGGGCTCGAGGCGCCGCTGGCCGAACTCGAAGTGGCCTTCGCCGCCACAGCCGACGCGCCCGTGGTCAAGGGCTTTGCCGTCGGCCGCAGCATCTTTGCCCATGCGGCGGAAGAGTGGATGGCCGGCCGCATGAACGACCAGGCGGCGGTGGACGACATGGCCCAGCGTTTCGAGCAGCTGACCAAGGCATGGCTTGCGGCGCGGGACCGTCGGGCGGCATAAATCGAAAGACAGCTGGTGCAGGGCAGCGTCCTCTTGGATGCGCCGCGGCAGCGGGAGGAGAAGACGATGACCAAGACCGTTCGCCTGACCATGGCGCAGGCGCTGACGCGCTACCTGACGCGGCAGATGACCGTGATCGACGGCAACATGGTGCCGCTGTTCGGTGGCGTGTGGGCGATCTTCGGGCATGGCAACGTCGCCGGCCTCGGCGAGGCGCTCTACCAGGTGCGCGAGGAGCTGCCGACCTATCGCGCCCACAACGAGCAGGCGATGGCCCATGCGGCGATCGCTTTCGCCAAGGCCAATTTTCGCCAGCGCATGATGGCGGCGACCAGCTCCATCGGTCCCGGCGCGGTCAACATGGTGACGGCTGCGGCGCTTGCCCATGTCAACCGCCTGCCGGTGCTGCTCTTGCCGGGCGACGTGTTCGCCAACCGCGTGCCGGATCCTGTGCTGCAGCAGGTCGAGGATTTCGGTGACGGCACGGTGTCAGCCAACGACTGCTTCCGCCCGGTGTCGCGCTATTTCGACCGCATCACCCGGCCCGAGCAGATCATCCCGGCGCTGGCGCGCGCCATGCAGGTGCTGACCGATCCGGCCGAATGCGGGCCGGTGACGCTGTCCCTGTGCCAGGACGTGCAGGCCGAGGCCTACGACTATCCCGAGAGCTTCTTTGCCGAGCGTGTGTGGACGCCGCGCCGGTCGCGGCCCGACCGCGACGAACTCGCGACCGCAGCCGAGGTGCTGAAGACGGCGAAGAAGCCGCTGATCGTCGCCGGCGGCGGCGTGCTCTATTCCGGCGCTTCGGAAGTACTCGACCGCTTCGTCCAGGCGACCGGCATCCCGGTCTGCGAGACGCAGGGCGGCAAGTCGTCCTTGACCGACGAACACGGGCTGAACATGGCGGCGGTCGGCGTGACCGGAACCGCGGCAGCCAACCGGCTGGCCGAGGAGGCCGACGTGGTGCTGGCAGTCGGCACGCGGCTGCAGGATTTCACGACCGGCTCGTGGGCGCTGTTCAAGAACGCCGGCAAGACCATCATCGGCCTCAACGTACAGGCGTTCGACGCCGGCAAGCACCGGGCGCTGCCGCTGGTCGCCGATGCCCGCGAAGGGCTCGCCGAACTGGCCGCTGCTGTCGCCGGCTACAAGGCGCCCGCGTCCTGGACCGAGAATGCCAAGGCCGGCAAGGCCGAGTGGCGCAAGGCAGCGGCCAAGGTGACGGCGGCGACCAATGCGGCGCTGCCGTCGGACGCGCAGGTGATCGGCGCGGTGCAGCGGACGCTTGGCTCCGACGTCATCGTGCTGCATGCGGCCGGCGGCCTGCCGGGCGAGATGCACAAGCTGTGGCAGGCGGGCGGGCCGGGCTCCTACCACTCCGAATACGGCTTCTCCTGCATGGGCTACGAGATCGCAGGCGGCCTGGGCGCCAAGATGGCGCGGCCGGACAAGGAGGTCGTCGTCATGATCGGCGACGGCTCCTACCTGATGCTGAACTCGGAGATCGCGACCTCGGTGATGTTGGGTCTCAAGCTCACCATCGTGCTGCTCGACAACAGGGGCTATGGCTGCATCAACCGGCTGCAGATGGCGACAGGCGGCGCCAACTTCAATAACCTCTTGCGCGACACGAAGCACGAGATGCTGCCCGACATCGATTTCGTCGGACATGCGAAAAGCCTGGGCGCCAATGCCGAAAAGGCAGCCTCGATCGCCGATCTCGAGGCGGCGCTCGACCGGGCCCGCAAGAGCGACCGGACGACGGTCGTGCTGATCGATACCGACCCGCTGGTCTCGACCGGCGAGGGCGGCCACTGGTGGGACGTTGCCGTGCCCGAGGTGAGCGCGCGCGCCGAGGTCAATGCCGCACGCAAGGGCTATGAGGAGAAGCTCAAGCTGCAGCGGGTGGGGGACTAGTAGCCTGGACCTGTGAGTTTGGCGCTGCCCCTCACTGTCCTGCCGGACATCTCTCCCCGCAAGCGGGGAGAGACACGCTTATCGCGACGCTCCTGCCAAACGCCAACATTTGGTGATTGGCGACACGGTGATGCCAGCCACTCTCTCCCCGCCTGCGGGGAGAGATGTCCGGCAGGACAGTGAGGGGCAGTGCAACGATGACGAATACACGCTGTCCTGGACAGCCGGAACTGACACTGGAGAACAGAAGTGAAAGCCAAACTGGGCATGTCCCCCATCGCATGGTGGAACGATGACCTTCCGGAACTGAGCGATGACGTGTCGCTGGAGGAATGCCTCAGGCAGTCGCGCTCGGCCGGCTTCACCGGCATGGAGCAGGGGCGCCGATTCCCGAGCACGCCGGAGGCGATGCTGCCGATCCTGAAGAAGGCCGACGTGACTTTGTGCGGCGGCTGGTTCTCCGGCACGCTGGTCAACGAGGAGCTGGCCGCCAACAAGGACCGCATCCAGCCGATGATCGAGCTGTTCAAGGCGGTCGCAGCACCCTGCATCGTCTATGGCGAGGTCGGCCGCTCGATCCAGGGCGACCGCTCCAAGCCGCTGGCGACCAAGGCGGTGCTCTCCGACGACGAGATGAAGGCCTATGCCCGCAAGCTGACCGAGTTCGGCGAGTGGTGCGCGGAGCAGGGCATGCCGCTGTCCTATCACCACCACATGGCGGCGGTGGTGCAGTTCGAGCACGAGCTCGACGCCTTCATGAAGCATTCGGGCGAGGGCATCCCGCTGCTGCTCGACGCCGGCCATCTCGCCTTTGCCGGCGGCGACGTGCTGCGCGCCATCGACAACCACCACGAGCGCATCAGCCACGTGCATGTGAAGGACGTGCGCATGGACGTCATCAAGGGGCTCGACTGGGCCAGGCAGTCCTTCCTCGACGCGGTGGCGCTGGGCGCGTTTACCGTGCCGGGCGACGGCTCGCTCGACTTCGGCAGGATCGTGCAGAAGTTCGCCGACTACGGTTACGAGGGCTGGTTCGTGGTCGAGGCCGAGCAGGACCCGAGGAAGAACCCGCCGCTCAGGATGGCCGAGGTCGGCCATGCCGAGCTGATGCGGGTGATGACGGCCGCCGGCTACACGGTGGAGACGCAGGGCTTTCCCGCCGCATGACCCCGAAAATCGAAGCCGATTTTCGGACGAGGTCATGCGGCACTTCAAAGTGTTACGGCGTCGCTTGCGCGTCTCCGACGCGCGGCGCCGTAATGCTTGAGGGCTGTCGCCGAGCCGGTTACGATCCCGGAGTGTCGACCGGCGAGGCAATACGCAATTGATGAACGACCAGAACCATCCGTTCCTCAGGCCGCTGTGGCGGCGCATCGTGCTCGTCGGCATCTGCGCGGCGTGGTCGATCCTGGAGTTCGCCACCGGCTCGCCCTTCTGGGGCACGCTGGCGGGCGGCATGGCCGCGCTCGGCGCCTACCAGTTCCTGATCGCCTACAAACCCGGCGACGCCGCCGCCCCCGACAAGGAGTGAGAGACCATGTCGAAACTCTTGATCAAGCCGAAGCATGGGCCGGGCAGGGCGATCCACGTCACCCCGGAGACCGCCGGCTGGACCTATGTCGGCTTCGACCTGCACAGGCTGGAGCCCGGCGATACCTTTGGCGACTGGACCGCGGACCGCGAGACCTGCCTGGTGCTGGTTTCCGGCAAGGCGCATGTGCGGGTCGGCGAGGACGATCTCGGCACGCTGGGCGAACGCATGTCGCCCTTCGAAGGCAAGCCGTGGTCGGTCTACGTGCCGGCCGGCGGTGACTGGTCGGTGCGGGCGGAGACCGATGTGGAACTGGCGGTGTGCACGGCACCCGGCCTGAACGGCGGCCATCCGCTGCGCATCATCGGGCCCGACGACGTCAAGCAGGAGGTGCGTGGCAAGGGCACCAACACGCGCTACGTGACCAACATCCTGCCCGAAAGCGAGCCGGCGGATTCGCTGCTGGTGGTCGAGGTGATCACGCCCGGCGGGCACACGTCGAGCTATCCGCCGCACAAGCACGACGAGGACAACCTGCCGGCGGAATCGCTGCTGGAGGAGACCTATTACCACCGGCTCAACCCGCCGCAGGGCTTTGCCTTCCAGCGCGTCTATACCGAGTTCGACGATACCGGCCACCGCGAGATCGACGAGGCGATGGCGGTGGAGGACGGCGACGTGACGCTGGTGCCCAAGGGCTACCACCCCTGCGCCGCCTGCCACGGCTACGACCTGTACTATCTCAACGTCATGGCCGGGCCGGTGCGGACGTGGAAGTTCCACAACGCCAAGGAACATGAGTGGCTGCTGAAGGCCTGAGGGCCGACGGTCGACATACTTCCGTAACCGAGGACCAAACGATGGCACGCAACAGGCCAACGGTCGCAGATTTGCGCGCGCTGAAAGGCAAGCGTCAACTGTCGAAACTCAGGGTGACGACGCTGGAGGAGGCGGAAGCCGCCGAGCGCGCCGGCATCGACCTCCTGTCGGTGACCTACGGCTTGATGTTCGACAAGCGTTTCCGCGATGCCGCGCCGACCTGCTTTGCCGTGCCCGGCGACGAGTACGGGATGATGGGGGCGACGACCGACGAGATCCTGCGCACGGCGGTCAAGCTGAAGGCGGCGAGCGCGGACGCGGTCTATTGCTCGGCGAGCGCGCAGACCATCCGCCGGCTGGCCGACGAGCGCATTCCGGTGTGCGGCCATGTCGGGCTGATCCCGACGCATTCGACCTGGACCGGCGGGTTCCGTGCCGTGGGCAAGACCGCCGAGACGGCCGAGCTGGTGTGGCGGCAGGTCAAGGAACTCGAAGCGGCCGGGGCTTTCGCCGCGGAGATCGAGGTCGTGCCGGCGGAGGTGGCGACGGCGATCTCGAAGCGCACGCCGCTGGTGCTGATCTCGATGGGCGCGGGCGACGGCTGCGATGCGCAGTACCTGTTCGCCGAGGACGTGCTCGGCCTCAATCGCGGCCACTATCCGCGCCATGCCAAGGTCTACCGCAACCTCGCCGCCGAATATGACCGCATCCAGCAGGAGCGGATCGCCGCGTTCAAGGAATATGCCGCCGACGTCGCCAGCGGCGCCTATCCGGCGGCAGGCCACACGGTCGGCATCGATGCCGAGGAAATGCGCCGGTTCGAGACCTTCCTGGCGCAGCAGCCCTGAAACAAGCCTCCGCGGCTATGGCCCCGGCGCCATGGGGCGCGGCGCCGCCGGGCGAGGATCGAGCATGATGTAGCTCGGCTGGCCGCCCTGGTGGAGGCGCCGGAGCAGCACCCTGGTCTTGACCAGCAGGCTTTCGTCGCGCCGCGTGCCCTCCAGCCTGCGAACCAGGTCCTGCAGCACCTCGACCGCCTCTTCGGTGCGATCCAATGCACCGAGGCTCTTGCCGAGGGAAAACTGCGCGGCCGCGAATTCGTCGTTGCGGGCGAGCGACTTGCGAAACGCCGCCACCGCGCCGTCGTGGTCATCGAGCGTCTGCAGCGCCGCTCCCAGCCTGAACCAGACCTTGGAGGCGTTGGGCGAAACCGCCGACAGCCGGGCATAGAGGTCGCGCGCCTCGCGGTGGTCGCCCTTGGCCGAGACCAGCTGCCCGAGGCCGTAGAGCGCGCGGGCGTAGCCGGGATCGGTGCCGAGGATCTGTCGGTAGCCGCTCTCGGCGCGCGCGAGTTCGCCCCGTTCGTGGAACCGCTGCACCTCCGCGTAGATGCCGTCGAGCGAGCGCGGATCGAGGCGATCGCCGAAGTTGCGGCCACTCTTGGTATGGATCATGGCGCAGTGGATCCGGCTTTCGGTCACGCCGAAGGCGAATTTGTAAGGCTCGTCGCCGCGCAGGAAATCGTAGGTGGCGAAGCCGTGCCCGATGGCGGTGCGGATGCTGTGGCCATGGAGGATGAGTCCGACGGGGATCGAGGTCACCGTCTCGTCGCGGCCGGCAATGAAGAACAGCATCGTCTTCTTGACCGGGTCGACGAAGCTGGCGACCGCGCCCAGCGGCCGGTCGCCCTGCCAGAGCACGGGCATGTAGAGCGCGCCTGCATCGAAGCCGTCGCGCAGCACGACGCGGTTGTGGCGCAGGATGGAGGTGAGCCGGCCTCCCTTCCGCTCGCCCCACTTCAGCCGCCAGAACTCGAGCAGCGTCTCGATGTCGCGATGGCAGGTTAGGGCATCGGCCTCGGTGATGCGCAATTCGCCGGCGTCGACCTTGCGCAGGAAGCGCCGCAGCTTCTGGCGGGTATTGGTGCTCAGCACCTTGTCCAGATAGGTCTCGAAGCTGTCGGGCAGGGTGGCGGCGAAGCAGCGGCAGTTGTCGACATTGTCGGCCTTGTTGACGCGGCTGAATTCGCGCAGCGCCAGCGTCTCGTCGGGGAAGGCGGCCAGGAATGCCTTCAGCCTGCCCGTCGACATGCGGACGTTCTCGAGATTCAGCCGGGTCCAGCCCATGCCGCAGAGATGGCGTGCGAAGGCCTGCATTGTCCGGCCGGCGTGGCTCGGCGCGCACAATGCGCCGGTGTAGTCGGCGGCGTAGTTGCCGGCCATGTTGATCTCGTTGAAGAAGTGTCCGGACCTGTTGTTCATCCGGGTGCGCAGCCGCAGCGGCATCAGTCCGACATAGGGCGAGCCGGGCCCGCCGTGGCGTGCCGCCAGGATGAACCAGGTGCCGTCGTAGAGGCGCAGGTAGCGCGACAGCCAGGTCCAGGAGAGGAAGAACTGCGCCTCCGGGTCGCTCTCGTAGAGCCGGTCCCAGTTCTCCCTGAGCTCGGCGAGCCGCTTCGGTTCGGTGATGACGTCGACCTGCATCGTCTGCCCCTGTCCTGAGGTGTTGCCGATTACCGCTCCATGAACGCCCGCGACATGCTGTCGGAGATGGGCTTGGTGAGATAGCTGAAGAAGGTGCGTTCCTCGGTCTGGACCAGGACCTCGGCGGGCATGCCGGGGGTGGGCGTGAAGCCGTGGACGCGGGTGATTTCGCTGGCCGGCAGGCTGATGCGGGCGAGATAGATTTCCCGGGCGACCGGCGTCGAATTGTCCGGAAGCGCATCCGCCGAAACGTAGATCACCTTGCCGTCCAGCACCGGGGTGGTGCGCCGGTTGAGCGCCGTCAGCCGCACGGTGGCGTTCTGGCCGACCTGCACGTTGTCGATGTCGGTGCGCGAAACCTGCGCCTCGATCACCAGCGGCACGTCCGACGGCAGGATCTCCAGGATCGGCTTGCCGCTTTCGATGACGCCGCCCGGCGTGTGGTAGTACATCCGCACGATGGTGCCCGAGACCGGCGCATTGATGGTGACCCGGTTGAGCACGCTCTTGGCCTCGCGCAACTGCTCGCGGACAGTGTCGAGGTCGCCTTCGAGGCCCTGAAGCTGCTCCAGGGCCACCTGCTTGTAGGCGTCCTCGGTCTGGGTGATCTGCTGCTCCAGCTTGATGATCTGGGCGCCGGTTTCCGAGACTTCGGCGACCAGCCTGCCGATCTGGCCCTCTGCCTCGGCCATGGCACGCTGGATCGCCTTGATCTCGGTGGCGCGCAGCAGGCCCTTGTCGAGGAGCGTCTTCTTGCCCGCATATTCCTCTTGCATCAGGGCCAGTTGCCGCCTCACCGCGTCCAGTTGCTGCTGGTAGCCGTCGGCGCGGTAGCGGAACGCGGCGATGTTCTGCTGGAGCAGCCCGATTTCGCTCTGCAACTTGCTGCGCGCGGCATCGAAGTTGAGCTGCTGGCCCTCGACGATCGGCTTGATGTCGGGATCGGCCATATTGTCGACGACGCTCGCGGGGAAGGTGATCGCCGGTGCCCCGGCAACTTCGGCGTTCAGCCTGGCCGCGATGGCGTCGAGGCGCACCTGGCGCAGGAACAGCTGGCGCTCGTTGGCCTGCGCTGCGGTCTCGTCCAGGCGGACGAGCGGCTGGTCGTAGGTGACGCGGTCGCCCTCGCTGACCAGAAGTTCCTTGATGATGCCGCCTTCGAGATGCTGCACGATCTTGTTCTGGCCGGCGGCGACAAAGGATCCCTGCGCGATGATGGCCGCGGCAAGCGGTGCTGTGAAGGCCCAGGTGCCGAAGCCGCCGAACGTCACCGCGATGAGCACCAGTCCGATCCTGGTCTGCGTGGAGATCGACCGCGGCACGTCGGCGTACCATTCCATGTCGTGAATTTTGACGACGTCGCTCATCGCAGTGCCCGCCTATGGAATCTGATGGCCGAAGGAACCGCCCTCGATGCTCAGGCCGCGCTGGGCCAGCGCCTGCAGAACGTCCTGGCGCATGCCGAATAGGGCGACCGTTCCGTTGACCAGCAGCAGGATCTTGTCGACGCTCTGCAACAGCGCCGGCCGCTGGGTGATGGTGATGACGGTGATCTTCTGCTCTTTCGCGTGCTGCAGGGCGCGGGCAAGGGCCGCGTCGCCGGCAGCGTCGAGGTTGGAGTTCGGCTCGTCGAGCACCACCATCCGGGGGTTGCCGAAGAAGGCGCGCGCGAGCGCTATGCGCTGCTTCTGGCCGCCGGAGAGCGGCGCGCCGTCGGCGGCGACGAAGGTCTCGTAGCCGTGCGGCAGCGTGGCGATCATCTCGTGCACGTCGGCGAGCTTGGCGGCCTGGAAGATCTCGGCGTCGCCGACGTCGTCGCGCATGCGGGCTATGTTCGCCTTGATCGAGGCGGGGAACAGCTGGACGTCCTGCGGCAGGTAGCCGATGTTCTCGCCGAACTGGCGCTGGTCCCAGTTGCGCAGGTCCATCAGGTCGAGGCGGACATTGCCCGAGGTCGGCAGGATGGAACCGACCAGCATCTTGCCCAGCGTCGTCTTGCCGGCGCCTGAATTGCCGATGACTGCAAGCGAATCCCCGGGCGCCAGCGCGAAGGTGATGCCGTTGAGCACGACCCGCTTGGTGCCCTGCGGCACGAACAGCAGGCGCTCGACGTCGAGACGGCCTTCCGGGCGCGGCAGGCGCAGGCGCTCGAGGTTGAGCGGGGAGGACTGCAGCAGGCTGGCGATGCGGCCATAGGCGGCGCGCGACTGCACCACCTGGTTCCAGCCTTCGATGGCGCCCTCGATCGGCCCGAGCGCCCGGCCGGCGATGATCGAGGCGGCGATGACCATGCCGCCGCTGAGTTGGCCGTTGAGGGCAAGATGGGCGCCCCAGCCGAGCATGGCGACCTGGGTCAGCAGCCGCACGGCCTTGGACGTCGAGGCAAAGGCGATGTTGCGGTCCTGGGCGATGACCTGCGACCGCAGCGAACTCGCGGTGTCCTTGCCCCAGATGCGCACGGCCTCGGGGATCATCGCCAGGGCGTTGATGATCTGCGAATTGCGCGACATGGAATCGAGATGCAGGTTCGCCTTGCTCTGATGCGAGTTGGCCTCGCCGAAGGGCGCCTCGGTCGAGCGCTGGTTGATGATCGCGATGATCAGCAGGATCAGCGACGTCGTGACGACGATGAAGCCGAGATGCGGGTGGACGAGGAAGACCGCCAGCACGAACAGCGGCGCCAGCGGGGCGTCGAGCAGCGACAACAGCGTTCCTGAAACCAGGAACGAGCGCAGCTGGCCGAGATCGCCGAGCGTCTGGTACTCGCGCCCCGTCCCATGCAGGGCGGCACGGGCGGCGGCGCTGAGGATGGGGGTGCCGAGCTGGGCTGCCACCTCCACCGCCGTGCGCATCAGGATGAGGCGGCGGATGGCGTCGAAAATCGCCTGCAGCACCACGGCGCCAACGATGACGATGGTCAGCATGATCAGCGTGTCGACCGAGCGGCTGGTCAGCACGCGGTCGGATATCTGGAACAGATAGAGCGGGATCGCCAGCACCAGGATGTTGCTGGCGAGCGTGAACAGCATGACGATCAGCAGGTTTCGCTGGACGGTCTGCTTGCCGGTCTTGAGCGAGGCGGAGAAGTCCACCGGGCCGAGCCGCTTGTGGAAGGCGCCGTCGCCGCCCCCGCCACCGCCGCCTCCACCGCGGCCGCGATCGATGTCGCCGCCGGTCGGGCCGTTGGTGTCCGGCAGCTTCTCCACACTGACCGGACCGGTGTCGGCATCGATGTTCACCGTGCCTGTCGGCACGGGCTTGTCCTTCATGTCCGGCCGCGGCTCGGACGGCTCGGTGTCCCGCATCTCGGGTATGGGCGAGGCCGTCGCGGCTTCGACGGCAGGCTCTGCCAGCGGCTCGACCGGTTGCGGGGCTTGCTGCGGCGGGATGATCGATGCTGCGGGGGGCATTGCCGGCTGGGGCCGGTCATCGAGCTGCCCGGGAGGGATCGGCAGCTTGGGCAGGGCCTGCGCGGAAGGGGTGGCCTTCTGCCCGGCCGCGTCGCCTTCGGGCCGCTTGACCGGAGGCCTCGGCATGGGCTGGGGCGGATGCGTCGCCTCCCAGGCCGACCTGGCCGACGGCAGTTCGGCCTTCGGCAGCTGATGGGCGTTGCGCGCCGGCTCGGCCGAAACCGGTGTCGTTGCCTCGCCTGGTGCCGGGGCAGGCTGCGGCGGTGGCCCGCCCGGTTCGGCGTCCGCGACCTGCTTCAGTTCGCCGACGACGTTGTCGATGTATTTCTCGAGCCTGTCGATCGCGGCTTCCTGCGGGGCGACGGCGCTGGAAAGCCGCTGGTCCGAAGGAGGATTGGTCGCGGCGCGCGACGGGCGGGGGGCGGGACCGTCTTCGCCTTCGCCGCCCTCCGGCACATCGTGGAATTCGCTCCAGCCGTGGTCGCGATCGTCGGTCATCTTGCGATCCTTTCGGCCGGGTCAGGCGAGCATGTTCTGCATGACGTCGACGGTGCCGGAATCCGCCGGCAGCGGAACGGCGTGATCTGCGTGCGGGTCGGGGCCGGTGTCTTCGGTGCCGTCGTCGAGGAAAGCCACCGCTTCGTTGACGAGAACGTCCGGATCCTGGGCGCCCAGGTTCGGATCGCTGGACACCAGTTCCGCCTGGATCAGGACCTCGTCGGAATAGCTCTCGCCGCCGACATAGGTCTTGGTCGCGCCGTCGACGTCGACGATGCCGGCGAAGTTGACCAGCTCGTTGCTGCCGGTGGTGACCGTCCACTCAGCGTTCGGCTGCGCGGCAAGCTCGTTCATGGCGAGCGCCACCTGGTCGCTGTCGCCGAGCACGGTGGTCTGCTTGACGTATTGCAGATTGTAGATGTCGCCGGAAATGTAGAGCACGCGCAGCACGCCGATGCCGGCGAAGGCGCTGTCGTGCAGGACCTGGTTGGGCAGGTCCTCCTTGCCGGCGGCCAGGTTGTCGGCCGCCTTCTTGTAATAGCCGGGCAGGTTCTCGTCGTCGTTGCCCTGGCCGACATTGACGATGGCCGCCTCGTTCCACAGCAGGTTTCCCGCCGTCGAGAGCGCGCCACCGCCGGTCGTCTCGAAACCGGACACCGCGCCCAGCTGGTCGTTGTCGATCAGGAGGTTGAGCTGCTGGATGATGTTGGCGTCGTAGATGTTGCCGCCGACGATGATGAGGTCGTAGTAGTAGCCCAGCTCACTGAGCGACACGTCGTTGACGGCCGTGTTGTCGCCGGTCGAGACCACGGTCTTCACGCCGGACGACGACAGGATGCAGACGTCGCCATCCATCATGAAGGCGTACTGGTCGATCCAGTTGAGCAGGATGAGGTCGCCGGAAATCTCGGTCACGACATAGTAGGACGGGAAGCCCGAGGGGGCATTTCCGGAGTTTACCGCGTCGGCATCCGGATCGATGCGCTGGAAGGCGGCGATGTTGAAGGTCTCGTCGATGTTGTCGGGACCGACCCGCCAGCCGTTCAGGCTCGCGCCGACGCTGTCGGTGTCGGCAACGATGTTGATCTGGATCACGGCGTTGAGTTCGACATGGTCGCCGACCGCGGCAATGACGCCGGACGAGGCCCAGTTGTTGGTGATGACGGCCGAGTTCACGACCGTGTTGCCGCCGCTCTCGAGCTCGACCGAGGGGGCCGCGGAGCCGTCGCCCCAGCCGGCCATGAAATCGGAAGAATCGGGAGAGGCGCTGAAGTCGGGCTTGTCCGGTCCGCCGTCTTCCTCATCCTTGAGGAAATCGGCGTAGTCCTCGAGCTTGGGGGCGTCCCCGTCCTGGACCTCGACGCCGTTGACGAAGGTGCCGTCAATGACGCTGTCCTTGACGACGACGACTACGGCGTCGCCGTGGCCGTCGGCGGTGAAGCCGTCCAGCCGCGCGACCGCGGTCGTCACGAACGTGCCGATCTCTTCGGGCGTTGCGGGCAGCGCCAGGTCGTCTATCGGCGAAAGGTCGGCGGCCGCGGTCTGCAGCATGTTCATCTGGAGGTCGTCGGCCGGCGCCGGCGTGAACTTCAGGCCGCTGCCGCCGGCGCCGACATAGTCGGCATCGGACAGGCGGATATCCTGGTTGACGATGATCGGCAGCGATCCCGGCGGTACGATGCTCGGCAGCACGATGCTGGACGAGGCAAAGGGGGCATGGGGAACGTTGAAGCCCGGATAGAAGATATCCGGCCCGTGCGGGGCGGGGATCTCGGGCGGCGTGAACCACACGTTCGACCACACCGTCGTCGCCACCAGCTCCGGCGGCAACCCGAGATAGGGAACGTGCGGGTCGAAGTCCTCGAGGGTGTGCCGGGCGTCCACCTGGACGGCGGCACCGTCCTGAACCGGCTGGGCATCTTCCTTCGCCTGGCTGGCCCTGAACTCGTCGTATGCCTGTTTCTGGCGAGCCTCTTCGATCGTGGTGTCGAACAGTCCGATGAAATGAGCGATCGCCTCGGTGACCTTGTCCAAATAAACGGAATTCACGTGCGTTGCCTCCGGTATCGGAACCTAGGGGCCGGCCGGGCCCGGGCATGCTCCGCCGACCATGGAGGACTGCGCGGGGAACCCGCGCAGTCCGTTTGGATCACTCCGCCGCAGCGGAGTCGACCGATCGCGGCTAGGTGTTGGAGCCGGAGCCGTCTTCGCCACTGAGCGTATGGTCGTAGTCACCGCCGACCACGGTCATGTCGACCGTGTTGCCCTGCAGGTTGGCACCCATCACGATCTGCTGGTTGAACGCGCTGGTGTCGATGATGGCATCGGCGCTGGCCTCGCTGGAGCCGGTGACGTAACCGTCGTCGCCGTTGTAGGAGCCCCACATTCCGCCGTCGCCGCCGGCGCCGCCGAAGCCGCCATTGGCCGTACCGCCGGCACCGCCTGCGCCGCCATCGCCGCCCCAGACGTCGCCGACCTTGGCGTCACCGCCATAGCCGTCGGCCCAGGCGCCACTCAGCGCATGACCGCCTTCGCCCCCCCAAGCCGTCGCCGCACCGCCGGTGCTTGCGCCACCGGTCGCGTCGCCGTTCGTGGCGTAGCCGCCAAGGCCGTCGCCGCCACCGCCGCCGCCGCCGCCGGTACCGCTGCCCGAGCCGGAGCCCGTGCCGGTACCCGTGCCGGTGCCGGTGCCGTCACCGCCGGTCGAGAAGGAGTCGCCGGCCGTCGATGTCGCGTCGCCGCTGGTCGCAGTGGCATCGCCCGTGCCGCCGCCACCGCCACCGCCGCCGCCGCCACCGCCGCCGCCGGTATTGCCGGCATCGCCGCCGTCGCCCTTGGCGTCACCGCCGAAGCCGAAATTCAGGATGGGCACGATCGGCACGATGGCATCGATGCCATCGCCGCCGTCGCCCTCGGCGTCGCCGCCTTCGGAATCGCCGCCGTCGCCGCCGCTGCCGCCGCCGCCACCGTCGCCGCCGTCACCGCTCTCGGCCTTCGCCTCGTCGGATTCGGCCTTGGCGTCGCCGCCGTCGGAGTTGGCTTCGCCACCGAGCCCGGCACCGAGGCCGAGACCGAGACCGAGGCCGAGGCCGACGCCCGTGCCGTCGCCACCGCGACCGCCATCGCCGCCGTCGCCCTTGCCACCCTCGGCGTCATTCTTGCCGTCGCCGCCGTCGCTCTCGCCGCCTTCGGCCTTGGTGTCACCCTTGGCGTCGCCGCCGAGCGCGGCACTGAGTGCCAGACCGCCCGTGCCGTCGCCGCCGTCGGCCTTGCCGCCCTTGGTGTCGCCGCTGTCGCCGCCGTCGCCGCCATTGGCCTTGGCGTCGCCGCCCGAGCCGCCACCACCGCCGGTGTCGATGCCGTCACCGGCCGAGGCGAAGCCGCCCTTGGCGTCCAGATCCTGGGTGAAGGTGCCGTCGTTCTTGACGGTCGCTTCCTCGAGCTTGTCGTCGTCGGACATCTCGGCGATCTGGTTGATGACAAAGGCGTTGTTGCCATTGCCATTCAGCGAGCCGTTGAGGATGTCCTTGAAATCGACGTCGTCGCCGGGATCGTAGGTGACGTTGCCTTCCTTGGAGATGAGCAGGGTGTCGATGTCGCCACCCGCGGTGTCGATGTCGGCGAAGTCATCGTCGGAGTGGTCGTCGCTGAGAACGCCTTCGGCCTTCAGGTCGACCTTGACGTCGACATCCACGTCAACGCTGGTCTCGTTCTTGTTCTCGTTGACGTTCTTGTTTTCGGACTCGTTCTGGTTCTCGTTCTCGGACTTATTCTCGTTTTCGTTCTTGTTTTCGCTGTCGTTGTAGTTGTCCGAGTCGTTCTTGTTCTCGGACTCGTTCTTGTTTTCGTTCTCGTTGGAATTGTCGGTGTCGTTCTTGTTCTCGTTCTCGTTCTTATTCTCGTTTTCGTTCTTGTTTTCGCTTTCGTCGCCGTAGTCGTGAGAATCGCCAGGGAACTGCAAACCGAACGCACCAATATTGCCGTTGTTCCTGTCAGACATCGTCGTGTCCTCGGTTGGGACCGCGCCTGCCGGACCGTTGTCATCTTGCAGACGGCCTTGGGCTTCGCGCGGACGTCGCCTCTATTTTCCATCTGGGAATGCCTGGATCGTCGGCCGTGGGGACTTGCAGCCGCAGATCCCATGCCTGTCTGGATGGCCTCTACCTCCTCTTGCTGGGCGAAGGGCCTGCGTCCGGAATGCTTCACAATTCCGTGAATGGCGAAGCCCTCACGAATGGCCGTGTCACTCGGAATCGCGGTTCTGGTTGCGCCGCGCCCTCGCTGGCGAAACCCGGAAAGTCTGTGGCTGCGGCCCCGAAATTGTAAGCTGACACTTCGCGCTAGGCATTTCGGGCGATGCGGCAAAGGATTCGCCGAGTGCGGACAAGGCAGAACGGCGGGGCGCGCGGTTGTACTTCTTGCGGCCCGTCCGGTTCGAACAATTGCTTGTGCCGCAAAGAACAGCGCGGCTTGGCCGCTATGCTTTGCAACCTTGCGGCAGCGGCATGCGTCAACCAGCGGGCGCGAGCCGGCGCGGGTTCAGGAAAGCAACAGGGGACTAATCCGTAAGGGGGGCAGGGCAGCCGGAAGCATTAGGCCGAAGGAGCCTGCTAGCTCGTCTTGCTTATACCGAACCGGCAATGACCGGTATATGATCCACACTCGTTTCCCGCCGCGCGGCACGCCGGGAATAGCAGTCTATTGCGGGACAGAGGACGGGAGGCCTCATGTATCGGGTAGCAGTTGCAAGCGCGCGCCGCGCTGCCGGGGGCACTGTCTCTGGCCAAAAGTCTTTCAAGACGCTGCTGATCGTGGCTCCGGCAGACTTCGTGTCGGAATCGCTCGTCTATGCGATCGAGCGCGAATTCCCCTGGATCGCCGTGGAACAGGTGCCGTCGCTGGCGGAGGCCTGCGCGGGCTTCGACTGTCCGGTCGCGCTGATCCTGCTCGAGGCCGAGCAATTGCCCGAGGTGGCGGCCCATTCCGAGCGGCTGGCGCAATTGCATCCCTTTGCCCAGATCATGCTGATTCAGGACGACTGCCGCCACGAGGTGTCGATCAAGGACGTGGTGGTTGCCCGCAACATCCGCGGCGTACTGCCCATGAACCTCAAGCTCGACGTGTGGCTGTCGGTGGTGCGGCTGGTGCTGCGCGGCGGCGAATATTTCCCGCTGTCGCTGTTCGAGCCGATCATGGAGCGGCGGCCGCCGAACGCCGACGAGCTCGACGAGCATCCGGTGCGGCGCGTCCCCGACGGCGACCAGGAAGACTTCTACGAACTGACCGACCGCGAGCTGCAGATCCTCGGCATGGTCGCGCGTGGGCTGCAGAACAAGCTCATCGCCGCCGCACTCGGACTGTCCGAGCACACGGTCAAGATCCATCTCCACAACATCATCACCAAGCTGGGCGCCCACAACCGCACCGAGGCGGCGGCGATCTATCACGAACGGAGGGAGGCGCTCGGCGACCGCGGCCCGGACGACGCAGCGGCGATACGGGCGCCGCAACCCACGGCATGAACCTGCAATGCCCCGCTTCCAGGACGTCCTGCTCGTCGTCGGCCAGCTGAACTACACCTGGACGAACACCGAAAGCCTTCTGATCTACCTCATTGCCGGACTTGCCCAGGTGGACAAGGAAACGGCGATCATCATCTTCCTGACGCTGAACACGACGCGGGCGCGGCTCGACCTGGTCGAGCGGCTGGCGAAGCTGCCCAAGACAGCGGCCCCATGCCGCCAGTCGATCCTGGCAGTGACGGAGCAACTGACGCACCAGTCCAAGCTCCGCAACAAGTACAGCCACTGCATCTATTCGTTCGACGAGACGGGCACGCGCGCCAGCACCCAGCTGATGCGGGTCTTCGACAGCAAGGACGAGGTCCACTACGGCAAGCACGAGGAACTCGACGACACCGAGATGCGCCGCATCACTGCCTCGATCGAGGCGATCAGGGACATCAACCGGCAGATCTGGAAGATCGTCGAGGACAACCAGTTTCCGCACTAGGACCCGTTCCGTCCCGGCGGAACGGAACGGGGCTCCATGTGGTGGCCGGCGTCAGGCGCCGATGCGCATCCACCTGCCGGCTTCCGACTGCGACTGCCGCGCGAAATAGCGGTAGGGCGTTCGCGACCAGTTCTTCACCGAGTTGTTGAGGTTGTCGAGGATGAAGTCGCCCTTGTCGGTGCGCACGGTGAGCACCGTGTGGCCGCTGCCGCGATAGGTGGCCACGGTGAGCAGCAGCGTCGAGGCCGGCCAGCCGCGCTTGCGCAGCTCGTTCTTCTTCAGGATGGCCAGATCCTCGCAATCGCCCACCGTCGTCGGCAGCCGCCAATCGTCCGCGCGGCCGACGGTCTCGGCGTCGTCGCGCTGGCGAATGCGGCCGTTGACCGAGGCGGTGACCTGCCTGAGCTCCTCCATCCGGGCTTCGGTCAGCGTCGCGGTCCTGGCGGACCCGGCAGTGCTGCACAGGCGCGGCTGGCTGGCGCAGAAGGCGTTGGCGGCCGGCGGGGCGAAGGCGTAGCCGACGGTGCTCATGCTCGATCCAGACGAATTCGTCTGGCTGCAGGCGGCCGCAATGAAAGCGGTCGCCAGCAGTGCCACTGGCGTTTTCATGTGTTGTCCCCTCTCTCCTTGGACGACACGTAGACAGCATATTAGAAGATGATAACGCAACCCCGGCGGGTGGTTGTTGCACGGTTTTCAAAAGGATGTATGCTTAACAAGATGTTTCCGCATGTCGGAACATTTGATCGATAGCGCCAGTTTGGGGACGGGCGTGTTTTTTCCCTCAGGAGGAAGAAATGAGGACGTTCCCAACCTGCGCACGCAGGATTCATGCGATTCTGCTGGTCTCGTCGGCCTTGGCCGCAACCTTCCCAACCGGATTTGCCTCGGCCCAGAACAGCATCCGGCCCCGCATGGCGGCGGCCCAGTGCCAGCCGCTGACCCAGGACAACTTCGAGATGTGCTGCATCGCGCTCAACCGCCGCAGCATCCTGTCGCCGGAGCAACTGGCGCAATGCCCGCCGCTCACCACCGCGGTCATTTCGGCGGTGCTCGCCGGCAGTGAGAACGACGACAACGACGGCGGGACCGGCAGCGACGGCGGCTCCGGCGGCACCGACGACGGCTCCGGCGGCGGCAATGGCGGTGGCGGTTCGGGCGGTAGCGGAGGCTCCGGAGGCTCGGGCGGTAGCGGCGGTTCCGGGGGCAGCGGCGGCTCCGGTGGCAGTGGAGGTTCAGGTGGCGGTGGCGGGAGCGGCGGTTCGGGTGGCAGTGGCGGTTCGGGCGGCTCTGGCGGCAGCGGAGGCTAAGCCAGGCCGCGTCCGAGCGGACATCCCGTGCCGGGCGAAGCCGAAGCGGGCGGTCGCCCGGCCGGTGACACCGGGTCGTGTTGCCCGAGGGTGATCGACGGGACGCTTACGGCGTCTTCGAGACGGCCGAGTAGCGGTCGTCGGAGAAGGTCGTGCCCATCACCAGGCCCTTGACCCTGGCGCTCACGGCCACCTTGCGCACTTCCTGGAACATGAAGATGAACGGGGAAGTGTCGGTATGGACCTTCTGGATCGCCTCGTACATGGCCTTGCGCTTGGCGGTGTCCTGTTCGCGGACGGCCGCCATCGCATCGGCCGAAAGGCCGCGTGAGTTCCAGCCGAAGCGGTCGGCCAGGCTTTCAGAACCGTCCGGGGCGTCCTGCTTATTGACCACGAAGGCCTTGGCGTTGGAATGCGGGTCCGGATAGTCCGGCCCCCACAGGCCGAGCCAGATGTCGAGGTCGTGCTCGCGATAACGCTTCAGCCATTGCTGCCCGTCGACGACCACGAGATTGAGGGTCAGGCCGGCCTTGGCCATGTTGGCCTGTATGGCCTTGGCGAAGTCGGTGTAGGGGGGAGTATCCCAGACCACCATGTCGAGCGAGAAATCGCCGGTGACCCCGCCTTCGGCCAGCAGCGCCTTGGCCTTCTCGACGTCGTAGCTGTAGGGGTTGTAGTCGAGAGCGCCCAGGAAGCCCTTCGGCACCAGCGTCTGGTGCACCTCCATGGTGCCGCGCGACACCGCATCGGCGATCCCCTTGTAGTCGACCAGGTATTTCATCGCCTGCACCACCTTGGGATTGGCGAGATACTGGTTCCGCACGTTGAGGCCCATGTAGTAGATGTTGCCGGAACGGCCATAGATGGTGAACAGGTCCGGGTTCTTTTCGACCGCGTCTAGATCGTCCGGCCGCAGCCTGTTGGCGATATCGACCTCGCCGGCTTCCAGCATGCGGCGCTGGTCGGTGCTTTCGGCGACGTGGCGGATGAGGATGCGGTCTATGCCGGGCTTGTCGCCCCAATAGTTTGGGTTGCGCTCGAGCAGGATCGACTGCTTGGGCTCCCATTTGGCAAGCGCGAAGGGGCCGGAGCCGGCCGAGTTGCTGGCCTTGAGCCAGCCATTGCCGTAGTCGCCGTCCACCTCCTTCGACTTGACCAGCTTGCTGTCGACGATGCCGCCCATGTAGGACGACAGGCAATAGAGCAGGAAGCTCGGCGAGTAGATGTCGGCGACCTGAATCACCAGCGTGCTTTCGTCGAGGGCCTTGATGCGGTCGTCGACATTGTCCGGCGAGAAGCCGAACTGGCCGATGATGAAGGACGAGCGCGACTTGAGGTGGATCACACGGCGCAGCGAATATTCGGCATCGTAGGCCGTTACCGGGTTGCCGGACGCGAACCTCGCGCCCGGGGTGATCTTGAAGGTAAAGGTCTTGCCGTCCGGCGAAACCGACCAACTGCTGGCCAGCACGCCGACGATCTTGGCCGGGTCGTTGGGGTCGAAGCTGACGAGCGGCTGGTAGATCTGGCTGCTGGTCAGCACGCCGCCGACCTCGCCGATCTCGCCGGGATCGAGGGTCATGACGTCGTCGATCGCATCCGCCACGACGAGCGTGTCGGGCGGCGTGCCGCCCCGCGCGGCCGCAATCCCCAGAACCGCGCCAACGACCGCGACGGCGATGGCCTTGAACAAACGCATCCTGTCTCCCCTCCAGGCAGGCGCCCGGCTACGGCTGCAAGCGTCGTCTCCCTTGATCGCGCCGGCAGCCGACATGGCCTCCGCAATACGCCGGAGAGAAATTCGTCTCAACCGTTCAAATCGCGAAATGCTTACATGCAATATTCTGCATGCAAATGTCATAGTCTAGGCGTGCCGGTGGCATTGTTCCCGCCGTTTGCGGAAGAGATTGCGGTGTTCATCGCGCGGACGACGAGGTTCTTGCGGCTCTTAAGTCGGCCGCTGCTCCAGGGTCGCCCGGGCTACGACGAAGGTGCTGCGCGGCGATGCTAGCTGGCCGCCTACCAGGTGACGTTTGACAGGCGCAGCCAGGGCGGGTTGTCGGCATACATTTCCCGGATCAGGCCCTTGATCTCCTCGATCCGGCCCGACCTGTCGTTGCGCCGGTAGCTCATGATCACCGGCGAGGTGGCGGTTTCGTCGGACAAGATGCGGTAGCAGACGTCGTCGGTGCGCTGGCGCTGCGCCGCCGCCGGCAGGATGCAGACGCCGATGGCCGCCGCGACCAGCCCGAGCGCGGTCTGGATCTCGCGCACTTCCTCCACCATGCCGTGCTCGACGTTGAGGTCGGCGAACAGCGCCAGCACCTCGTCGGCGAAGCTCGGCCGCGGCTTGGAGGGGTAGATCACCAGCGTCTCGCCGGCGATGTCGCGGAGCGCCATCGGCTCGGTCGACAGCGATTTCGGGTGACCCTTCGGGAAGGCCACCACCAGCCTTTCCTCGCGCAGCGTGATCCGCTCGACATCCGGGTCGCTCAGCCGCACGCGGCCGAAGCCGAGGTCGATGCGGCCGTCCTTGAGCGCTGCGATCTGCTCCACCGACATCATCTCGCGGATCTCGATGCCGAGTTCGGGCCAGCGCACGCGCATGCGCCGGACGAGATCGGGAATGCCGCTGTAGAGCGTCGAGCCGACGCAGCCGATGATGAAGATCTCGCGGCGCGACTGGGCGATGCGGCGCGTCTGCTCGCGGATGTGCTCCATCCTTGCCAGGATCTGGGTCGCCTGCTCGTAGAAGAAGCGGCCGGCATCGGTCAGCGTCAGCGGCCGGCTGGAGCGGTCGATCAATATTGCTCCCAGGGTATCTTCCAGTTGCTGGATCTGCCGACTGAGCGGCGGCTGCGCGATGTGAAGGAGCTCTGCAGCCCTTGAGAAATTGCGCTCGCGGGCGACGGCGACGAAATAGCGGAGCTGGCGCATGTCCATGACACTATACCTTCCGGGTATCGAATCCGACCGAGATAGTCTTGGACCCTTTGCCGTCTCAAAGCTAGCGTCATGTCGAGAGTTTCGGAGGAGACTATCCGTGAAATCCGACATCCGCATCATCGAGATCGAGACGCTTATCCTTGATCTGCCCACCATCCGGCCGCACGCGCTGTCGATGGTGACGATGAGCGGCCAGACGATGATGATCGTCCGGCTGCGCTGCTCCGACGATGTCGTCGGGCTCGGCGAGGGCACGACGATCGGCGGCCTGGCCTACGGGTCGGAAAGCCCCGAGAGCATGAAGCTCACCATCGACCGCTACGTCGCGCCGCTGCTCACGGGTGCCGACGCGACCCGCGTCGGGCTTGCGATGGACAAGGTCAATGCCGCGGTGAAGGGCAACCACTTCGCCAAATGCGCGATCGAGACGGCGTTGCTCGACGCACAGGCGCGCCGCCTCGGCCTGCCGCTGTCGGAATTGCTCGGTGGGCGCCGGCGCGACAGCCTGCCGGTGGCCTGGACGCTGGCCTCGGGCGACACGTCCAAGGACATCGACGAGGCCCAGCGCATGCTGGAGGCCCGCCGCCACAGGGATTTCAAGCTCAAGATCGGCAAGCGTCCGGTCGACCAGGACGTGGCGCATGTGGCGGCGATCCGCAAGGCGCTGCCGGACTTCGCCAGCGTCCGCGTCGACGTCAACATGGCCTGGCGCGAGCGCGAGGCGCTGCGCGGGATCGCTGCCCTGGCGGATGCCGGCTGCGTGCTGGTGGAACAGCCGGTGCACGGCGTCGAGCCGCTCGCCCGACTGCAGGCGAAGTCGAGCATAGCGCTGATGGCCGACGAGATCCTGACCGGACCGGAAAGCGCGCTTGCGGCTGCCGCAAGGCACGCCGGCGACGTGTTCTCGATCAAGATCGAGCAGGCCGGCGGCCTGTTTGCGGCGGCCAAGGTGATCGCTGTCGCAGAGGCTGCGGGCATCGCCGTCTATGGCGGCACCATGCTCGAAGGGCCGGTGGGCACCATCGCCGCGGCGCATCTGTTTGCCGGGGTCCGCAGCCTCGAATGGGGCACCGAGTTCTTCGGGCCGCTGCTGCTGACCGAGGAACTTTTGACCGAACCGCTCGGCTACGCCGACTTCGAGCTCAAGGTCCCGGCCGGACCCGGCCTCGGAATTGAATTGGACGAGACGGCGGTGAACCGTTTCCGCCGTGACGGCAACAAGGCGCCCGCGTCCCTGCGGGTGGTTGGGTGACATCATGCTGTTCCATGTCGAAATGACCGTCGAACTGCCGCACGACCTTCCCGCCGAAGTCGCGGATCGCCTCAAGGCGACGGAGAAGGCCAAGGCCCAGGAACTGCAGCGGAGCGGCAAGTGGCGCCATCTTTGGCGCGTCGCCGGACGCTACGCCAATGTCAGCGTCTTCGACGTCAGCGGACCGGGCGAGCTGCACGAGATCCTGTCCGGGCTGCCGCTGTTCCCGTTCATGAAGATCGAGGTGAAGGCGCTGTGCCGGCACGGATCGGCGATCGCCGACGACGGCGCCTGACGCCGAAAGAGGTTTCCGCTGGCAAGGGAGAGCTGGCGGGGAAAGTCAACACATAGCAATGCGAGCCAGAAAGGGAGGTTCCCATGTCCAGCAAGCTCATTGAAAAGTCCGCCATCGACGATCTCGCCAGCCGCGCCAGCGGCCTTGACCAGCCAGGTGGCGACCAGCGCCTGAAGACCATCGCCAACCGGCTTTTGGCCGACCTGTTCACGGCGATCGACGATCTCGACATCAGCATGAACGAGGTCTGGAGCGCGGTCGCCTATCTCGGCCAGGCGGCGCGCAACAACGAACTCGGCCTGATCGCGCCGGGCATCGGCCTCGAGCACTTCCTCGACCTGCGGCTCGACGAGGCCGAACGCCGCGCCGGCCTTTCGGGCGGCACTGCGCGCACCATCGAGGGCCCGCTCTATATCGCCGGCGCGCCGCTCTCCAAGGGCTCCGCGCGTCTCGACGACGGCTCCGACAAGGGCGAGGTCGTGTTCATGCAGGGTCAGGTCCGCGACCAGAACGGCAAGCCCGTCGCCGACGCCATCGTCGACGTCTGGCACGCCAATACGCGCGGCAACTATTCGCATTTCGACCCGCAGCAGGCTGCCTACAACCTGCGCCGCCGCATCGAGACCGATGCGAACGGCCGCTACAGCTTCCGCTCGATCATGCCGAGCGGTTACGCTACGCCCCCAGGCGGCTCGACCGAACAGCTGATGTTCGCCTTCGGCCGCCATGGCCACCGTCCGGCGCACATTCACTTCTTCGTCTCGGCGCCGGGCTACCGCCACTTGACCACGCAGATCAACATCGAGGGCGACGAGTACCTGTTCGAGGACTTCGCATTCGGCACCCGCGACGACCTCATCCCGCCGGTCACCCGCGTCAACGATCCGAAGGTGCTGGCCGAGCGCCAGGTGCAGGAGCCCTTCGCCTCGATCGACTTCGACTTCGTGCTGGTGCCCGAGAAGGAGGGCGTCGTCGACACCGTGGTCGAACGCGAGCGCGCTTCGGCCTGACAGCAGCAACCGGCGCGCCGAGGAGAAGGCGGCGCGCCAAGCTCTCGTGGAGGATTTCAAGATGCTGGATTCAATCGCCAACCGGCACATCGAGGAAACGCTCGAGGCAGCCGTCGTCGACGACCCCGCCACCGGCGCCTATCGCTGCCGGCGGGACATCTTCACCGATCCCGATCTGTTCGAGCTCGAGATGCGGCACATCTGGGAAGGCAACTGGGTCTATCTCGCCCATGAAAGCCAGATCCCGAACGCCAACGACTTCCTGACCGGCCATATCGGCCGCCAGCCGATCGTCATCTCGCGCGACCGCAAGGGCGATCTGCACTGCTTCCTCAATGCCTGCTCGCATCGCGGCGCCATGGTGTGCCGCCACAAGCGCGGCAACAAGAGCACCTACACCTGCCCGTTCCACGGCTGGACCTTCTCCAACAGCGGCAAGCTGCTCAAGGCGAAGGACCCCGACGGTGCGGGCTATCCCGAGCAGTTCAACAAGAACGGCTCGCACGACCTGACCAAGGTGGCCCGCTTCGAGAGCTATCGCGGCTTCCTGTTCGGCAGCCTGAACGCCGACGTGCTGCCGCTCGAGCAGCATCTCGGCGAGGCGGCCAGGATCATCGACATGATCGTCGACCAGTCGCCCGACGGGCTGGAAGTGCTGCGCGGCGGCTCGACCTATGTCTATGACGGGAACTGGAAGCTGCAGACCGAGAACGGCGCCGACGGCTATCACGTCTCGTCCGTGCACTGGAACTACGCGGCGACCACCAACCACCGCAAGGACGCGCTGGCGGCTGCCGCCGGCGTCGACGTCACCCGCGCCATGGACGCATCGTCATGGGCGAAGCAGGGCGGCGGCTTCTACTCGTTCGAGCACGGCCACCTGCTGCTCTGGACCCGCTGGAGCAACCCGGAGGACCGGCCGCTGGCCGAGAAGCGCGCAGAACTGACCGAGAAGTTCGGCCAGTCCTGGGCCGACTGGATGATCGACCGCTCGCGCAACCTCTGCCTCTACCCCAACGTCTACCTGATGGATCAGTTCTCCTCGCAGATCCGCATGTACCGGCCCATCTCGGTCGACAAGACCGAGGTCACCATCTACTGCATCGCGCCCAAGGGCGAGGGTGCGGAAGCACGCGCCCGCTGCATCCGCCAGTACGAGGACTTCTTCAACGCCTCCGGCATGGCTACGCCCGACGATCTCGAGGAGTTCCGCTCCTGCCAGATCGGCTACCAGGCGCGGCAGGCGGCTTGGAACGACCTCAGCCGCGGCGCCACGCACTGGATCGAGGGCGCCGACGAGGGCGCCAAGGCGATCGGCCTGAAACCCCTGCTGTCCGGGGCCAAGACCGAAGACGAGGGCCTGTTCGTGATCCAGCACAAATACTGGAAAGAGACGCTGGAAAAGGCGATCGGCCGAAACCCGACCGACTGACCGAGCCCCGGGCGGCGGGACCGAACGCGCCGCCCTTCAAAGCAACACGCCCGCACGGCGCGGACCGAAGACGGTCCGCGGAAGGAGACGTCATGACCATTTCACGCCAAGAGGTCGAAGAGTTCCTCTATCGCGAGGCCCGCTTCCTCGACGACCGGCAGTGGGACGAATGGCTCGCGCTCTACGCCCCGCATGCTGAATTCTGGATGCCGTCCTGGGACGACGACGAAACGCTCGTCGAGGACCCGCAGACGGAAATCTCGCTGATGTACTACCCCACCAGGCAGGGGCTGGAGGACCGCATCTTCCGCATCCGCACCGAGCGCTCCAGCGCCACCAGCCTGCCGGAGCCGCGGACCATCCATCACATCTCCAATGTCGAGATCCTCGAACAGGATGCCGAGAAGCTGCAGATCCGCTTCAACTGGCTGACCTTCAACTTCCGCTACAAGACCACCGATTCCTACTACGGAACGTCGTTCTACACGCTCGAGAAGGGCAAAGGCGGGCTGAAGATCGCCCGCAAGAAGGTCGTGCTGACCAACGACTACATCCACCACGTCATCGATATCTACCACGTCTGACAGGCCAGGGAGGATCGAGCCATGGCACACAGGATAGCCTTGAATTTCGAAGACGGCGTCACCCGCTTCATCGAATGCGACGGCAACGAGGTCGTGGCCGACGCAGCCTACCGGGCCCGCCTCAACATCCCGATGGATTGCCGCGACGGCGCCTGCGGCACCTGCAAGAGCAAGTGCGAGTCCGGCAGCTTCCGGATGGGCGACTACATCGAGGACGCACTCACCGAGGACGAGGCCTCGGAAGGCTACGTGCTGACCTGCCAGCTCCGCCCCGACAGCGACTGCGTCATCAGCATTCCGGCGACCTCGGCGCTGTGCAAGAGCGGGCCGACGGTGTTCGAGGCCGAGATCGCCGACGTGCGCAAGCTTTCCGACACCACGATCGGCTTCACCGTGGCGCTCGACCAGCCGGAGGCGCTGAGCTTCCTGCCCGGCCAGTACATGCAGGTCTCGGTTCCGGGCACCAGCGAAAGCAGGGCCTACTCGTTCTCGTCCTGCGTGTCTGGCGGCCGCGCCGACTTCCTAGTGCGCAACATCCCCGGCGGGCTGATGTCGACCTACCTGTCAAGCCAGGCGTCGTCCGGCGACCGGCTGACGCTGCGCGGCCCGGTGGGCGCCTTCTACCTGCGCGAGATCCGCCGGCCGACGCTGTTCCTTGCCGGCGGCACGGGCCTCGCGCCCTTCCTCGCCATGCTCGAACATCTCGACGAGGAGGGCGGTCCGGCCCATCCGGTGCGGCTGGTCTATGGCGTGACGCGCGACGTCGACATGGTCGAGGTCGAGAAGCTTGCCCGCTTCGCGGAAGCCATGCCCAACTTCAGCTACGACGTCTGCGTGGCCGACAAGGACAGCGTGCACGGCCTGAAGGGCTTCGTCACCGATCACTTCGGAGCGGCCGACCTCAACGATGGCGAGGCCGACGTCTATCTCTGCGGTCCGCCGCCGATGGTCGACGCCGTCAAGGCGCATTTCGACAAGATCGGGGTCAAGCCCGCCTCCTTCCACTACGAGAAGTTCCTCGCCGCGGAGGCAGCGGCATGAGCGGCCGGGCGCAGCGTTTCGCCGGCAAGGCGATGGTGGTCACCGGGGCGGCCCAGGGCATTGGCCGCCAGGTGGCGATAGAGGCGGCGGCCGAGGGCGCGCATGTGGCGCTGGTCGACCGCTCCGAACTGGTCAGGGAGGCTGCGGCCGAGATCGTCGCGAGCGGCGGCAATGCGGTCGCCATACTTGCCGACCTCGAAGGCTGGGCAGGCGCGCTGAGTGCGATCGAAGAGGCGCGCGCCGCGCTCGGGCGCGTCGACGTGCTGGTCAACAATGTCGGCGGCGCGATCTGGATGCGTCCGTTCGAGCATTTCGACGAGACGCAGATCGAGGCGGAGATCCGCCGCTCGCTGTTTCCAACCATGTGGTGCTGCCGCGCCGTGCTGCCGCTGATGGTCGAGGCCGGCGGCGGGTCGATCGTCAACGTCTCGTCGATTGCCACGCGCGGCATCAACCGCGTGCCCTATTCGGCGGCCAAGGGCGCGGTCAACGCGCTGACGGTGGCGATGGCCATGGAGAACGCCGAGCGCGGCATCCGCGTCAATGCGGTGGCGCCGGGCGGCACCGAGGCCCCGGTGCGCCGCATCCCGCGCAACAATTCGGCCCAGGACGAGCGCGACGCCGCCTGGATGCAGGAGGTGGTCGAGCAGACCAGGGCCACCAGCTTCATGAAGCGCTACGGCACGCTCGCCGAGCAGGCCAACGCCATCCTGTTCCTGGCCTCGGACGAGGCCTCGTACGTCACCGGCACCATCCTGCCGGTGGGTGGCGGCGACAGCGGCTGAGGCGGCTCGCGAGGAGGAGGCCTCGCGCGCCGACAACAGTCAAACGACAACAAACGGAGGAGTGTGAAATGACCAACATCAAGTCCACAGCGCAGACCCTCGCCATGACGCGCAGGAATTTTCTCGGCGCAACGGCAGCCGGCGCGGCAGGCCTCGCCCTCGGATTTCCCAAGCCTGCGATCGCCCAGGGTGCAGCTTTGAAGGTCGGGCTGATGCTGCCCTTCAGCGGCACCTACGCCAGGCTCGGGCAGTTCATCGAGAACGGCTTCAATCTCTATGTCGAGCAGAAATCCGGCATGCTCGGCGGACGCAAGGTTGAGTTCATCCGCCTCGACGACGAGTCCAAGCCCGAAACCGCGACCGACAACATGAACAGGCTGGTCAGCCGCGACAAGGCCGACGTGGTCATCGGCACGGTGCATTCCGGTGTCGCCATGGCGATGGTGAAGGTGGCGCGCGACAGCGGCGTGCCGCTGATCATCCCGAATGCCGGCGCCGACGAGGCGACGGGCCCGCTCTGCGCGCCGAACATCTTCCGCACTTCGTTCTCCAACTGGCAGCCTGCCCATCCGATGGGCAAGGTCGTGTATGACGAAGGCCACCGCAACGTGCTCACCATCACCTGGCGCTACACCGCAGGCCAGCAGATGGTCGGCGCCTTCACCGAAGGCTTCGAGGCCGCCGGCGGCAAGGTCGTCGAGGCGCTGACGCTGCCATTCCCGGAAGTCGAGTTCCAGGCGTTGATCACGCAGATCGCCACGCTGAAGCCCGACGCGGTGTTCGCCTTCTTCGCCGGCGGCGGGGCGGTTAAGTTCGTCACCGACTACGCGGCCGCGGGGCTCAAGGGCAAGATCCCGCTCTACGGCACCGGCTTCCTGACCGACGGGACGCTGAAGGCGCAGGGCGACGCCGCCACCGGCATCCGCACCACGCTGCACTATGCCGACGACCTCGACAATCCGGCCAACAAGGCGTTCCTGTCGGCGTTCCAGGCCAAGACCGGCGAGGCGGGCGACATCTACGCCGTCCAGGGTTTCGACGCCGCCGCCCTGCTGGAAGCCGGCCTCGTGGCCACCGGCGACGACGCCTCGGCGCGCGAGGCGCTGTTCGCCGCCATGGCGGGCGCCAAGATCGACAGCCCGCGCGGGCCGCTCACCTTCTCGCCCGCGCACAATCCGATCCAGAACATCTACCTCCGCGAGGTCCGCGACGGGCGAAATGCCTTCGTCTCGGTCGCCGGCGAAGCGGTGCGCGACCCCGCGCGCGGCTGCCGCATGGCCTGAACGGCGGGCGCCACGCGCCCGCTTCCCCTCTCGGACACGGAGACCGTCATGGATATCGGCACCTTCGCCATCCAGCTCCTCAATGCCGTCCAGTATGGGCTCGTGCTGTTTCTCGTCGCGAGCGGCCTGACCCTGGTCTTCGGCATCCTCGGAGTGATCAACCTCGCGCACGGCGTGTTCTACATGCTTGGCGCCTATCTCGCCTGGTGGCTGACAGTGGCCACCGGCAATTTCGCTGTCGGCATTCTTGGCGCCTTCGCCATCAGCTTCCTTGTCGGCATGGCGCTGGAGAGCGTGTTCATCCGCAGGCTCTACGGCCGCGACCACCTCTCGCAGGTGCTGCTCAGCTTCGGCCTGATCCTCGTCGTCGACGAGCTGCGCCAGATGCTGTTCGGCCGCGACGTCCAGTCGGTGCCGCTGCCGGAATGGCTTTCCGGCTCGCTGCCCTTGACCGACGTGCTGAACTACCCGGTCTACCGGATCGTCGTCAGCCTGTTTTGCCTGGCGATCGCGGTCGCCATCTTCCTGGTCATCCGCCGCACCAGGATCGGCATGGTGGTGCGCGCCGGCGCCGAGAACCGCGAGATGACGCGCGCACTCGGCATCCCGTTCGACAGCGTCAACCGCTACGTCTTCGCCATAGGCATCGCGCTCGCCGCACTGGCCGGCGCCGTGATCGCGCCGATCTCGACGGTGTTCCCCGGCATGGGCGACGGCATGCTCATCCTGTCCTTCGTGGTGGTCGTGCTCGGCGGCATCGGCTCGGTGCCGGGAGCCGCCATCGGGGCGCTGCTGATCGGGCTGATCGACACCTTCGGCAAGGTGTTCATGCCCGAACTTGCCGGCATCCTCGTCTACGTGCTGATGGCCGCGGTCCTCATCGTGCGTCCCACCGGCATCCTCGGCAAGCGGGAGGTCTGAGATGCAGCCGCTGTCCTCACGCACCCATCTCGCGCTGCTTGCGGCCGTCGTCGCCGCGGCGATGCTCCCGGCCCTGGTTCCCGACTACTATGTGCAGTTCGCCGCCAAGGTGCTGATCCTCGGCACGCTGGCCATGGCGCTGAACCTCGCCGTCGGCTTCGGCGGGCTGGTCAGCCTCTGCCATGCCGCCTTCTTCGGCCTGGCCGGCTATGCGCTGGTGCTGTTGGCACCCGAATACGATGCGCCGTCGCTGCTCCTGACGCTGCCGCTGGCGGTGGCGATCGCCGCCGCCGCGGCGCTGGTCATCGGGCTCCTGTCGCTGAGGACGCGCGGCGTCTACTTCATCATGGTGACGCTCGCCTTCGGCGAGATGCTGTTCTTCCTGTTCCACGACACCCCGTTCGGCGGCGGTTCGGATGGCTTGTTCCTGTACGTCAAGCCGGTGCTGTCCGTGGGCGAGACCATCCTCGTCGACCTCGACAATCCGGTGACCTTCTACCTTGCCGCGCTGGCGGCGGCGGCAGGGACGTGGTGGCTGATCCGGCACCTCCTGTCGACGCCGTTCGGCGACGCCCTGACGGCAGCGCGCGACAACGAGCGGCGCGCGCTGGCGCTCGGCATCCCGGTGATCCGCGTCCGGCTCATCGCCTTCGTGCTGTCGGCTGCGCTGGCCGGCCTTGCCGGCTATCTCTCGGCGGCCCAGTTCGGCTTCGTCGCGCCGCAGATGCTCGGCTGGCATCTCTCGGCCACCGCGCTGGTGATGGTCGTGCTCGGCGGCACCCGCCGCGTCGCCGGACCGCTCGCCGGCGCCCTGGTCGTGACCGGGCTCGAGGAGGGGCTGAAGTATTTCATCGACGATTGGAAGCTCGTCTACGGCCTGATCATCATCGCGCTGGTGCTGGTCGCGCCCGGTGGCCTGCAGGACCTGGCACGGCTTGCCGGCCTCGGCAGGCGCGCAGGCACGCCCGCGCTCAACCTGAAGGAGGCGAACAATGTCGGCTGACGTTCTCGAAGCCCGCGGCCTCGGCAAGCGCTTCGGCGGGCTTGCCGCCTGCTCGGACGTCTCGCTCAGCGTCCGCGAAGGCGAGGTCCATGCCGTCATCGGCCCCAACGGGGCGGGCAAGTCGACGCTCATCAACCTGTTGTCGGGAGATCTCAGGCCGACAGACGGCAAGATCCTGCTCGACGGCCGTGACGTCACCGCCAGCGGGCCGCACCAGCGCTGCCAGGGCGGCATCGGCCGCTCCTACCAGAAGACGACGATCTTTCCCGAACGCACGGTGTTCGACAACGCCCGGCTGGCCGCGCAGGCGACGCGGCCGGGTGCGCTCGCCATGCGCTGCGACGGCAAGCGCCGCGCCGACGTGCGCGACGCGGCACTCGCCGCGCTTGCCGAGGTCGGCCTCGAAGGCCGCGCCGACACCCCGGCCCGGTCGATGAGCCATGGCGAGCAGCGCCAGCTCGAGGTCGCCATGGTGCTGGCCACCGCGCCCCGGCTGGTGCTGCTCGACGAGCCGCTCGCCGGCATGGGGCACGCCGAGGCGCGCCGCATGACCGGGCTGATCGCGTCGCTGAAGGCGGGCAGGAGCGTTCTCCTGGTCGAGCACGACATGGACGCGGTCTTCGCCATCGCCGACCGGCTCACCGTCATGGCCGACGGCAAGGTCATCGCCTCGGGCACTGTCGACGCCGTCAGGCGCGACCCGGTGGTGCGGGCCGCCTATCTCGGAGAAGCGGAGGAAGTGGCATGAGCATGCTCCTGACAGTCGACCGGCTCGAGAGCTTCTACGGGCCGAGCCAGATCCTTCACGGCGTAAGCCTTGCGGTGCGGCCCGGCGAGCAGGTGGCGCTCATCGGCCGCAACGGCATGGGCAAGACCACCTTGCTGCGCTCGCTGATGGGGCTGGTGCCGCGTGTCCAGGGCATCATCGAGCTGAACGGCAGCTCGATCCGCGGCAAGAAGCCGGAGACGATCTCGCAGGCCGGGGTCGCCTTCGTGCCCGAGGGGCGCGGCGTCTTCGGCTCGCTTTCGGTGATCGAGAACCTGGTCATGGCGTCGCGCGCCGGCCGCGACGGCAAGCGCGGCTGGACGCTGGAGCGCGTGCTTCAGGTGTTTCCGCGCCTCGCCCAGCGCCGCGGTAATGGCGGCCACCAGCTTTCCGGCGGCGAGCAGCAGATGCTGACCATCGGCCGGGCGCTGATGACCAATCCCGACATCATCCTCATCGACGAGGCGACCGAGGGTCTGGCGCCGCTTGTGGCGGAGGAGATCTGGAAGACGCTCGCCGTCATCCGCGGCGAGGGCATCGCCACCATCGTCGTCGACAAGGACATCAAGAACCTCGCCAAGGTCGCCGACCGCATGGTGGTGATGTCGAAGGGAGGCGTCGAGTTCGACGGCACGCCGGTCGAGCTGCTGGCCCAGCCCGAGCTGCTCGAACGCCATCTCGGCCTGCACTAGGGCGCGCATCATGTCCTTCGCCAGAAGCAACGGCATCGTCCTCCATTTTCGCCGCGCCGGCCGCCGGGGCGGCCCCCGGATCGTCTTCGCCAATTCGCTCGGCTCGGACCTGGCGATCTGGAACGAGGTCGCCGACGCGCTCGCCGCCGAGTTCGACCTCCTGTTCTACGACAAGCGCGGCCATGGGCTGAGCGAGGTCGCACAGTCACCCAACGGCCTTGCCGACCATGCAAACGACCTCATCGGCCTGCTCGACCATGTCGGCTGGCAGGGTGCCGCCCTGTGCGGCCTATCGGTCGGCGGGCTGATCGCGATGGAGTTTGCGGTGCGGGCGCCGGAGCGGGTGGAAAGGCTGGTGCTGATGGACACGGCGGCCAAGATCGGCACCCAGGAGGCATGGAACACCCGCATCGAGGCCGTGCTGCAACGGGGCGTCGCTGCGATCGGCGGCCAGATCATGGAGCGCTGGTTCTCGGCCGGCTTCCGCAAGGGCGAGGCGGATGCCTTTGCCGGCTGGCAGCGGATGCTGGAGCGCACGCCGGCTGCCGGCTATGCCGACACCTGCCGGGCGCTGCGCGACGCCGACCTGACCGGCGCGATTGCCGGCATTTCCGCCCCCACGCTGGTGATCGCCGGCGAGGAGGACCTCTCGACACCGCCGGAACTCGTCGCCGACACGGCGCGGCGAATCCCCGCTGCGGCCTTCCGCACGATTGCCGGCGCCGGCCATCTGCCGTGCATTGAGCGTCCGGGCGAAGTGGCCAGCCTGCTGCGCGGGTTTCTTTCCAGGGACGGGCGGCTCCATGCCGCCGAGCAGGGCGGCCAGGGGCCGCAACGACAAAACAAGGAGTGAAAAGATGGACAAGGCAGTCTCATCCCACCGGCTGATCGAGGGCGGACATATCGACGGGACCGTCTACTCTGACGGATGGCAGCGGACCAATCAGGCGGCCGACATCGTCGAGCCGGCGACCGGCGCGGTGCTCGGCCGCATCGGCATGGCATCCGCCGCCGATGTCGCCAAGGCGTCGGCCATGGCGGCCAGGGCGCAGCGCGACTGGGCTGCCACCAGCTACGATGCGCGGGCAGCGGTCATCCGCAAGGCGGCGGGCCAGCTCGAGTTGCATTTCGCCGACGTGGTCGACTGGCTGATCCGCGAGAGCGGCTCGGCGCGCGGCAAGGCCGAGTTCGAGACGCAGCTCAGCATCAAGGCGCTGAACGAGGCGGCAGCGCTCGCCTCGCAGCCGCAGGGCCTGGTGCTGCCCTCGGAGACCGGCCGGATGAACCTCGCCCGCCGCCGCCCGCTCGGCGTCGTCGGCATCATCTCGCCGTTCAACTTCCCGCTCTACCTCGCCATGCGCGCGGTGGCGCCGGCGCTCGCGGTCGGCAATGGTGTGGTGCTGAAGCCCGATCCGCGCACGGCGGTCTGCGGCGGACTGGTCTTTGCCGCCCTGTTCGAAAAGGCCGGGTTGCCCGAAGGGCTTCTGCATGTGCTGCCGGGCGCCGGCGACGCGGGTGCTGCACTGGTCGCCGATCCGAACATCGCCATGATCCAGTTCACCGGCTCGACCAAGGCCGGCCGGATCGTCGGCGAGAACGCCAGCCGCCACCTCAAGAAGGTGTCGCTCGAGCTCGGCGGCAAGAACACGCTGGTCATCCTCAAGGACGCCGACCTCAAGCTGGCGGTGAAGAACGCGGCCTGGGGCGCCTGGCTGCACCAGGGCCAGATCTGCATGTCGTCCGGCCGCATCCTGGTCGAGGCGCCGATCTTCGAGGCGTTCACCGCCGCACTTGCCGAGAAGGCGAAGACCCTGCCGGTCGGCAATCCGGCGACGGACAACGTCGCCCTCGGCCCGATCATCAACAAGGCCCAGCTCGACCATATCGACCGGGTGGTGAAGACCTCGGTCGAGCAGGGCGCGCAACTGCTGGCGGGCGGCACTTACGACAAGCTGTTCTATGCGCCGAGCGTGCTTGCCGGCGTCCAGCCGGGCATGGCTGCCTTCGAGGAAGAGGTGTTCGGGCCCGTCGCCTGCCTCACGCCCTTCAGTGGCGACGACGAGGCCGTGGAACTCGCCAATCGCACCGAATACGGGCTGTCGGCGGCAGTGATCTCGCCCGACATCGGCCGCGCCATGGCGATCGGCGACCGGCTGCGCGCGGGGCTGCTGCACATCAACGACCAGACCGTCAACGACGAGGTCATCAACCCGTTCGGCGGGGTGGGCGCCTCCGGCAACGGCACCAGCATCGGCGGCCCGAGCAACATAGACGAGTTCACCCAGTGGCAGTGGCTGACGATCCGCAACGCCCCGCCGGCCTATCCGTTCTGAGCGATGACCGGGGCGGCGATGCCGCCTCGGGCGCCCGGACATCGAAGTCAAATACATGGAGGAGGAACCATGCCCACGAACACCGTGACGCCGGATCGTGCAATTCTGCGCTATGCATCCCGGATCGCCCTCGATGCAGCGCCGCAGCGGGCCTGGGATGCGATCAAGGATTTCGACGGCATCCATCTCTGGCACCCGGCAACAGAGGGGACCGCGCTGCTGGTCGGGGAGAACGGCAAGCCGCTGGCCGTCAGGGAATTCCAGGTGAAGGGCGGCGGCTTCGTCATCAGCGAGCTTCTCGCCTATGACGAGGCGCGCAAGTGGTACCGCTACCGCATCGTCAAGACCAGCCTGCCGCTCAGCAACTATGTCGCCGAGATGTGGGTGGAGCCGGGCGAGGCGGGAGGAAGCGTGGTGCTGTGGTCGGGCGAGTTCCAGCGGCCCGCCGGCAGCACGGAACCTGCCGAGGCCGACCGTGCCACCGCGGCACTGGTGCGGGATGTCTTCGAAGGCGGACTGGCGAACCTGCCGGCCGTCACTGCACCCTGATCGCGGCCCGCTTCAAGGCTGAGAGAGGTCGTTTCGACGGGCAATCCGCACGGCCCCGCCCGGAGCCGTGCGGACCTTCGTGATCAGAGAGCCTTTGCCGCCTCGTCGATGAGGGCGACGACCTCGGCCGGACGCGACGCCAGCGAGGCATGGCTGGCGTCGAGCCTGATGGTCTTGCGCGTGTTCATGCGATCGGCCATCCACTGCTCGGTCTCGGGCGGGATCATGTTGTCGCCGGTCGACACCTGGTACCAGCTCGGCTTCGAGCGCCAGGCGGCAGGACCGGCCTTGTCCTCGAAGCAGCGGGCGGCGATCGGCTTCTGGGTCACCGCCATGACCAGCGCTTCGGTCTCGTCGAGGTCCTGGCCGAAACCGGCCCGAAACGTATCCCTGGCGAGCCACAGGAACCCGTCCTTGTCGGGGCGGATGCCGGCTGCGCCCGACGGCGGCTCGCGGCGCGCAAAGATGCTGCCCAGGCTGTCGCCTTCATCCGGCGCGAATGCCGCGATATAGACCAGGCCGACCACGTTCGGCTCGCGGCCGGCGCCGCTGATGACCGCACCGCCATAGGAATGGCCGACGAGCAGCGTCGGGCCGCCCTGTGCGGCGGCGAGCTTCGAAGTACGCTCGACGTCGTCAGCCAGAGACGTCAGCGGGTTCTGCACTGCGGTGACGTTGTAGCCCTTTGCCACCAGCGGCGGGATGACGTGACGCCAGTGGGAGGCATCGCCCCATGCGCCGTGGACAAGCACGATGTTGTTTACCGAGGCCATGATCAGTCTCCTTGTGCTGCGTTAAGCCGGAACTGATGCTGTATCCGGTGCGGGACCCGCGTCCGCTTGGGAACGAGAGACCGCGCCGGCAGTCGCCGCGACGGAACGTGCGTCGGATGCAGGAAAAATGGGGTCGGCCGAGCACCTCCCATCAGCGGATCAGCGGAAAACTGTGTGCCTCGCAGGCTACAGCGAAACCCCGCCGGCGTCGATGCACGATAGGCTCGGAACGTGTCGTATTTGGGGGCTGTCGATGGAGTTGCGCCGGGATCGCTTCGGCATGCCGGCCACTCCAATCGAGGCGATCCCTCAGTGAGTTGGCCGCTTGCCGCGGGCGACGCCGGGAGCTGTAATTCCGCGGCTGGGCTCGCCCGGTTCGGCGCGCAGGATGATCCTGTAGGCGGCGTCGGCGCCTCCGGTCTCCGGACCGCCGCAGAGACACTCCAGCGCGCGCAGCAGCAGTTCGGCGACGTCATCCTGTCCGATGCTGATGGCCACCCTGAATGCCGCGACGATCGCCTCGTCAAGCGCTGGTTCTTGATGTGCCATGGCTCCGGCTTCCATAGTTCAAAGGTGCGCCTTTCGGTTGCCGGAAGGTCAATGGCATTTCCCATTGCTTCGTCGCATTCATATGTGGGCCTACGTGCGAGGAGGCCCGTGGGCCTCCTCGAAGTCAGGTTGCCAGCACCGGCCGCCTCCGTGGGTCAGAAGAAATCCCACCACTTCTTTTCGGCGTGCCCGTGCGGACGCGAGGTGCCGTTGGTGAGCGCGTTGACGAAGGTCACGAAGTTGACGTTGTCGAAGTTGAGGCCGTGGAAATTGGCTTTCCAGTTCCCCTCCTGGTCGATGACATGCGTGACGATGCCGTGCATCTGGTAGCCGTCCGCGGTCTTCTGGAACTTGTGCCCGAACTGCTCGGCCAGCTTGCGGGTGGTATCCTCGGGGTCGCCGGCCTTCGCGGTGAGGAACAGCCAGTTGGCGGGGTCGAGACCGTGCGTGGGACCGTAGTCGCGCATGATCGCGGCCGTGTCGTTGGTCGGGTCCGTCGTGACCGTCACGAAGGTCACCCGGTCCTTCATCGGCGTGGCGTTCACCAGCTTCTGGACTTCGGCAAGCTTCTCGGCATGAAGCGGGCAGACGTCCGGACACGAGGTGTAGATGAAATGCAGGACCACGACCTTGCCCTTGAGATCGGCGCGGCCGACGGCGCGGCCGTCCGCCGTCTGCAAGGCGAAGTCGGGACCAGGCTTGTCGACCGGCTGGAAGTACTTTTCCTTGTCGCCCAGCATGGCGTCGACTTCATCGAGCGAGTGAGCGGCAACCGGGGCGACGAGCGCCCCGGTGACGAGCAGCATCGCGACGATGCCAAGCAGGAGTTCGCGCACCCTTCCGACCAAGGGTGGCAAGAGAGGCGGATGCCCTGAGAAAGCGAAACTCATCCTGTTCATCGCCTGTCATTCCGTCGCGTAGACCGCGGGCTCTCCGCCGGTCTTGGGGAGAGCATAGACGGTGAAGGGCTCGGTCTTCTCGCCGCCCATGCCCGGCGATCCCATCGGCATGCCCGGAAGCGCAATGCCGGCAACGTCAGGCCGTTCGGTGAGCAGCTTTTCGACGATCTTCACCGGCACGTGGCCGTCGACGACATAGCCGTCGATGAAGGTCGTGTGGCAACCCTGGAAGTCGGCCGGCACGCCGGCCTTGCGGCTGATCTCGGCGAGATCATTGCTCGGCTTGACCTCCACCTCGAAGCCATTTTGGCGCAGATAGTCGGCGTAGCCTTCGCAGCAGCCGCACTGCGGGTTCTTGTAGAGCACGGCCTTGCGCGCCTCGGCGGCATGGACGGCGGTGAGGCTGGTTGCGAGAAGAGCCATGGTGGCGAGAATTCTAAGCATTTTTGTCTTCCTTTCGATGCGATAGCTTGAGTTGGCGTGGTTCATGTCTTGCCTGGTCATTCCACCCGCAGCACCGTCATCAGCCCGGCGGTCTGGTGATCGGTGATGTGGCAATGCAGCATCCAGTCGCCCGGGTTGTCGGCGACGAAGGCGATGTCGACGCTGTCGTCGGGAGCCATGAGGACGGTGTCGGCCCACTGGTTGTGGGGAACGGCCGCACCGTTGCGGCTGAGCACCCGGAAGCTGAAGCCATGGAGGTGCATGGGATGCCACCAGGCGGTGCGGTTGCGCAGGGTGACGAAGTGGCTCTGCCCTCTTGCGAGGGTTACGAGCGGCTGCATTCCGGCGTGACCGTCGCCGGTCATGGCGGTGCCGTTGATCGACCAGACGGCCTGGCCGTGCTTCATGCCGCCCATGCCGCCGGACATCATCTTGGCCATGCCCTGCATGCCGGCGCCACCCTGCATGTTGTTCATGCCCGGCATGCCGCCCTCGAGCAGCAGTTCGTGCCTTGTCGCGCTCTGAAGGTCCGGGCGCGGCAGCGGGTTGCCCGGCAGGCGAAGCGAGGCATCGAGCGGGTTTTCGCGGAGCGGCGGCTGGCTGGAGTAGGCGAAGCTCGTCAACTCGTAGCCAAGCCCCTCGTAGAAGTCGTCGCGGATCGCATAGCGCTTGCCGGGTTCGCCCTGCATGTCGATGACGAGGTCGAGGCGCATGGCGGGGGCGAGCAAAAGGCGGCCGTCCGCCGGCTCATACGGATCGCAGGGCTGGCCGTCGACGGCGACGACGACGGGCCTGTGGCCCTCGAACCTGAGGGCCATGATGCGGGCGAGCGACGTGTTGACGAGGCGCAAGCGGATGCGCTCGCCGGCCCGGACCTCCAGGTCGGCAGGTGCTGCGCCGTTCAGCGTCACGGTGTTGCCGACGCGGCCCGACATCGCTGCTTCCATCGGGCTGCCGAAGCCGGGGGCGATCTGGCCTTCCGTGTCCAGCCGCCAGTCGCCGAGCACCCAGAGAAGGTCGCGGTCGACCTCGATCGGCTCCGCCTCCTCGACGATCAGGGCCCCGGCCAGGCCCCGGCCAAGCTGTTGCAGGCTGTTGGCGTGGGGATGATACCAGAAGGTGCCGGCGTCGGGCGGCGTGAATTCGTAGAGGAAGCTCTCCCCCGGTCGGATCGGCGGCTGGGTCAGGCCGGGCACGCCGTCCATCGCGTTCGGCAACCTGATGCCGTGCCAGTGGACGGTCGTGTCTTCCCCGAGCCCGTTCTCGACCAGGATGCGGACAGGCTCTCCCTGCCGCAAGCGGATCTCCGGGCCGGGGATTTGCCCGTTGTAGGACCAGACGGCGGTCTCCGGAGCGTCGCTTCCCTTGAGGCGAGCGCGGCCGGGGGCCGGCCCGATCCGATATTCCGTCGTCGGCGCGGCGTTCCCCGCAATCGTCTTCAGGCCAGCGGCCGCGACGGCAAGGCATGCACCTACCCGAAGGAGCGCCCTTCGGGACATGCCGAAATTCAACAAATCAGTCACTTCCAAACCTTCCGCATTGGTCGCGCATGGGCGGCACACAGGCGAAAAGCCTGGCCGGCCATGGGCAATTCACATCGGGCCCAGCAGGGGCAGATGTTTACGATACGCCGGGAAGCCCTGCGGCTTCCCCGTTCAGATCAGCGCGATAGGTTTGGGAGGATGGGGGTCGGGAACCGCCGCTCGTCCGTCCGGCTCGGCCGACAGGCTCGGAGCCGGTTCGGACTGCGGCGCCACGATGTCGTAGGCAACGGGTGTGGGCAACAGGCCCGCAAGCGGAACCGCACAGGCATACGGACAGGGCATGGCCTTGCTGTCGTCCGTCCCCTTGTCCGGGCATCCGATGCAGTCGCCGTCCATCGGCATGCTCATGTCCGACATGGTCGTCATCTTGACCGACATGTCGCTGGCCCGGATGGGAGACACACTCAGCCCGGCGGCAAAGATGACCGCCAGACAGAAAGCCAATGCGCGCCTCAGACCGAGCATCCCAGAATATTATAGCGCCGGAGACGACTTCTCAATCCGTCGTGCTGCGACGCGGCGGCGCATCGGCTCGTTGAGAGCGGCCCTGTCCTTCAACAATGCTCGCGACATCGTCCGGATCGACCATGTGGACCGCCTGGACGGCGTTGTAGGCATGAATTTGTGTACCTGCTGCGCAGGTCGACCGCCCGGGCGGGGACGCCTGGGGAATCATGGAAGGCGACATCGAAGGGAGGAAATCGATGAAGTGGTTCCGAGCAGCTGCCGCAATGCCGGCCGTCGCGCCATTCGCCATTGCCGCCGCGGCGTTGAACTAGCAGCCGTTACCGATCGCCGACCGAGGGGATCCGGGGCTCCAAGCAATCATTTTAGCTCCGGGACAGGCATTCGAGATCTACCCACCCAAAGAAGTGGAGGAATAGACCAGCATGAATGAAGATTCTCAATCTTACATATCTAATATAATAGATAACATGACGGAGTCATTCTTCAATGAAATAAAGAAGATTGTCAATAATGATGTATTTCATATTGATGGGCATCTCGCCGCCGGAAAGTTCCCCGGCGAAGGCGGGGCGGGCGCGGATTGTTCCTCGCAGGTGAGCCTGCAATCCCTGGGGGGCATGCGGCCCGACCTGGCAGCCCTGGCGTCGCAGTTCGTTCGCGCGCTTGCCGCGGAGGCCGCGCGAATGGCGAACGAGGGCGGTGCCGCCAGCAAGCCGGTCGCGTCGACGGCCGGCATTCCATCCCCACATCAGCTGAGCAGCGGCGACCTGGAAGCGATGGTCATGGAAGACTGGGCGGGTCGCGTGGCCGGATCGACCTATCTGGAGGAGCACCTTCGGATACCGCGATCGACCTTGCACCGGTGGTATCGCGGCAACGAGGTCGTTGCCTTGCGCAAGGGCCGCCAGCGTCATGTGTTTCCGCTGGCCCAGTTCGTCGACGGAAGACCCGCGTCGGGCATCCGCGAAGTGCTTTCGCATATCCCGCATCCGCGGCTTGCCTGGTTCTGGCTGATCCAGCCATCGCCCAGGCTCGGCGGCCGCATTCCGATTGAGCTGCTCAAGCAGGACATCGTGGCCGGCGTCATAGCAGCGGCGAAGGAACATTCCGCCGCATCCTAATTTTGTCCGCATACCGAAAAGGTAAAAATGAATTGAGTATTTGGCGTAATCGAAAGTAAAAAATAAGAACGTTCCATTTGTGCCAAATGTATAATACGTATTGTTCGTCCAATAAATGTGATTTTAATATCACTATTATATTAGAATGATATGTAATATTTGGAAATGAATGCGGTTTTGTTTTTGAAGAATCGAAACGGATGTATATGAAGCCATCCCTGGAGATGGAGATCGATGTGATCTCGTTTCCAATCGCCGAGGGCGCGGGAGGTATTTCTCGAATTGAGAAAAGGTTTCGTGCCGTTGTTTATTTCTTTCACCTGAGGATACATAATGGACATCAAGAGACTTGCTCTCAGTTCCGCTGCGGCTCTGCTTGCCGTTTCCGGCGCCCGTGCAGCCGACGCTGTCGTCGTCGCCGAGCCGGAGCCGATGGAATACGTCCGCATCTGCGACGTCTATGGCGCGGGGTTCTACTACATCCCCGGTACCGAGACCTGCCTGAAGGTCGGCGGCCTGGTTCGCTATCAGATCGACTGGTCGGACAACGATGACGGCTGGCGTAAGTACTCGGCCGCGCGCCTGAAGCTCGACGCGCGTTCGGAGACCGAATACGGCACCTTCCGTCGCTACATCGAGCTGCACTGGCAGAACGACGGCGGCGAATTCACGCCTACCTACAGCGACACCACCGCCATGTGGATCCGCTATGCCTACTTCGAGCTCGGTGGCCTGATGATCGGGCGCAACGACACGCTGTTCGACGGCGGCGTCGACGGCGAGTTCGACAAGGGCGGCGGCACCTTCATCAACCAGATCCGCTACACATTCGACGCCGGCAACGGCATCGCGGTTTCTGTCGGCCTGGAAGAAGAGCGCACCAACTACGACTACGTGCCGCTGGTCACCGGCAAGGTGTCGATCGCCCAGGGCTGGGGCTCGGTCAACCTCTACGCCGGCTATGACGATCGCTTCTCCGAAGTCGCGCTCAAGGGCATCGTCAACGTCAAGGCGACGGAGGCCGTGACGCTCCAGGCGATTGCCACCTACGAGACGGGCGCGACCTGGTTCGGCCTGCTTGCCCCGTATTCCGGCTACGAGTGGTCGGTCGGCGGCTACGTCAAGTACGCCGTCAACGACCGGATGTCGGTCGGCGCCGGCGGCCAGTACTTCGGCGACCGCCACGCCGGCGACTTCGCCACCAACGAGACCGTCGAACTCGGCAACGACGACTGGGCAGTCGGCGCCGTCGTCGACTACAAGATCGTCGAGAACCTGAACGCCAAGCTGGCCCTCAACTACAATGACGGCGACAGCTATGAGGGTATCGATCCGGTCACCGGTGTGGAACGCGACGGCTCGTTCAGCGGCTTCCTGCGGCTCGACGCCTCGTTCTGATCGGCCGATGCAATGAATGATGCAAACCCGGCGGTCACACGCCGGGTTTGTCATTTTGGCGACCTGGCCACGCCGAAGGTCTCGCCACCACCGGTGACCGGCATTCGCTCAAATCGCCGCCGGGCCAGCCAGAACAATCACTTCTTCGTTCTCCTCGGAACCGTTCATCGCCCTACGGGTTTCGAACTCCCCAATGAGCGGCGGGGGCGACTGCATATGGAGTTGAAGATGGAGCTTCGAGGCAAGCGAGTGGATCTCGACGAGCCGGCGACCTTCTATGAAAACCGGTTCACCCACGGCGTCTTTTTCGGCCACCTCTCGCAGGCATTGCGCCATGCGGTCTGCGCGCCGCCGAGCTGGCGTCGCTGCGGGCCAGGACCGGCCGGCCGCACTGGCTCGTCATCGACGAGGCGCATCATCTCCTGCCTGCCGCGGGGGTCGGCGACAGCTTTGTGCTTCCCAAGGAACTGCTGGCGACCATCCTGATCACCGTCCATCCCGATCTCGTGTCCAAGGACGTGCCCAAGATCGTGGATGTGGTCGTGGGGCTCGGGCCGGACGCGGACCAGGTGTTCTCCGCCTATTCCGAGGCCGTCGGCATCGATCGTCCGGAGGGGAGCACGCCGCATTGCCGCCGCCAGCGCCGGCTCGGGCTTCGGCCGCACCGTGCTCGAACGCGTGACGCCCGTCTCGGTGGGGGAACCGCCGCGCTGGTCCTGGACGCGGACGGTGTCTGCTGGACGCTGACGGCGCCTGTCGCTTCGATCCAGGACTGACCGGGCGGGCGTTCGCCTCAACCGTTGCGGCCGGCAATCCTGATCCGCTGGTCCCTGGCGAACTTCTCGGTCCATTTGCGGTGATCGAACATGGAGTGGAACTTTTCGGCGGCGTTGTCGATTTGAATCGGATGCGAAACCAGGCGATCCAGATCGTGCGGTCGAGGCGGAAGCCGCCTCGATACTCGTTCGTCATCCCGGTCTACAACGAAGAGGAAGTCCTGCCGCTGCTGGTCGAAAGGATCGGCGAGCTGTTTTGCCGGCTGGACGGCGAGGCGGAGGCGATCTTCGTCGACGACGGCAGCCGGGACGGCAGCGTGGCGTATCTCAGGCGCTTGCTCGAGCATGAATCGCGGTTTCGGCTGATCGAGCTCTCCCGCAATTTCGGCCACCAGATCGCCATCACCGCCGGGATGGACGCCGCGACCGGCGACGCGGTCATCGTCATGGATGCCGATCTCCAGGACCCTCCGGAAGTGGTGCTCGATCTCATCGCCAAATGGCACGAAGGATACGAGATCGTCTATGCCCGGCGCATCAGGCGCGAGGGCGAAACCTGGTTCAAACGGGCGACCGCGAGCCTCTTCTACCGGCTGATGGGGAGGATGACCACGGTGGACATCCCGCGCGACGTCGGGGATTTTCGGCTCGTCGGCCGCAGGGCGCTCGAGACCTTCCAGAGCATGCCCGAACACGACCGTTTCGTGCGCGGCATGTTCGCCTGGATGGGCTTCAAGCAGACCGAGGTGCTCTTCGAACGGCCTGCTCGCGCACGCGGCGAGACCAAGTACCCGTTCTGGAAGATGCTGCACCTCGCCGTCCACGGCATCGTCAGCTTTTCCGACGCGCCTTTGCGGATGGCGCTGTGGGGCGGGCTGACCATCTCCCTGGTCGCCATGGCCTATGGCGTGTACGCCATCCTGGCCTGGGGCTTCGAAGCCGGGGTCATTGCCGGCTGGACGTCCACGGTCGTCATCGTGTCCTTCCTGTGCGGCGTCAACCTGTTCATGACCGGGGTGGTCGGGCTCTATGTCGGCGGCATCTATGCCGAGGTGAAGCGGCGGCCCCTCTATGTGGTTTCCCGCGCGAGCGGGTTCGACGACAAGCGGCCGGCGGGAGAGGAACGTGCACTCGCGGGTCTGGCCAATCGGAGAGCCGGCTAGTGTCAGAACTCTTCGACGGCTACAGGTCCAGCTATGGCGAGGCGGTCGAGCGCTCCATCCGCTTCTCCGGTCTCGGGCACGACTTCTTCCTCGGCGCCAAGGCCGAACTGCTCAGGCGACTGGTCGACGAGCGGCAACTGCGGCTCGGCGGCGAGCGCGTGAGCGCGCTGGACATCGGCTGCGGCGTCGGTTCGCTGCACCCGCACCTTCGCGGCATCTTCGATCATCTCCACGGTTGCGACGTGTCCGAACAGTCGATCGAGCGCGCCCGCCACGACAATCCGGACAACGAATACGGCTTATGCACCTCGAACCTGCTTCCCTATCGGAGCGCTACGTTCGACATCGCCTTCGCCAGCTGTGTCCTGCACCATGTTGCGCCGACGTCCTGGCCAGACTTCGTCGAGGAGATGCGGCGGGTGGTGCGGCCGGGCGGAGTGGCCTGCATCATCGAGCACAACCCTTTCAATCCGCTGACGCGCCTTGCGGTGATGCGATGCCCGTTCGACGAGGACGCCGTGCTCCTGGGCGCCCGCAAGACCAGGGCGCTGCTTCTCGGCGCCGGCTTCCGGCAGATCCGCTCCGAGCATTTCCTGCTGCTGCCCACGCCCGGCCGCATCGCCAGAGCGGTGGAACGCGGGCTCGCGGCATTTCCCCTTGGCGCCCAGTATGCCTGCAGCGCCCGTGTCTGAAAGCCGGGTCGCGGCACTGAACACCATGAAGCTGCTCGCGCGCTTCGGAGCGGTCGGCCTCTCGGCGACGGCCCTTTATGCGGTCCTCGCCTTCATTCTGGGCCAAGGTGCGCATTTCGCCCCCGTCCGGGCGTCGCTCACGGCTTATGCGGCGGCGGCGGCCTATTCCTACGTCGCCCACAAGATCGTGACGTTCATGTCGCCCGGGCAGCACCGTTCCGAGGCGCCCCGATTCCTGGTGGCCACCGCCGCCGGCTTCGCGGTCGCCTATCTCGCGCCGGCGGTGCTGGTCGGATGGCTCGGGCTGCCTCCGGCATTGCCCATCGTCGTCACGTCGCTCCTCGTCCCCGTGGTCAACTTCGTCCTTTTGAGCCGATGGGTGTTCGCCGATCGGGCGCGCCGGTAGCCTGGCCCTGCACCGCGGCCTCGTCGAGCCGCAGCGATATCAGCTTGATCGCGCGCTTGTAGATGTCGCTGGCCGAACGGTTGGGCGGTATGGCGTCGGGATATTGCAGCGTGACGTCAAGGATCCTGCCATGCGCGAGCGCGGCCGGTGGGACTGCAAGGGAGACCGTCCTCGTTTCCGGCCCTCGGAGGCGGACCTCATGGGCAGGAATGCCGTTGACGAGGAACCGTACCCGCTGCTCGTTCTGCGGCGGACGGAGAACCGGCGTGAGTTCGAGGGTGGCGACGACGGTCGAGCCCACGCCAGGGAGTTCCAGACGAAGCCTCGAGCTTTCGCCCAGTGAATGAGTGCCGTCGCCTGCAGGGCTCGACCAGCCGCAGACCTTGAAGCCGGCGGCGCGCTTCTGCCCGTCGCGGCGAAACGAAATCGTCTCGCCGAACAAATAGCGTGCCGAGGAATCGCGATTGAGGCAGGTCGTGGTCCGGTCGATGTAGAAGGCTCGATAGTCGGCGTCGACGCGCGGGTTGAGCGCGACCGCCAGGATGGTGGCTTCGGCGGAGGCCAGTAATGCCGCGAGCGTGTAGCCGCCCAGCCGGGCGAGCCGGAAGGCGCGCGGCCCACTAGACCAGGGCAAGGTGCCCTCCCATCCAGGCCTGCGTCACGAGATAGCAGCCGGCAAGTGCAAGGGCCAATGCCGCCAGCCAGATCGGCCCCGGGCGCGACAGCAACTGTGCCGAAAGCAGGATGAGCGGGGCGAGGGCGCCGACATATCTGACCATCGACGCCAGATTGGTGATCAGCGGCAGGACGATGCACAGTGCGCAGAACAGCGCTGCCCCATATTGCCGCCGCAACGCCAGCACGGCACACAGCGCAAGCCCGACGATGACGGCGAGCGCGCTCCATTGCGGCGCGCTCGGCAGCCAGCCGCTTGTCGGCATGGCCGAGATCCCCTCCCATAGGTAGAGGACGGGATTGCCGGCAACGCGGCCGAAAGCGCGTTGCACGTGCACGAAGGCAAATCCGTCGCCGACGTTGACGTGCAGGAACAGCATGTAGGCGAACAGGCCGAGGGGCGAGATGAGGATCGCGACCAGCAGCCGCGGCCGCGCCAGCACCCAGGCAGGAAATGACGCGAGCGCGGCGGCCGGATGACGCGACCGATAGTCCTGGTACATCCCGATGACGGTCGCGACGACGATGAAGACCCCGACCAGCCGCGTGGACGACAGCAGCGCCGAAAACGCGCCTGCGGCGAGGTAGTTCGAGCGCTTCAATGCCAGGAGGACGCACGAGGTCAGCAGCACGAAGAGCGGCTCCGTCAATACGCTGGTGAATTGAAACGACAGCGGACCGCTGAGCAGGAAGGCTGAATAGAGCGCGTAGGCCCTGAGGTTTCTTTCGAGCAGCGGCCAGGCGGCCAGACAGGCGGCGTAGGCGGCAGCCGTCGAGGAAAGCACGGCGGCCCAGAGCAGCGGCAGGGACGAGAGGTTACCTAGGCCCCTGACCAGCAGCGGATACAAGGGGAAGAACGCCCAGCGCCCGACATTGCTGCGGTTCGGTATCGGAAAGCCTTCGTAGCCCTTCTCGGCGATGCCGAGATACCAGGAGCAGTCCCATCTGCAGAGCGCTCGCATATAGGCGGAAGGGCTGGGCTCGTCGGTCAGCGAGACGAAGGCCGCATAGCGGAGTGCCATGCCGGCAAGCAGGAACAGCAGCGGAATGGCGAGGACGGTCGCCAATTCGGCATGGCGCTTCGAGACGGTCTGCAATCTCGGGATGGCCGGCTCGGTTGTCACGCCATTGCCTCTTTTCCGTGGCGACGCACTGACGCCGCGGCAGGGCCGATCGCGATCGTTCCCGAGTTGTCTCGTGCGGTCGGGCCTGGCGACACTCACCAACGGCGCGAGGGAATTCTGGTTCCCCAAGCGAAGCCTATCGGGGTCGTGGGAGGCAGAGCCCGGATGAAATGCGCCTCAAAGGGCAATCGCCAGCCATATCATGGCCAGCGCCGCCAGAATGACGACTACGTAAAGCCAGTCCTCCCAGGTCATGGCGCACGCGCGGCAAGCGAAGTCCGCGCCTCCTCTGGGCTCGCGGAATGGGCGGGACAGGTCCCTGCGCGTGCCGGCCAAGGTCGGCAGGCTGCCTGCTATTCGATGATCTGGACGATCTTGCGGGTGCCCGGTTCGACCAGCACTGTCTGCTGGCCGATCACGACATAGCTGTAGCTGGCGCCGAGGTCGGGCGCGTCCAGCGGGGTGATTTCGACCACGTCAGGCAAGACCTCTCCGACGACCACCTGCAATCCGGCAGGAGGCGCTATCGGCTGTACGGGGTGCGCGATGACATACTCGCGGACGATGGTCTGCTGGGCCGGTTCCAGCACCAGAGTCTGGGCCGAGAGGCCCGAGGTGGTGGCCAGGAGCAGCAAGGTCAGGCTCGAAATTCGCAAGAACATGGAACTCTCCATAGCTGGGACATGGAGGGGTAACCCGTGATCGGAGGAGAAGTTCCGGGCGAGGGGTTAGCACGGCAGGTGCCGGAGTGAGGCTCACCGATGCCAGCGGTTCGCCGACGAGCGCGGATGGTATCGGTGCCTTTTCGGCTCAAATGCGAGCGCCGCGGCGTTTGGCGCGCTTGGTGAGGTTACGCGCCGATGCCGCCGTTCGCCGGTCCGGCCGGCACCTTCACCTCGGGCATCGCGCCGATGAGCATGCGGGCATATTCGCTCTTCGGCGCGTCGAATATGTCGGCGCAGTCGCCCTGTTCGACGATCTCACCGCGGTTGATCAGCGCCACGCGGTCGCAAAGATAGCGCACGACCGCCAGGTCGTGGCTGATGAAGAAGTAGGTCAGCCCGAGCCGATCCTGCAGCTCGCACAAAAGGTTGAGAACCTGCGCCTGCACCGACACGTCGAGCGCCGAGGTGGGCTCGTCCAGCAGCAGCAGCTCCGGTCCCGAGGCAAGGGCGCGCGCGATGCAGATGCGCTGGCGCTGGCCGCCGGAGAATTCATGCGGATAGCGGTGGAGATGCTGCGGGCCCATGCCGACCAGCGAAAGCAGCTCGGCGGCGCGGTCGCTGCGCTGCTGGCCGGTCAGGCCCAGGGTTTCGTGGTGGATGACCAGCGGCTCGGTGATGATGTCGTAGACGGACATGCGCGGGTTGAGCGAGGCGTAAGGATCCTGGAAGACGATCTGGACGCGCGCGCGCAGGCGACGCAGTTCGGCGTCCGACAGCTTGCCCAAATCCTGGCCCTGCACGCGGATGCTGCCCGAGGTCGGCGTTTCCAGATGCAGGATCGACCGGGTCAGCGTCGTCTTGCCCGAGCCGCTTTCGCCGACCAGGCCGAAGCTCTCGCCCTTGCGCACCTTCAGCGACACGTTCTTCAGCGCATTGACTTCGGCCGACTTGCCGAAGATGCCGCGACGTCCGGGGTAGATTTTCGAGACGTTGTCGATTTCGAGCATGATGTCACTCATGGACAAGCGCCTCCATCTCGGCCACGCGGATGCAGGCTGCGGAATGATCGTTGCCGACGGGCACCGATGCCGGCATGGCTGCGGTGCAGGCGGGCAGGGCGAACTGGCAGCGCGGCGCAAAGCGGCAGCCCGGCGGCGGGGTGATCAGGTTCGGCACCGAACCGGCCAGCCCGCGCAGCTCACCGCGCTTGGTTTCCCGGGTCGGGATCGCCGACATCAGCGCGCGCGTATAGGGATGGACGGGATTGCCGATCACGGCCGCGACCGGGCCGCTTTCGACGATGTTGCCGGCATACATCACCGCGACGTGGCTGCATGTCTGGGCGACGACGCCGAGATTGTGGGTGATGAGCACGACGCCCATGTCGTATTCGTCGACGCTGCTTTTGATCAGCTTGAGGATCTGGGCCTGGACCGACACGTCGAGCGCCGTCGTCGGCTCGTCGGCGATGAGAAGGTCCGGTCGGCCGATCAGGGCCATGGCGATCAGCACGCGCTGGCGCATGCCGCCGGAGAACTGATGCGGATAGTCGTCGAGCCTGGCCAGCGCGTTGGGGATGCCCACATGTGCCAGCATCTCGCCGGCCAGCTTGCGTGCGGCCCGGCGGCGTTCTCGCCGGCCGGCACTCGGCGGGCAGCCGATCACGCTGGCATCGTGCTCGGCCGCGGCCAGCGCTACGTCGACCAGCTGCTCGCCGATGCGGAAGGCCGGATTGAGGTTGGTCGTCGGGTCCTGGAAGATCATGCCGATGCGCTTGCCGCGCAGGCGCTGCATCTGGGCCGGGCTGAGCTTGAGCAGGTCCTGGCCTTCGAGCAGGATCTCGCCCGCCGTATAGTGCGCCGGCGGCGTCGGCTGCAGGCGCGAGACCGACAGGCCGGTCAGCGACTTGCCGCAGCCGCTTTCGCCGACGAGGCCCCAGATCTCGCGCCGGTTCACGGTGAGATTGATGCCGTTCAGCACATGGGCGCGGCCGTCGAAGCTGGACATCCTCAAGTGCAGGTCGCGGATCGAAAGGAGAGGTGCGGTCATGTCAGCGCCTCGCCTTCGGATCGAGAATGTCGCGCAGGCCATCGCCGAGCAGGTTGAAGCCGAACACCGCCAGGAACATCGCCATGCCGGGCGCCATGGCCGTCCACCAGTAATCGGGCATGTAGGAGCGCGAGATCGAGAGCAGCGTGCCCCATTCCGGCGTCGGAGGACGAACGCCGATGCCGATGAAGCCGAGGCCGGCAACGGTCAGGATGGCGAAGCCCATGTCGAGCGACATCTTGACGATGATCGGCGACACGACGTTGGGCAGGATGTGGCGGAAGAGGATGCGCTTGGGCGTGGCGCCGAGCGCCCGCGCTGCGGTCACATAGACCTCCTCGCGGGCCGCCAGCACTTCGCCGCGCACCAGCCGCGCATAGCCCGGCCACCACGACAGGGCGATTGCGATGACCATGTTGCCGAAGCCCGAGCCGAGAGCCGCGGCGATCGCCATGGCAAGGATCAGGCCGGGGATGGTCAGCGTGAGGTCGGTCAGCCGCATCAGCACCTCGTCGACCCAGCCGCGGGAAAAGCCTGCAACGGCGCCGACGAGCGTGCCGATGGCCGAGCCGATGAGCACGACGCCGAAGCCGGCGAGCACCGACACGGTCGTGCCGGCCATCACCAGCGACAGCACGTCCTGGCCTAGTTCGTTGGTGCCGAAGGGATGGGCCGCCGACGGCGCCAGGAAACGGGAGGCGGTGTCGACGCTGCCCGCGACCTGATCGGGGTAGGGGGCGAGCACGGTGCCGAACACCGTGAAGAAGATCACCACCGCGACGATGGCTGCGCCAAGCAGGGACAGCCTGCTCTGCGAGAAGCGGAACAGGGCGCGGCGCAGCCTGTCGCGGCGGGGCGTGCCCGGATCGTCCGCAATGTTGTGCTCGGTGGTGGTCATGAGTAGCGGACCTTGGGGTTGATGACGCCGTAGAGCAGGTCGATGACGAGGTTGGCGAAGACGAAGAGCAGGCCGATCACCAGCGCGACGCCGATCACCGGCATCATGTCCTGCGACACGATGGCCTTCGTGGCGTAGAGGCCGAGGCCCGGCCAGTCGAACACGGTTTCGACCAGCACCGTGCCGCCGAGCAGCCAGCCAAAATAGAGGCCGATGACGGTCAGCGTGGCGGAGACCGCATTGCGGGCGACATATTTGGTGATGATCTTCCTCGACGGCAGGCCGAGCGCACGCGCCGTCATCACATAATCCTGCTGCATCACCTCGATCGTCGAGGAGCGCATCATGCGCATGATGGTGGCCAGCGGCGAGAGCGACATGGCGATGGCCGGCAGCGCGAGGTGACGAAGCGACATGAAAAAGGCATTCCAGTTGCCCGCGATCAGTGAATCGATGGTCAGGAACCCCGTGACGAAGCGCGGAGGAATGACCACGATCGGCAGGCGACCGCCGAGCGGCAGCCACATCAGCCACATGGCAAAGCAGAGTTGCAGCAGCAGCCCCAGGAAGAAGCGCGGCATGGAGATCGCACCGATGGCGCCCACCTGGGCGAGATAGTCCGGCCAGCGGTTGCGCCATACGGCGGTGACGAGGCCGAGCGGGATACCGACCGCAACGGCAATGAACATCGCAGCGAACACGAGTTCGAGCGTGGCGGGGAGATAGGCGGCGATATCGGCAGCGACGGGCCGGCGCGTGAGCAGCGACGTCCCGAGGTCGCCGCGGGCGAGGCCGGACACATAGTTGGCGTACTGCACCCAGATCGGCTGATCGAGGCCGTATTCCACGGCCAGCGCCGCGATCTCGGCTTGAGTGGCGTTTGGACCCGCGGCGAGCGCAACCGGATCGCCCGGCAGAAGACGGGCAATGCCGAACATGATGATCGTCAGGCCGACGATGACCGGTATGAGCAGCAGGAGCCGCCGCAGGATGAAACGCAGCATTGCCGATGTCCTCTTTGGGGGGCTTTGGCGGGCCCGAAGGCCCGCCAAATATTCGACTTAGCCGAGCGACAGGCCCCAGGCCTCGATCGCGTTGGAGGCGACCGGCGTGAAGTGATAGTCCTTCACGGCGTCGCGCATGGCGAGCTTGCGGCGCTCCAGCACGCCGAAGACATCGGGCGCATCCTCGACGACCTTTTTCTGGAATTCGCCGTAGATCGCCACGCGCTTGGCCTGGTCGATCTCCTTGCGTCCGGCCTCGATGAGAGCGTCGACTTCCGGGTTCTTGTAGACGGCGTTCTGCCACGCGCCATTGCGCGAGGAGTGGTAGGCCGCATAGGCGATGTTGTCCGGATCGCCGTAGTTCGCCGTCTGGTAGACGGGGAACAGGTCCGGGAAGGTCTCGGGCGACTTGCAGGCGGCCACCATGTCGGGCCAGTTCATCGGCACGATCTCGAGCTCGATGTTGAGCTGCTTGAGGCTGTCGAGCATGATGAGTGCCCAGCGGCGCTGCTGCTCAAGACCAGAGACATGGAACATCCTGAGCTTGAAGCCGCCTTCGGGCTTCTCCGACTTGGCCATGAATTCCTTGGCCTTGGCCATGTCTGTGCCATAGGCGACCAGATTGGCGTCGAAGCCGAGGATGCCCTTCGGCAGCGGGCCGTTCATCAGGTCGGCATAGCCTGCCGCGTCGAGGATCGCCTGGTAGTTCGTGGCATAGGAGATCGCCTTGCGCAGGTTGATGTCGGCGCAAGGACCCTTCTGCGTGTTCATCTTGATCGAGAAGGTGCGATATTCCGGCTCGATGATGCTGACGACGCCGGGCGCATCCTTCAGCGCGTCCATGTCCTCGCTGGTCAGATCGGTGGCGATATGGGCCTCGCCGCGCTGGATCATCAGCCGCTGCGTGGCGGTCTCGCGCACGATCTGCCAGATCACGCCTTCGAGGTTGCCGCCGCCGGCCTGCCATGCCTCGGGCGCGCGGGCCAGCTGGTAGAGCGTGCCGACCTCCGAGCGGGCCACGGCGAACGGGCCGGAACCTGCAGTGTTGGTCATCAGGTAGGTTTCACCGGCATCGCTGCCGAGATTGGCCTCGACCACTGCCTTCTCGACGACGAAGATCCACGGCAGCACCTGCAGGAACGGTGCAAACGGCGCTGCAAGCTTGAACTTCACCGTGCCGGCATCGACGGCGGTAACGCCCTCGGCGGTGACGATGTCGCGGATCATCCACGAATTGCCCTTGGCCAGCTTCAGCGCGCGGCCGAAGGAATAGACCACGTCGTCGGCGGTGACGGCATTGCCGGAATGGAACTTGGCGGCCTTGTTCAGGACAAAGGTGTACTCCGTTCCGTCGGGGCTGACGGTCCAGCTTTCGGCAATGCCCGGAGTGGGAACGGGCGGATTGCCCGAGATGCGCACCAGCGGGTCGTAGACGTTGCGCATGAAGAAGGACGCGGAATAGCCCGTAGCGGTGTGCGGATCGAAATTGGGGATGTCCTGACCCGCGGCGATGATCAGGACGCCGCCCGACTGCGCCAGCAGCCGGCGGGGGAAGACGGTGGTGGCGAGGCCCACGCCGGCGAGCGCCAGCAGGCTGCGCCGCGAGATATTGAACTGGTCAGAGGCTGTCATTGCATTGCTCCATGTCGGATGTCTGGTCGTCATTGCAAACGGGCGGCGCCTGATTGGCCGGGCGCCGCCGGATCTCGGTGGGCACTAGGCCCAGGCCACGTTCTCCTGCGGCGTGGTGGCGTTGGGCGTACCGGGTTCCTTCCGGTAGTTGAGCGCAACGTGGTCCGGCGTCACGAAACCGAGCGCGAGGTCGCGGGCGATCGCCGCAGGCTCGCGTTCGGCGGAGTGGCCGTAGCCGGAGCCGCCGGCGAGCACGAGTTCCACCACCTGGTCGGTCCGATGCAGCGAAACCAGCTCGCCCGTGCCGCAATCGCGCAGCACATGGCCGTCGGTGGAGAGGACGCGCCCGCGCGCCCCGCCGCCGGCCTTGCCGCCGAACAGGCCCTCGATCGGATTGTCGACGCCCTCGGGGTAGACGGAAACGAGCATCTCCAGCCCGTCCTCGTCACGCTTGCGGAAGCGCACGACCTGGCCAAGGCCACCGCGCTTCTTGCCCGCGCCGCCGCTGTCGGCGAGGAACGCCTTTTCCAGCACCAGCACCGGCACGCGGCTTTCCATCAGTTCGATGGACGTGTTGGCAGCCGACGTCGGCCAGAGCAGCGAGGAATGACCGTCGCCGCGCTCGGAGCCACCCTGTCCGCCGCCGCAGAAGAGCATGTCCGAGTAGAACTGCCCGTCCGTGGTCTGGCCGTAGACATTCGCGGCGACCGCAAGCCCGGTAAAGGACTGGACCATGTCCGGCGAGGCCGATGCGAGCGCGGCGAAGATGTTCGGCGCGAGGTACCAGCCGGTGCGGGTACGAAGGTTCACCGCCGCCGGATAGGTCGGGTTGAGGATCGAGCCCTCGGGCGCGGTCACGGTGAACGGTCGATAGCACCCGGCATTGCCGCGTACCGTGGGCGTCAGCATGCACTTCAGCGGGTAGGTCGCATGCGCCGCCGTGTAGTTCAGCGTGGAGTTCAGGCCGCCCTGCGGCAGCTGCGGCGGGGCGCCGTCGAAATCCACCGTGATGGCGTCGCCTTCGACCTTCACCAGGACCGGGTAGCTGATCTTCTCGCCCAGCGGGTTGTTGGTGATGACCGAGCGGTACTCGCCATCGGGCAGCGCCCGGATCGCGTCGCGCATTGCCTTTTCGGACAGGCCCTGGACGACCTCGGCGAGCGCGCCCAGGTCATGCATGCCGTAGTCGTGCATGAAGGCGTCGAGCCGTTCCGCCCCGAGCGTGTTGGCCGCGACGAACGAGAAGATGTCGCCCAGCACCTGCTCGCCGTTGCGGACGTTCTGGCGGATGAGCTGGATCAGCGTCTCGTTCGGCTTGCCCGCCTCGAAGATCTTCATCGGCGGGATCTGCAGGCCTTCCTCGTAGATCTCGCGGGCATGCAGCGAATCCTTGGTGCCCCCGATATCCGAGACATGGCCGACCGTGCCCATCAGGCCCACGAGGCGACCGTTCCGGAATGCCGGCGTCACGATGGCGATGTCGAAGAGATGTCCGGCACAGAGCCATGGATCGTTGGTGATCAGCACGTCGCCGGGCTTCAGCGTCTCCGCCGGGTAGCGCGCCAGCAGCGCCTTGACCGCGCGCGGCAGCGTCAGGTTGAAGACCGGCATCGCACGCGGGCTGTGGGCCAGCGTTTCGCCATCCTTGTCGAGGAGTTCGCAGGCAAAGTCCTGCGCCTCGGCGATGACCAGCGAGAACGCGGTCCGGCACACGGTAAGCCACATTTCCTCGACGACGTTGACGAGGCGCGACCACATGATTTCGAGGCCGATCGGGTCGCCCTTGATGCGCGCCACGGCTTCAGCCCGCGACATGTCCGCGGAGACAAACGTCTCGACGGCCTTGAGAGCCCCGACCTTTACGCAAAGATTCTGGCCGGCGTCGATCGTCACGCTGTCCGACGGGCCGATGACAGTGGTGGATTCCCGCTCCTCGATGATCGCCGGCCCGGGAATGGTGTCGCCGGTCCGCAGCGCATAGCGGTCGTAGACGGCGGTCTCGAACTTGCCCTCGTCGAACCAACAGGTGCGGTGCCCCTTGATCCGGGCCGCGGCATCGCCGCCGCCCGTGGCTCCCGTCAGCGAAAGCTGCGGCGTGGGGCCCGCGACGCGGACGCGGAAGTTGACGGATTCGAAGCGTGCGCCTTCGAACGGCGCGGCATAGCGGGCCGCATAGGCGCGAACGAAGGCCTCGCGGATCGCCGGCAGGTCGGCTTCGCCGAGCGCGGTAGTGGGAAGCGGCACGCTGATGTCGTGCATCTGCCCCACGAGCCGCATGTCGGCGCTGCGCTCGACCACCGTATCCCCAGGCTCGATGCCCGAACGGGTTAGCTGGTGGCGTCCCTCGTTTTCGAGGTCCGTCAGCAGCCTGTTGACGGCTTCCGCATCGAAGCCGGGCTTCAGCTCGACGCGCAGCGATCGCACGCCTTCGAACGAAAGCGGGGCGGCGAGGAAACCGAGTGCGGATGCCGCACCCGATGCAGGCGGGATCAGGACTGAACTGATGCCCATGGCACGCGCCACGTCGACCGCATGGGCGGGACCGGCACCGCCGAAGCCGACCATGGAGTACTCGCGCGGGTCCTTGCCGCGTTCGACAAGATGGACGCGCGCAGCCGAGGCCATGCTTTCGACGACGACTTTGTGGATGCCGAGCGCGGCTTCTTCGATCGACAGGCCCAGGGGCTTGGCCACACGCGAAATCGCCGTGCGGGCGGCCTCGAGGTCGAGCTTCATGCGACCGCCGAGGAAGAAGTTGGGATCGTAGTAGCCGAGCGTGAGGTTGGCGTCGGTGACGGTCGGCTGCTTGCCGCCCATGCCATAGCATGCCGGGCCCGGATCGGAGCTCGCCGAATGCGGGCCAACCTTCAGAAGACCGACATCGTCGATTGCCGCGATCGAGCCGCCGCCGGCACCGATCTCGATCATCTCGATCACCGGCGCCTTGATGGGCAGGCCCGAGCCCTTGACGAAGCGATGGACGCGCGCGGCCTCCATCATCGGCGAGATTTCGGCGCGGCCGTTCTCGATCATGCAGGCCTTGGCGGTGGTGCCGCCCATGTCGAAGGAAATGACATCGGAAAGCCCTGCACCGTGACCGAACAGCGCGGTGGCGAGCCCGCCGCCCGCCGGACCGCTTTCCAGCAGCCGGATCGGGAAGTCGCGCGCGGTTTCGAGCGACATCAACCCGCCGGCGGAATGCATGAGCCGCAGCGCGCCGGCGAAGCCTGCGCTGCGCAGGGACTTCTCCAGCTTGGTCAGGTAGCGGTGCATCAGGGGCTGCACGAAGGCGTTGGCGCAGGTCGTGACCGTGCGCTGATATTCGCCCATCTCCGCCACGACCTCGCTCGACGGCGAGATCGACAGCTCGGGGAAGGCGGCCCGGATGATCTCGGCGGCGCGACGTTCGTGCGAAGCATTGGCATAGGAATGGATGAAGGCGATCGCCACGGCCTCGCAGCCCTGCGCGACCAGCGACTTCGCCGCCAGCAGGACCTGAGCCTCGTCGAGGGGCGTTTCCACCTCGCCCGAAGCATTCATGCGCTCGTCGACCTCCAGCCGCAGGTCGCGGCTGACCATCGGATCGGGGAAGGAGACGAAGAGGTCGTAGATGTCGTAGCGCTGTTCCGTACCCATCTCGAGCAGGTCGCGGAAGCCGCGCGTCGTGATCAGGCCGACCGGCGCGCCCTTGCGCTCGATGACGGCATTGGTGACCAGCGTCGTGCCGTGAACGATCTCGCCGACATCGCCATGCGTGATGTCCTGCAGCGCAAGCAGCTCCTGCAGGCCGAGGAGCGCGGCCTGGGACGGGTCGTGCGGCGTGGTCAGCCGCTTGTGAAGCGTGACGGAGTGGTTCTTGCGGTCATAGAGCACGAAGTCGGTGAAGGTTCCACCGATGTCGAACCCCACGCGCCAGCGGTTCGGGAGATCGCTCATTCCATGATGTCCTTTTGTTCAGATCCGGGGGGCGACGAAGGCGCTGTCGCCCAGGTCTTCGGCAATGCGGGCAGCCCCTCGTGCGAGGGCCGCGATCATCTCGTCGCGACCTTTGTCGTCCACGAGTGCATGGGGGTAGACGATGCAAAGGCTGACTGCCTCGTCGGTGCGGGGGTCGGCGACGGCGATCGCGATGGCATCGACGCCGGGCGTCGCCTCCTGGCTCGAATATGCGAAACCTTGATGCCGCACTTTCGACAGCTGGTCGGTCAGGTCCGCCAGGGCGCCGTGCCCGGCGTAGAGTGCGTGCACCTCATCTTCGCCGAGCCGGGCCAGAAGCGACCGGCCGGTCGCGCTGAGATGGGCGGGCAGCCGGCGGCCGATATTGCTGACGACGCGCAGCGCGTTGGTGCCCTGGAAGTCGGCCACGGCCGTCACTTCCTTGCCGTCCCGCACCGAGATGTAGCCGGTATGCCCGAAGCTGCTGCTCGCTTCGGCGACCACTTCGCTGGCGCGGCCGATGAGCATCGAAGAGCGCCGGTAAGCGGCCGCGAGGTCGAGCATCAGGCGGCCCGGGCGATGCCGGTGGCTGTCGCCGATCGTCTCGAGCATGTTCGCCTCGCGCATCGCCTTGAGGAGGCGCGACGCGTTGGCTTTCGGCATGCCGAGCAGCCTCACGACGTCCGAGACCGTGAGGTCGGGACAGTCGTTGCCGAAGCACCTCAGCACGTCTGCGGCATTCTGCAGGACCGACATTGCTCCTCCGAGTCGTTCCATAAAATGGAACTGCGGTTCCATATATTGCAACTAATGCTCTCGTCCGTTCATTCGGTCAAGCTAAAAAAACGAACGGCCGCTCGACGGGGCGAAGCTGCGCACCCATCGTTGCATCAGAGGCAATGCTTCGCCGTCCCCGGCGGGATGCCGGGGCCGAGCGAGATCCTCAGGTCAAGAAACTGATTTGTCGGCGAAATTGCCCTCAGGCGGCGCCGCGCACCTCGACGAGGCGGGCCAGCAGGCTGGCACCGACGGGCAGGATCGTGTCGTCGAAAATAAATCCGGAATTGTGCAACGGAACGGTTCCGCCGTGGCCGAGATTGAAGAAAGCCCCGGGCACGACACGCAAGAGATCGGCCATGTCTTCCGATCCCATGGTGAGTTCGGCGTTCGGCTGCGCCTTGTCGCCGACGATCTCCTGGGCGACCTCGATGAGGTTGCCCACCCGCTCCGGATCGTTCGAAAGGACGTCGAAGATGTTGCGGATGTCGGCAACGATCTCGATCTCGTGGGCAAGCGCAAAGCCGGCGCAGAGCTTGCGGATGCGGTTTTCGATCATCACGCCGTCGGCTTCGTCGAAGTAGCGGAAGGTGCCGCGCAGGACCGCGGTCTCCGGAATGACGTTGTAGGCGGAACCGGCATGGAACTGCGTGACGGAAACCACGGCGGGATGCGTCGGGTCGGTGTTGCGCGAGACGATTTCCTGCATCTCCTTCACCAGGCCCGAGCCGATGGTGATGGGATCGCGGCTGGCCTGCGGCATCGCCCCGTGGCTGCCGCGGCCATGCAGCGTGATGTCGAAGAAGCTCGCGCCGGCCTGCGCCTTGCCCGGCCGGATCGTCAGTTGCGAATGCCCCTGGTAGGGAGAATTGTGCATTCCATACAGCTCGTCGCAGGGGAAGCGTTGGAATAGCCCGTCGCGCAGCATGGCCCTGGCGCCGCCGAGGCCTTCCTCGGCCGGCTGGAAGATCAGCACGGCGCGACCCGAGAAGTCGCGATTGCCGGCGAGATAGCGCGCGGCACCCAGCAGCATGGTGGTGTGCCCGTCATGGCCGCAGCCATGGAAGACGCCGGGGTTCTTCGATGCATAGGGCAAGTTGGTCAGCTCATCCATCGGCAGGGCATCCATGTCGGCCCGCAAGCCGATGCTGCGCCCCGGCTTCGCCCCTTCGATGACGCCGACCAGGCCGGTTCCGCCAATGCCGCGCTCGACGGCGACACCCCAACTGGCAAGCAGATCCGCCACGCGCTGGGAGGTGCGATGCTCTTCGAAGCCAAGTTCGGGATGCTGGTGGAAGTCCCGGCGTATCGCGGTGAGATCGTCGGCGAACTGGGCGATCTGTTCAATCACAGGCATGGCGTACCGTCATTCTTGGTTTGGCCAGTCTGTTGCACCTGCACCTTGTGAAGGCAAGCGTTTCATTTTAGGGCGTCGGAATACGTTGTGCGCGCAAGCGTCGGCGCGGAAAACCTGCAGTTTGCTGCGCGTTCAGCCCTTCCGCCCGACAGAAAGAGGACGAGATGCCGACCACGGACACGATCGAAACCATTGCCGAAGAAGCCGCCCTGTGGCGCCGCCACCTCCACGAGAATCCCGAGCTTCTGTTCGACCTGCCCAAGACGTCGGCCTTCGTCACGGAGAAACTCAGGTCGTTCGGCTGCGACGAGGTCGTCACCGGTATCGCGAAGACGGGTGTTGTCGCCGTGGTGAAGGGCAAGGTGGGCGCGGGACGCACCATCGGCCTGCGCGCCGACATGGATGCGTTGCCGATGAGCGAGCAGACCAACCTGCCGCACGCCTCGAAGATCGACGGCAGGATGCACGCGTGCGGCCACGACGGTCACACCGCGATGCTGCTTGCCACCGCCCGCCATCTTGCATCCACGCGGGATTTTGCCGGAACGGTCGTGCTCGTCTTCCAGCCGGCCGAGGAGGGTGGCGCTGGCGGGCGCGTGATGATCGAGGAAGGGCTCCTGGAGCGCTTCGGCATCGAGGAGGTCTTCGGCATGCACAACGAGCCGGGCCTGCCGGTTGGCTCGTTCGCGATCCGGCCCGGCGCTATGCTGGCCGCCGCCGACCGCTTCGTCGTCACCCTGCGCGGCAAGGGTGCCCATGCGGCCTCGCCGCATGAATCGCGCGACCCCGTCCTGGTCAGCGCCCATCTGGTGACGGCGCTCCAGTCGATCGCCTCGCGCCACGTCGACCCCTTCGACCCGGTCGTCGTGTCGGTCACCTACATCTCCGGCGGCAATGCCCTGGCGCTGAACGTCATTCCGGAGCAGGTCGTCGTCGGCGGCACGATCCGCACGGTCGATCCGGCCACGCGCAAGGCCATCGAGCAGCGCTTCCGGGACATCGTGGCCAACACCGCCCGGCTCTTCGAAGCCCAGGCCGAGATCGACTGGCGTCCAGGCTACCCGGTCACCGTCAACGATCCTGAGATGACGAAGGTCGCGATCACGGCCGCCTCGCAAGTCGCTGGCTCGGACCGCGTCAACGGCAATTGCCAGTGCACGATGGGCGCGGAGGACTTCTCCTACATGCTCGAGAAGCGCCCTGGCGCTATCATCTGGCTGGGCAATGGCGACTCGGCCGGGCTCCACAACCCAGCTTACGATTTCAACGACGACGCCATTGTCCACGGCGTTCGCTACTGGACGGCACTCGTCGGCGAGAGACTGGGGCTGCCCGGCTGAGCGGTGACTGCGGGATTGGTTCCACTCATGGACAATCTCGCGCCCCTCACCGAGCCGCGCAGGTCGTGGTAGTGGCGTGGGGCCAGGACATCGCGATCCGTTCGCGCAACGCTACGTTGCGCGAGATGCCGGTGGCGTCAATGTTCGGGGTGTCCCGGCGCCTGCGATTGTCGACGCTCGGCGGCACCAGGCGACGCCGTATGCGGCGCATGAACCGGTTCGAGACTGTTGTGGTGGGATGGTAGCGGGAGAGGGACTTGAACCCCCGACCCCAGGATTATGATTCCCGTGCTCTAACCAACTGAGCTACCCCGCCAGGGCCGGCGATGGTCCGATTTCCGCCCTCGGATGGGGCAGGCGTCGAAGCGTTCGCCAAGGTCGGGCGGATATAAGGTTGGCAGGGCGAACCTGTCAAGCGCGGATGACGGCTTCATTGGCGAAATTCGCAAGTTGCTGTTTCTGCACGTCTTGGGCCGAAATGGCACAGGTTGCGGGGTTGAGTTCACTCCCCGCGGCGATTATGTCTGCCGCAGATTTTCCCCCAGGAAAGAGCCTGATGAAACCGCGTATTGCAGTCCTTGGATGCGGCTACTGGGGCGGCAACCACATCCGCACCCTGAAGTCGCTCGGCGCCCTCCATGCCGTCTCCGACGTCGATCCGGCCCGCGCCGCACGTTTTGCCGGCGAACACGGCTGCATCGCGGTCACGCCCGACGAACTGATGGCGCGCGACGACGTCGATGCCATCGTCATGGCGCTGCCGCCGCAGTTCCACGCCGATTTCGCCGTGCGCGCGGTTCAGGCCGGCAAGGACGTGCTGGTCGAGAAGCCGATCGCACTGACGGTGGCGGACGCCGAACGTGCCGTTCAGGCGGCGCGCGACAACGGCCGCGTGTTCATGACCGGCCACGTGCTGCGTTTCCATCCCGCCTTCGAGGGGCTCAAGGCGCTGGTCGACAAGGGCGAGCTCGGCGAGGTCGGCTACATCCACTCCCACCGCCTCGGCCTCGGCAAGTTCCACGCCGAGAACGACGCGCTGTGGGACCTCGCGCCGCACGACCTGTCGATGATCCTCGCCATCACCGGCACCGATCCGGTCGAGATCCGTGGCGAGGGGGCGGCCGTCCTCAACCATCTCAGCGATTTCGCGCATCTGCACATGCGCTTCCCCAATGGTCTGCGCGGGCATCTCTTCGCCTCGCGCCTCAACCCCTATCGCGAGCGCCGGCTGACCGTGGTCGGCACCAAGGGCATGGCGGTGTTCGACGACGTCGAGCCGCAGGAGCGCAAGCTCGCCGTCTACCGCCACGCCGTCTGGCAGGAGGATGGTGGGCAGTGGACGTCGACGATGAAGGACCCGACCTACATCGAGATCGAGAACGCCATGCCGTTGACGCGCGAACTCGAGCACTTCATCCACTGCATCGAAACGCGCGAGGAGCCGCGCACCGGCGGCGACGAGGCGATCGGCGTGCTCAGGATCCTGACGGCGGGCACGGTTACGCACGATTGAGCGGGTAGGGGAGTAAGGCAGTAGGGGAATAGGGGAATAAGGGAATAAGGGAATAAGGGAATAAGGGAATAAGGGAATAAGGGAATAGGGCAGTGTTGCCGGTGCCTCTTCCTATTGCCCTACTGCCTTACTCCCCCCACTCCTCTAACCACCCACCAGCCGATCAGGGCGACAGCCGCCAGCCACAGCGCCACGATGAAGGCGAGGCCCGCCATGCTGCGCGGCCTGGCGTTGAACGCTGCTGCCTCGGCGCGGAAGCCGGCCATCAGCTCGGCCGGGATCATGCGGATCACCAGCCAGATGCCGAGGGGCACGATCAAAAGGTCGTCGAGATAGCCGAGCACGGGCACGAAATCGGGAATGAGGTCGACCGGGCTCAGCGCATAGGCCGCCACGCAGGCGGCGGCGAGGCGAGCGTGCCAGGGCGTTTGCGGGCTGCGGGCGGCAAGATAGAGCGCGACCACGTCGCGCTAGAGGAGGCCCGCCCAGCGCTTGGCCGCTTCCAGCATGGTGTTGCGAATTACTCCGCCGCGATCGGGCCCGGCATGGCGGCCAGTTTGGTCAGCATGGCCTCGGCGTCGGCGCGGCGCTCGGAACGCTCGATGAAGCCGCCGCCGAAGACGCGCGCCTCGTTGCCGTCGTCGGAATAGAGCACGCAGGCCTGGCCGGGAGCGATGCCCGACTCGCCGTCCGACAGCTCGACCCAGGTGGCGCCGTTCTCGTGGTGCAGCACCGCCGGGCGCGGCGGGCGCGACGAACGCACCTTGGCGAACATCTCGAGGCCGCCTGCCGGCATCTCCGCAAGCTGCCCGTCGCCCAGCCAGTTCATGTTGCGCAGGAAGATCTTGTGCGTTTCCAGCGCCTCGCGCGGGCCGACGATGACGCGGGCCCGCTCGGCGTCGATGTGCACGACGTAGAGCGGCTCGCCCGAGGCGATGCCGATGCCGCGGCGCTGGCCGATGGTGTAGCGCAGGATGCCCTCGTGGCGGCCGAGCACGCGGCCGTCGATATGGACGATGTCGCCCGGATTGGCGGCGGTGGGGCGCAGCTTGGCGATGATGTCGGAATATTTGCCCTGCGGTACGAAGCAGATGTCCTGGCTGTCCTGCTTGGCGGCGACCGTCAGGCCCATGCGTTCGGCAGCGGCGCGGACGTCGGGCTTCGACATGCCGCCGAGGGGAAAGCGCAGATAGTCGATCTGCTCCTGCGTGGTGGCGAAGAGGAAGTAGCTCTGGTCGCGGTCGGCGTCGACGGGGCGGTAGAGCGCGCGGTGGGCGCCGTTCTGGCGCGAGCGGATGTAGTGGCCGGTGGCGAGCGCGTCGGCGCCGAGCTCGCGGGCGGTGGCCAGAAGGTCGGCGAACTTGACCGTCTGGTTGCACGACACGCACGGGATCGGCGTCTCGCCGGCGACATAGCTCTCGGCGAACGGGTCGATGACCGCCTTGCGGAAGCGCTCCTCGTAGTCGAGCACGTAATGCGGGATGCCGAGCGTCTCGGAGACGCGGCGGGCGTCGGCGATGTCCTGGCCGGCGCAGCACGAGCCGGCGCGATGGGTGGCCGCACCATGGTCGTAGAGCTGCAGCGTGACGCCGACGACGTCGTAGCCTTCCTGCTTCAACAGGCCCGCGACCACGGAGGAATCCACGCCGCCCGACATGGCAACGACCACGCGGGTGTCTTCGGGGCGTCCGGGAAGGTCCAGGCTGTTCATCGGGATTGCGTTCCGCTGTCTAGGGTCGGCTCACTGCCAATGGCTGCAATATAGGTCAAGCATTGCCGCGGTGCCACCCACGCCGGGCGCGCGCGCCGCGCGGCGCGAAAACCCAGGCAATCGGGCAGATGGTTAAAATGCGGACCGATGCACTAACGGTCCGTTCAGGTTCGTTACTTACCCCTTAGCCTACGCTTAGGCAATTTTTAAAGCTGTGGCGTTAGTGTGGCGGGTGATTGGGTCTTTGAGTTTTTAGTAGAGAGTACGATGACCGATCTGGTTAGACCGCGTGTCAAATATGTTATCGGGCCTGACGGCAGCCCGCTTACGATTGCCGATCTGCCCCCGAGCAACACGCGCCGGTGGGTGATCCGCCGAAAGGCGGAAGTGGTTGCCGCCGTCAGGGGTGGGCTGCTCAGCCTCGACGAGGCGTGCCAGCGCTACAAGCTGACGACCGAGGAGTTCCTCTCCTGGCAGGCATCCATCGACGAATACGGCCTTGCCGGCCTGCGCACCACGCGCATCCAGCAATACCGTCACTGACACCGGCCGCAGAGGCCAATCAACGGAAAGGGTGCGGCATGCCGCACCCTTTTTCATTTCTGCCCCCCTGACATTTCTGACAAGGCGAAGCTCAGAGCGTCAGCACCACCTTGCCCTTCGGCTTCGTCGTCAGGAAGTCATGCGCGGCCGCGGCTTCCTCGAGGGGCAGGCTCTTCGCCACATGCACCTTGAGCCGGCCTTGTCCGGCCAGGCGGGCGAGTTCGTCCAGGCCCTTGCGGTCCGGCCGGACCGAGATGCGTTCGAGGCGGATGTTGCGTGCCCTGGCCTCTGCCACGGCTTCCTTGCTGGGATCGAGCAGGGCGATCAGCGTGCCGCCGGCCTTCAGCGCCCGCAGCGACCGTTCGGCATGGGCGCCGGCGAGCGGATCCAGCACGAGGTCGACCGCGCCAGCCTTCTCGACGAAGTCGTCCGTCGTGTAGTCGATCACCTCGTCGGCGCCGAGCGAGCGGACGAAGTCGACCTTGCCGGTGCTTGCCGTGGCGATGACATGGGCACCCAGCGCCTTGGCGATCTGCACCGCCAGATGCCCGACCCCGCCCGCCGCGGCGTGGATCAACACCCGGTCGCCGGCCTCGAGGCCGCCGACGCTGACCAGCCCCTGCCAGGCGGTCAGCCCGGCGAGGGGCAGGGCGGCCGCGTCCTCGTGGTTCAGTTCCGCCGGCTTGCGGGCGATCTCGGCCGCCGGCGCGGCCGTCAGCTCGGCATAGGCCGCCGCCTCCGCCGGAAAGCGCGGCATGCCGAACACCTCGTCGCCGACCGCAAAGCCATCGGCGCCCGGGCCGACGGCCTCGACGATGCCCGAGACGTCCCAGCCGAGCACGAAGGGCGGCTCGCCGAGCAAGGGATAATAACCGCCGCGCACGGCCGCATCGACCGGGTTCACGCCGGCGGCGCGGACGCGGATGAGCACCTCGCCCGCCTTGGGCCGGGGCGTGGGGCGGTCGGCAAGCTCCAGCACTTCGGGGCCGCCGACGGTGTTCTGGACAATGGCACGCATGGATCTGGTCTCCTCTTGGGGGTGCAATGCGCCACTATCATTTGGATAGTATGATTATCTTGTCCAGTATGTACCTCAATGATATATAGGTACCCCATGGATAGTGATTGCGCGCCCGACACCCCCTTCGGCTATGACGCCTTCCGGCGCGAATGCATGTCGCACACCGTGCTCGAGATGCTGGCGAGCAAGTGGGTCTACCTGGTCGTGGGAGCCTTGAAGCCGGGCAGGCGGCGCTATGGCGAGCTGCAGCGCAAGGTCGAGGGCATCACGCCCAAGATGCTGACGCAGACGCTTCGCGTCCTGGAGCGCGACGGCCTGGTGCGGCGCGAGATATTTCCGGTCATTCCGCCGCGGGTCGAATATGAGCTGACGCCGCTCGGCCTGAACGTTGCCGACTTGCTCAATCAGATCAGGGTTTGGGCGGAGCAGCATGCGCCGGAGATACGCGACGCGCGGTCGCGGTCGCTTGCCGGCGAGGGCGAGCTTGCGGACCTGGATGCCTAGAGCAACTCCCGGAAAAGTGCGAAGCGGTTTCCGTCCGGAATTGCGTCAAAACAAAGAGATAGGGCGTTTTCGCGCTACGAAGAAAAGAGCGGAAACGATCCAGGTGGCCGGCGGAGGGCCACGCAATTGCCGAATGTTCGTCGGCCTGCCTAGCCGATCATCGCGCTGCGGCCGCCATTGTCGGTCTCGCGTGCGTTGCGGTCGCGCGTTTCCAGCATTTCCGCCTTGGACAGCTCCGCTTCAGCTTCGGCGAGTAAGGCTTCTGCTGCGGCGCGCTGTTGCGCCAGGTCATGTTGGGAGTTTTTCAGATTGTCGCGGCGCTGGCGCGCGGCCTTGGCGAACGTCGGATAGGCGAAATGATTGAGATCGGTGATCCCAGCCTTCTTTTCCTCGGCGACGATCTGCAATTCCAGTTCGTTTGCCATTCGATCGAACTCGGCGATCATCGAATCAAGCTGCATCAGTTGCCGGCGCTTTTCGTTCACCTGAAACTGCTTGAGCCTGACCAGGTTCTCCCGTGACTTCATGACGCGATACTCCCGAACACCGAAAAACGCACTCCCGACCGCCCGCATCGGCCCGAAGGAGCCGCGCTGCAGACGATGTGACCCTGAACGGCCGGCAATGGAAAACAAACTTTTAAAGTTTTTCTCCACCGGTAACCATTCGTTTACGGGCATCGTTAATCATATCTCGCGAGACTTAAGGCCCGGTAAAGATTCCAGTTTTTGGCGTGACCGGGCAAGGGCAGTCTCCAGAGTCGCTTAGGCAACCTAGTTAATGCATGGCGTTAAGATGTTGACCGTGTGATTCATGTTTGGATTCAAGAGGGTGTATCCGCCGGTTAAAATTTCTGATATGGTCTTCCATACGAAATTAGGTTTTGTTAACCATTCGATGGCAGCCTCCGATTCAAGCACGCACTGCGCCGGCGTGAATTGGACCGCGAAGACATTCCGGCAGCAGAAAAGGGGATTTAAATGCGCGTTCTGCTGATAGAAGACGACAGTGCAACCGCACAGAGCATCGAACTGATGCTCAAATCGGAAAGCTTCAACGTCTATACGACCGATCTCGGCGAAGAGGGCGTCGACCTCGGCAAGCTTTACGACTACGACATCATCCTCCTCGACCTGAACCTGCCGGACATGTCCGGCTACGAGGTCCTGCGCACGCTGCGCCTGTCCAAGGTCAAGACGCCGATCCTGATCCTGTCCGGCATGGCCGGCATCGAGGACAAGGTGCGCGGCCTCGGCTTCGGCGCCGACGACTACATGACCAAGCCCTTCCACAAGGACGAGCTCGTGGCGCGCATCCACGCCATCGTCCGCCGTTCGAAGGGACACGCCCAGTCGGTCATCATGACCGGCGACCTGATCGTCAATCTCGACGCAAAGACTGTCGAGGTCGGCGGCCAGCGCGTGCATCTGACGGGCAAGGAATACCAGATGCTGGAGCTGCTCTCGCTGCGCAAGGGCACCACGCTCACCAAGGAAATGTTCCTCAACCACCTCTATGGCGGCATGGACGAGCCGGAGCTGAAGATCATCGACGTCTTCATCTGCAAGCTGCGCAAGAAGCTCGACGCTGCTTCCGGCGGCCAGAACTTCATCGAGACGGTCTGGGGCCGCGGCTACGTGCTGCGCGAGCCGGAAGACCTGCGCGAAATCGCCTGATCACGCTTTTACCTCGGTCAAAGCCCGGCCTTCGTGCCGGGCTTTCTTTTTTCCGGCGCAGGCGATGCTCAGGCGGCGACGGCGAAGGCGTTGAAGCGGTCGAGCAGCTGCGGCCGGGTGAACGGTTTCAGGAGGTAGCCCTGGGCGCCTGCGCGCTTGGCGCGCATGATGGCGCCGACGTCGACCTCGGTCAGGCAGATCGCGATCTGCGGCTTGACCCGTCCGTGCATGGCGCGGACGCGGCGGATGAAGTCCACAGCACTCATGTCCTCGAGCGCACTGTCGACGACGATGATGTCGGGCATGTCGTAGGCGCACATGTCGATGCCCTCGGCGCCGGTCGCAGCCTCGACCACCGAAATTTCGGGGCTGCTCAGGATGCGCTTGGCGACTTTGCGGATGACGCTCGAATCATCGACGAAAAGGCAGCGTTTCATATCCCGTTCCTCTTTGCGGGACCGGACGCGCGGGGCGCGCCCGGGTTGTCGGAGCAACCTAGCGCGGGCCCGTAAAGAAGCCGAAAAGCGGAATGGTAAAATTCTTGCGAAGGTTGCCGGGCGATGCAACGCGGATGGCTCGCAAACAGCAACCCCGGCCAGCGGGGGGGGGGGCGGCCGTCGCAGGCTATCTGCCTGAGGCGCCTTATTCGGCGGCGAGGATGATCTCTTCGGGAGTGGCGTGGATGGAAATCGTCATGCCGGCCTCGCGGGCGAGCAGCAGCGTGTAGTAGGGCTGCACCGAATGCGCGTCGATCGGCTCGTCCGGCTTGTGGCCGGAGTGCAGTTCGAGGAACTTCGGCGGCACGCGCAGCATCGGGCCCGAGGCCGAAAGCGTGAACTTCGGCGCGGTTTCGAGGTTTTCCAGCGTCACGCCGAGCTTGCCGCCGCGCGGGATCGCGGCATTGGCGACGAGCAGCAGGTTGAGCAGCAGCTTGACCTTGTTCTTGGGCAGCAGCGCGCGGCCGCCCGTCCAGGTCAGTTCCGGCTTCTCGTTCTTGAGGAACGAGGTTGCCACCGCTTCGGCGTCGCCGGTGTCGATGAGCATTCCGGCCGAGCCTGCCGCGCCGAAGGCGATGCGGGCGAACTGCAGGCGCGCCGAGGCGTTGCGGGCGCTGGCGCGGATGAGGCGCATGGCGTCCTCGTCGGCGCCGCCTTCGTCAAGCAGTTCGAGGCCGTTGTTGATGGCGCCGACCGGGGAGATGATGTCGTGGCAGACCCGGCTGCACAGCAAGGCTGCGAGATCGGGGGCGGAAAGCATCATCAGTTCGGCCATAAAACGGCATCCCTCGGCAACGGCATTGCGATATGACGAGGCCGAATAGCCCGCAATGCGAATCAGGGCCGGCCTGCTGCACTCTTGGTTACACAGCGCCGTCGCGCCGGGCAAGGAACAGCGGGCAACGCCGCGGAGAAATAGCTGGGCATGGGCGGATTTCGGCCCGCTTCCCGCCTTCGAACCGCCATCTTCCTGGGCGAGCTTAATCGTTGAAAAAGGATTGCGGCATAGTTTGCCGAAGTTGGATTCGTCAGCCGCCGGAAAGAGTGGCAGCGTATTCGGGGCGTCGGAGAAAGTGCGCTCTCTGACGGAGATTTGGAAGTATGATTTCCCGTTTCTATGGCCGGACGTTCGCCCGGCTCTTTGCCGCGATGTTCGTCCTTGCCGGCGTGCTGGCGTTCACGACATCCGCGTCTCGCGCGCAGGAGTATACTGCGCAGGAGATCCTCGATTCCGGTCACCGCTTCTTTGGCTCGACGTCGGGCGGCCTGGCCAGCGTCGTCGAGAAGATATTCTCGTCCTACGGCCTGCCGAACGGCTACGTGCTCGGTGAGGAAGGCTCGGGTGCCTTCATCGGCGGCCTCACCTATGGCGAAGGCACGCTCTACACCAAGAATGCCGGCGACCATAAGGTGTTCTGGCAGGGTCCGTCGCTGGGCTGGGACTTTGGCGGCCAGGGCTCGCGCCTGATGATGCTCGTCTACAATCTCGACGACGTGAACAACCTCTACGATCGCTTCGCCGGGGTCTCCGGTTCGGCCTACGTGGTCGCTGGCGTCGGCTTCAACGTGCTCAAGCGCGGCAATATCCTGCTGGTGCCGGTGCGCACGGGTGTGGGTGCGCGCCTGGGGGTCAATCTCGGCTACCTCAAGTTGACCCAGCAGCCGACGTGGAATCCGTTCTGATTGTGTGAAGAACCGGGCGCCCGGCGCCGCAGCATTTGCAGCGGCGCTGGATTCCTGCCATGGGGACGTGGCAAACTCGCACCTGTCCGCAATGGGTAAAGTGCCTTGGTCCAGTCGATCCTGTTCTTCGTTCTTGGTTTCCTGGTCGCCGGGTTCCTCGTTCTTTTGATCGCCCCGTCGGTGTGGCGGCGGGCGGTCACGATGACGCGCCGCCGGGTCGAGGCGAAGCTGCCCATGACGCTCGACGAGATCCGGGCCGAGAAGGATGCGCTGCGCGCCACGCATGCGATGGAGCTGCGCAAGGTCGAGGTGCAGCTGAGGGCCTCCCAGGAAAAGGTGCTCTCCCAGTCGATCGAGCTCAGCCGCAATCGCGAGGCCCTGAAGGCCCTGACGGACGACCATGCCGCGAAGGGCCGCGCCGTCACCGATCTCGAGACGACGGGCGGCGACCTGCGCAGCGAGATCGGCAGGCGCGACGATCAGATCAAGCAGCTGGCCGGCAAGCTGGCGGAGGCCGAAAACCTGCTCGAACAGCGGGTCCGCGAGATCGACAGCCTCGGGGAACTCTACGAAGAGGCGAGCCTGGCATCCTCCAACCGGCAGATCGAGCTGGCGAGCCGCGACAGCGAGATGGGCAAGCTGTCGGACGACATGTATGCGCTGCGCAGCCAGCGCAAGGACGTCGACAATCGCCTGAAGGATCTCGAAGCCGACAACAAGGCCGTGCGCGACGCGCTCAAGGCCGAGACCAGGCGCGCCGGCGAGCTCGACAAGAAGCTCGAGCGGATGGTCGCCTCGCTCAGCGACCGCGACGACAAGCTCGAGCGGCGCGAGAACGAACTCGCCCGCCTGCGCGAACGGGTCAAGGGAACGGCCGAGGCGCCGGCCAACGGGGCGGCCTACGAGACCGGGCTCTCGGCCGAGCGGGAACGGCTGGAGGCGCGGCTCACGACACTGGCGCGGGAGAACAAGCGGCTGAAGGGTGAACTCGCCGGCGCGAACAAGGAAGCGCCCTCGCCGAACCAGGATGCGCTGCTGCGCGAGCAGATGCATGAGCTCGCGGCCGAGGTGGTGGCGCTGACCGCCAGGCTGGAGGGGCCGGATTCGCCGATCGAGAAGGCGCTGTCGGCCGAAGGTCCCGCCGCCACCTCCGGCGGGCCCGCCGCAATCAGCCTCGCCGACCGGGTCAGGGCGCTGCAGAAGGCGCTGCCGGCGGAGTAGAGCATCTTGCAGCCGGACAGAATCGTCTGGCGTCGCACAAATGCGGCCAAGAAATACAGCTGAAGCGGCGGGACTGCATTCGTGAGAATGCCCACGCTCCAGCCTCAGTCACTTGCGTCCGAGAAGTGGTGCAGCGCGATCGCCGAGGCTGCTGCCACGTTGAGGCTGTCGAAGCCCTTTGCCATCCGGATCCGCGCCGTCGTCAATCGCGCCAGCAGGGCAGGGGGAAGGCCTTCGCCTTCGGTTCCGAGATAGAGCGCCAGCCGCTGCGGTCGCGGCAATTCGCGGATCTCCTGCCTGCCTGCCGGTGACAGCGCCAGTTGCGCGAAGCCATGGCGGTCGAGCGCATCGGCGATCTCGTGGGCTTCGCCGGCGATCGCAAAAGGCACCTTGAGCGCGGCCCCCACCGACACCCTGATCGCCTTGCGGTAGAGCGGGTCGCAGCAGCTGCGATCGAGCAGCACGGCGTCGGCGCCGAGGGCTGCGGCATTGCGGAATATGGAGCCGATGTTGTCGTGGTTGGAAATGCCGACCGTGACCACCACCAGCGCGCGTTCGGGCAGGCCCGCCAGCAGCGCTTCCGCGCCCGGCGGGTTGCCCTTGCGGCCGATGGCCAGGATGCCGCGATGCATGTGGAAGCCGGCGATCGCGTCGAGGACGGCCGCCGGGGCGACGTAGACTGGCAGGTCGGGCGGCGCCAGGCTCAGCGTTTCGGCCATCCCCGCCAGACGGTTTTCCAGGACCAGGACGGACTCGGCCTCGAATTGGCGCGCGGCAAACAGCACGTTGAGCACGACCTTGCCCTCAGCGACGAAGCGCCCCTCGCGCCCGACAAGGTCACGCTCGCGTATGTCGAGGTAGGTTGCCACGCGCGGGTCGGCGGGGTCGTCTATGCGGATGATGTTCATCAGCGGTCCATAGCGGAGGGCAGGCCGCCATGGGAGTCCGGAACGCTTGAAATGGATTTCAGGCGTCTTCGAAAATGCCTTCCAGCGTGCCCAGAAGCTTGCGAACGGCTTCGGACTTGCAGGTGTAGTAGATCATCTGCCGGTCGCGGCGCGTCTCGACAAGGTCTTCGTTGCGCAGGCGCGCGAGATGCTGCGACAGCGCCGACTGGCTCAAAGACACCTTCTCCGCGATCGCGCCCACCGACATTTCGGTGTCGAGCAGGTGGCTCATGATCAGCAACCGCTTTTCATTGCCCATCAGCGTCAGCAAAGAGGCGGCGGCTTCCGCGTTGGCCGCCAGTTTCTTGGGTTTCATGGGTTCCCCGTGTAACGGTAATGCTTTCCGGCGTCATGGGGGCAACAACGCCGAATTGTGGCGCCAGAACGCACAATGGAATCATTGAACGATCAAGCGTTCACAGCACAAAACAGCTTTCCCCCAAAAAATCAAGACTTTGTACGGTGTTCCATACTGCGGTTTGCCCCCTGCTGTTGCGCGGTTGCCGCGCGTCCCTGTTTTGCCATCGCAACCAGCACGTTGCGCAGATCGGCCGCAGCGCCCAGCATCTCAGGGAAAAGCACCCGCCCGGTCTCGTCGCCCATGGCAAGGTCCATGCCTTCAGGGTCGAAGCCGGTGAGCGTCCAGCCCTTGCCAGCAAGCTTGCCGAAACTGCCGGCGTAGACGTCGATCGCGTCGCGATGGTCGGCGTTCATGTGATCGAGGGCGGATTGTTCCGCAGCGGCGATTTCGCCCACCGCCGGGCCGCCCAGCACCAGGTCGTCGCGGCCAAGCAGATAGGCCTTGCCGAAGCCTGCATTGAGATTGGCGCGCTCGAGTTCGAGCCGGAACAGCGCGAAGTCGCCAAGCCCGGCATAGAGCTTCGCCTTAGGATTGCGATTGAGGTAGCGCCGCTCGGCCCGCGCCTGCTCGGGCGTGCCCCTTTCGAGCCGGACGGCGCGGCAGAACAGCGTTATGCGCGCATAGGCGAGCGGGTCGCCCTTGCCGATTTCGCCGACCAGCAGCGAGCAGCGCGGGTCTGCCACGATTGCGCGGGTGTGGGCGGACAGGCCGGAAATCAGGATCAGCGGCGTGCCGTCTACGTCGGTTGCCGTTCCCACGCGGCTGGCAAGGGGAAAGGCGGTTTCGGGCTCGGTGACGGCTAGCGCGCCATGGCGCGCCGTGCGCATCAACGTGCGCGCCAGGCCGACTGCCGCCGCATCCGTCTCGCGTATGACATCCTTCTTGCGCTCTTCCACGACTGCACCGATCAAATATGACTGTATCGATCTACTTAAAGTCGAGGTCTGTCGATTTGGCAAGAGGCTGTTGTTAGTAAAATGAATACAGCCCCGGCGCATCGCGACCGGGGCTGCATTCTACTAGGCTTCCGTGCTGTGTCGGCGGCTATTTGGGCGCCATGCGGATGGCGCCGTCGAGGCGGATGGTCTCGCCGTTGAGCATCTGGTTTTCGATGATGTGCAACGCCAGCGCGCCATATTCGGACGGCTCGCCCAAGCGCGGCGGGAAGGGCACGGCGGCGCCGAGCGAGTCCTGTACCTCCTGCGGCATGGCCGCCATCATCGGCGTCTTGAAGATGCCGGGCGCGATGGTGCAGACGCGGATGCCCGAGCGGGCGAGGTCGCGGGCGATCGGCAGCGTCATGCCGACGACGCCGCCCTTGGAGGCGGAATAGGCGGCCTGGCCGATCTGGCCGTCATAGGCGGCGACGGAGGCGGTGTTGACGATGACGCCGCGTTCCCCGCCCGCGAGCGGGTCGAGCTTGGCGGCCGCGTCGGCGAACAGGCGGATCATGTTGAACGATCCGAGCAGATTGACCTCGAGCACCTGCCGGAACACGCTGAGCGGATGCGGGCCGTCCTTGCCGACGGTCTTCACGCCGACGGCGATGCCGGCGCAGTTGACCAGCATGCGAGCGGTGCCGAGCTTGGCCGCGACCTCGGCGAAGGCGGCGACCGCACTTTCCTCGTTGCTGACGTCGCAGCGCACGGCGATGCCGCCGATGTCGGCTGCGACCTTTTCGGCGCGTTCCTGACTGAGGTCGAGGATGGCTACCTTGGCGCCCTTGGCTGCAAGTGCCCGCGCGGTTGCCTCGCCAAGGCCGGAGCCCGCGCCGGTCACCACTGCGATCTGCCCGTTTGGATTCATGTCAGCCTGTCCTCTCCTGCTATGGATGAATAAGGAAGATGGGCCGCCCGGGCAGCCTTGTCGAGGCTAGGCCGGCTCGGCCGTCCGTTGCGGCGTCTTGGCATGGTCCGAGTGGCAGACCTCGCCTGTCAACTCGGCCACCGCACCGGGCACGATCTCGTGGGCGAGCAGCCGGTTGAGGTCGACCGGGCGCGGCATCTCGATCTGGCCGCGCGGAATGCGGGCGAAGCCGAGGGGGCCATAGTAGGGTTCGTCGCCGACGAGCACGACCGCCGGCTCGCCGGCCCGGGTGGCCGCCGAAAGGGCCATGGCCACCAGTTTGCGACCGATGCCCATGTTCTTGAAATCGGGCCGGACCGCGAGCGGTCCCAGCATCTGCGCCCGGCCCGCGCCGGCGGCGATCGGCGTCATCCTCACCGAGGCGATCACCTGGCCGCCATGCATGGCGACGAAGGACAGGGAACGATCGTGCGGCCCGCCCTCGCGGATCTTGTAGGCCGCGCGCGCGAAGCGGCCCGGCCCGAAGGCCTCGGCGTTGATCTCTTCGATTTCGAGGTCGTGCGCCGGGGCTTCCGGCATATAGGTGACGTCGGCGAGGGTCATGTTCTTTGCAGTCCGGTATCGTGGGATGAGGTGCCGCGGGGCATGCCGCAGCAGTCGCAAGTCAGCGCTTCAAGCGCGTGCGCTCATTCGTCGTCGGTCGAACCGGATCTTTGCAAAGCTCTGTGACATCGACATGCCCGCTACCATCATTTTCGGCGTCCGTCCATCGTGCATTTGGCCGATGTGCGCCCGGTGTTGACGATCCGTTCAGCGTATCGCCCTTCGGTTTGCGCGCCGACCGCCCTACATCGCGGCAAACGAAAGGATGCTGCGATGGGACTGCTGGTCGAAGGCAAATGGCAGGACCGCTGGTACGACACCAAGTCGACCGGCGGCAAATTCGTGCGCTCGCATGCGCAGTGGCGGGATTGGATCACGGTCGACGGCAAGCCCGCCCCGCGCCGGACCCGGGGCTTCAAGGCCGAGCCCGGGCGCTATCATCTCTATGTGTCGCTCGCCTGTCCCTGGGCACACCGCACGCTGACCTTCCGCGCCCTCAAGGGGCTCGAGGACATCATCTCGGTCTCGGTCGTGCACCACTACATGGGCGAGAACGGCTGGACCTTCCTGGCCGAGGACGGCGCCACCGGCGACACGCTGTACGGCCTCGACTACCTGCACCAGATCTACACCATGGCCGACCCGACCTATTCGGGCCGCGTCACCGTTCCGGTGCTGTGGGACAAGAAGGAGAAGACCATCGTCTCCAACGAATCCTCCGAGATCATCCGCATGCTGAACTCGGCCTTCGACGCGTGGGGCGACGCATCGCTGGACTTCTATCCGGAAGCCCTGCGCGGCGAGATCGATGCGATCAACGACTTCGTCTACCCCTCGATCAACAACGGCGTCTACCGGGCCGGCTTCGCCACCACCCAGGCCGCCTACGAGGAGGCTTTCAACGAGTTGTTCGCCGCCCTCGACGCGCTGGAAGATCGGCTGTCGCGCCAGCGCTACCTTGTCGGCGACCGGCTGACCGAGGCCGACTGGCGGCTGTTCACGACGCTGGTGCGCTTCGACCCGGTCTATGTCGGGCATTTCAAGTGCAATCTGCGCCGCATCGCCGACTACCCGAACCTGTCGAACTACCTGCGCGAGCTCTACCAGGTACCTGGCGTGGCCGAGACGGTCGACATGCTGCACATCAAGGCGCACTACTATGGCAGCCACGCCACCATCAACCCGACCGGCATCGTGCCGGTGGGGCCGGAACTGGACCTCGACGCCCCGCACAACCGCGGGACGTTGCTGAAGGCGGCTTGATTGGTCGTATCGGTGCGTCCGTCGAGGCTCACCCTGCGGGCTCGCACCTCAGTATGAGGGACCGTGGCGCGCTCCAGTAGCCTTCATGGTGAGCCTGTCGAACCACGAGGGCGCTTGGCACTATTCTGCTTGCCCCAAAACCCGTGGTTCGGCAGGCTCACCATGAGGGTTTTGGGGAGAGCCTGTCACCAATAGGGCGACGCCTCCGCACCCCCGAAAACCTCCGAGATCCTGCGCCGCGTCGCCGGAGTCGTGCCCTCGGGCAAAGCGTCGAGCGGGAAGAAGCCCGCCTCGGCGATCTCGCGGTCGGGCAGCTTCGGCCGGTCCTGGCTGTACGCCTCGATCAGGTAGAGCGCGACATGGTCGCGCCTGGTCGCCTGCTTGTTGAGATGCATCGACCTGAGCACGGGCGGACCGGCGAGCGTGATGTTGCCTTCTTCCTCAAGTTCGCGCGCGAGCGACTCGACGAAGGTCTCGCCGACCTCGACGCCGCCGCCGGGCAGCTGCCAGCCGGGCACGTAGGTGTGGCGGATCAGGAACACGGAGTTGGTCGCGGCATCGTGGACGAGGCCGCGCACGCCGAGCGTCATCGGCCGCCTGAGCAGGAAATAGACATGGAACAGGCGGCCGCGCAGCCGCGACCAGGGGCTCTGCCGCAACGGGAGCGGCTTGGTGACGCCGGCGCCCATCAGGCGCGACGCCATGGGTGGAAAGCCATGAACGCGTAACCTAAAAGGGAGTGATGTTCAGGCTTGCGCATATTTCCGACGTCCATCTTGGCCCGCTCCCGGATGTAACCTATCGCGACCTCGCGTCCAAGCGCATGGTCGGCTACGTCAACTGGCAGCGAAACCGCCGCCGCCATCATCATGACGGCGTGGTCGATGCGATCGTCGCCGATATGAAGGCGCAGGCGCCGGACCACCTCGCGGTCACCGGCGACCTCGTCAACCTGGCGCTCGACGGCGAGATCGAACTGGCGCGGCTGTGGCTCGAAACGCTCGGCGCGCCGGCGGACGTCTCGGTGGTGCCCGGCAATCACGACGCCTATGTCCCCGGCGCCTTCGACAAGGCATGCCACGCCTGGGCGCCGTGGATGCGCGCCGACGGCGTCGACGGCACGCTAAGCCGCACCAGCTTCCCCTATCTCAAGGTGCGCGACAACGTTGCGCTCATCGGCGTGTCGACGGCGCGGGCGACGGCGCCTTTCATGGCCAGCGGCTTCTTTCGCGAGGGCCAGGCCGAGCGGCTGGCGCGGATCCTCCAGGACACGGGCAGGCGCGGCCTGTTCCGCGTGGTGATGATCCACCATCCGCCCGTCCGCGGCGCCGTCGGCCAGCACAAGCGGCTGTTCGGCATCGGCAAGTTCCAGAAGCTCGTCCGCACGCATGGCGCCGAACTGGTCCTGCACGGCCACTCGCATCTTCCGACCCTGCACTGGATCGAAGGGCGCAGCGGACCGGTTCCGGTGGTTGGCGTCGCCGCCGCGGGGCAGGCGCCCGGCGGCCACAATCCGGCGGCGCAGTTCAACCTGATCGACATCTCGGCGGAGGAGGGGGGCTGGCAGGTACGGCTCACCCGGCGCGGTCTCACCGGGCCTTCGCTGCCGCCGTCCGAAATCTCCAGTCTCGACCTCTTGTCGCCCGCAGTCGGCGCGTTGGTCAGAACCTGACGCCGGCGGCCAGGCTCAGCCAGTAGAGCGCCGCCATGAGGGCGATGCCCGCCACCGCGCCTGCGACGATCAGCCCGAAGCCGGACAAAAGGTTCGGCCACAGCTGCCGCTCGGGCGCGCGCACCGGCGCATGCGCCTCGGCGGCCGGCAGGCGGGCGAAGTCCGGCAACGCGGCTTCTGTGCCGCCTTCCATCATCTGCTGCCGTTCCACGATGCGTTCGGCGATGTAGCGCGTCACCTGCTCGGCGACACGCTTCGGATCGGTAGATTCCGCCATCACCATCCTGCCGGTACGGGTATCGCGCAAAAAGCGATAGGTGCGGCGGTCGCGGCCGAGCGCGACATGGCTGACGGCGTCGATCCAGAGGCGCGGCTGCAGGCCCGACGAAATGGTGAAGTCGAAATAGTCGATCGCGGTTGGAACGTCGGCGAAAACCGGCTCGAGTTCCGCGGCCAGCAGTTCGAGCCGCATGCGGTGGGCGTCGCGCAGGTCGACGACGACGTCGCTGCGGTCGGCGGCGGCGTTCTTGACGTCACGGATGGCGTCCGACAGCACGCCTGCCGGCTTCATCTCGGTCGCTTTGTCGTCCTGCATCGGTTGGCGTCCAGAATAGCCATCGGCAGGCCTTAACATAGGTGCGATCGCGGCGGAATTGTATCCCTGCCGGCGCAGAGCTATCGCCCGAACGCCTCGCGCTCGTCGCAGGCCGGCTGCGGCCTCCGGCGACGCCGCGTCATCCGGCGGATGATGTCGGCAACCAGGTCCGGCATCTCCTCGGGCAGCATGTGCCCGACCTCGAGCACGTGATGGACGAGGAAGCCCGCCGGCAGGTTGTCCGCGTGGCTGTAGGGCAGCACGGCATCGTCCGTGCCCCAGACGACCATCACGGGCATGGCGAGCGTGGCCATCACCTCGCGCGGGATCGTTCCCTGGCGGCCGTTGGCCGTCATCGTTGCGGCAAGGGCGATAAGTTTCTCGGTCTGGCCGAAGCGTCGTCGCATTTCGGCGAGATGGCGCACCGCAGCCTCCGGCACCCTACTGTCGGGGCTCGACATCTCGGCGAGGCAGGCGCGGATTTCGTCGGCGGAAACAGCCGCGGCGTAGCGCTTGAGCAGCGGAGCATTGATCTCGGGGCCATATCCGCCGGGCGCCAGCAGGGTCAGCGATGCCACCCGGTCGGGTTGCAGAAGGGCGGCGAGCGTCGCCACCGCACCGCCCATCGAATGGCCGACGAAATGCGCGCGGTCTATGCCGCGGGCGGCGAGGTCCGCCAGCACCGCCTGCGCAGCCAGTTTCGCCGGTCCGGCATTGGGAAAATCGATCGATCGGCCGTGGCCCGGCAGGTCATAGGCGATCGTCGTGAACGAGTCCTCGAGCCTCCCCGCAATATCGTCCCAGAGGTCGGCGCAACCGCCGAAGCCGTGAAGCAATACCACTACCCTGGTGCCGACCCCCCGAACGGTCGCATGAATGGAATGGTTCATTTTCCCTTTAAACAACGCCCTGCCCGTGCAGAGTGTAGTAACGACAGCTGCCAAAGTAAACTATACCGAAAGTCGTCTGTTCAATCTTGCGACGGGGGAAATAGTTCAGCTCTGCTGGCCGAGGCCTGCGGCGCGGAGTGCCTTGGTGAGCGACCTGGTCAACTCCTGCGGATATTTGCGCTTGGCGAAGGAGGCGGCCGGATCGGCGGCGAAGTCGGGATAGGCCGCCGTGAGTTCCTTGGCCAGTTCCGAGGCCAGCTTCTCGTCACCGACGAATTGCGCGGCGATCAGGCGCGCGGCCATATAGTGCGATCGTTTCGCGGAGGCCAGCGAGTTGGCCGCGCGCGCCGCGGCGTAGCGGTTGCCGAGCATGAATTCACCAAGGAACAGTCCATAGTCCCACCAGCCGGGATGCGCGCTCGTGCTGTCGACGGCGCGCTTGATGATGGGCACGCCGTCGCTGTAGCTGCCGGACAGGATGAGGGCGTAGCCGTAGGCCGCGGCCATGGTGAGGTCGTAAGTGTTGAGTTCATAGGCCTTCTGCATCCAGCGGATGGACTCGGCGCGGTCGCCGATCCGCGACTGGAGATAACCGAAGGCGCGGTGCGCATAGGGGCTGGTCGCGCCCATCTGGACGGCGGTGTGGGCAAGTGCCAGCGCGCCGTCGGCGGTCGCGTTCTCGGGATATCCGTATCCGTCGGTCACCGCCTCCAGTTGCAGCGACGCCATTTCCGAATAGACGACGGGCGACATTGCGCCTCGCGCCGCCAGTGTCTCGAGGCACTGGTAGGCGGCCTTCTGCTTGGCGGCGCTCTGCTCCAGGTAGTAGTCGTCACTGAGCAGCAGGCAGTTCATCAGGCCTTTCTGCAGGCCGTTCTGCTCGATATAGCCGTAGATCATACCGGAAACGGGGACGGTTGCGGTCACGATCTCGGCGATGCGGCTGTCCAGCGTGTCCGCCTGGATGTCCTCGCTGGTCAGCACGCGCGACATCAGGATCCTGCCGGTCACCATGTGCTGGAGTTCGATCAGCACGGTTCCGGCGTCGGGGCCGGGGTTTACCGTGAAGTCGAAATCCGTGGCATCCTCGCGGCGCGCCGTGTCCGAGCGGTCGCGCGCGATCAGGTCGATCGTGTCGAAACCCGACAGTGCCGATCGCAGCACCGTCGCGACTCTCGAAATGTCGCCCTGGTCCGTGGTCAGGTGGATGTGGACGGCCGGCAGTTGGTCGACCGAGCCGGTGATGCTGCTGGTCGAGCCGCGGAAATCGGAGACGGTCGTGGTGTCGCCGGCAGGGCCGAAATTGCGGAACACCAGGATGCCGAGCATGACTATGACCAGCGCCATGGCGGCCCAGAAGAACTGAAGCTGCCGCTTCACGCCGGGCACTGAATCGAGCGGCGGCGGGTCGGCCTGCTGGGGCTCGGGCTCGTGGCGAGCGGCGGCTGCCTGCGGCTGCTCCGGCGCGGACGCCTCATGCGGGCCGTTCGGCATTGCCTCGTAGCTCGGAACGTAGCTGCCGCGCGGGATGAGCACGCGGATCGGATCGGCCACGCCCTCCACGGCATAATACTGGGCAAGCAGTTCGCGCAGCCGGCCGGCCTGCACGCGCACCACCGCGTCGGTCGCAGAATCGAATTCGGCGTCCTTGCCGAACACGTCGACCGCGATGGCAAAACCCTTCAGCCTCTCGGCCTCGCCGGCGAGTTCGCGCTCGATCAAATAGCGCAGCAGCTTGCGTGCTCGCTCCGACCTGGCGAAGGTCTCACTGGCAATAAGCCGCTCCAGCGCTTCGCGCACTGCGGGGGCGGCAGGCGTGGAGGCAACCAAGGAGTGACCCTTTTCGAACCGGCACTAACGGCCCGATCATAGTCGGCTGGCCGGCTCGCACAAGCTTGCCGCGCCATGATGGACGAGCGCCCCGCCCGTTATCCACGGGCGAGGCGCGTGCAAATGCAATCAATCTTCTGTTAACCTTAACGTGGCGGGCCAATTGTGGCGCACCGGCAACCGGCCGCCGCGATGTGCGGCTGACGGCCTTCGTCGCCCCTATCGGCGGGCGAGAATCCGGTTTGCGGCCGAAACCACCGCCTCGAGCGAGGCCGCCACGATGTTGGTGTTGATGCCGGCGCCGAATAGGCGTCCGCCTGGATGCTCCACCTCCATGTAGCAGATGGCGGCGGCGTTGGAGCCGCGCTGGATCGAGTGCTCGGAATAGTCGAGCACCGACAAGTCGATGCCGAGGTGACGGGAAAGCGCATCGACGAACCCGTCGATCGGACCGTTGCCGGTGCCGGTGATCGCCATTTCCCTGCCGGCGTCGACGATGGTCGCCTCGACGACGCGGCGGCCCTTCATCACCGCATCGGGGAAGGTCTGGTGGTCGACGAACTTCAGGCGTGCGCCCGGCTGGTCGACATAGACCTCGAGAAAGCGCTCGTGGATGCGCTTGGGCGAAACTTCCTTGCCCTCGGTGTCGGTGATTGCCTGGATGTCCTGGCTGAACTCGACCTGCAGGCTGCGCGGCAGGTTGAGGCCGTAGTCGGCCTGGAGCACATAGGCGATGCCGCCCTTGCCCGACTGCGAGTTGATGCGGATGATCGCCTCGTAGCTGCGGCCGACGTCCTGCGGGTCGATGGGCAGGTAGGGAACCTCCCACAGTTCCTTGTTGGCCCTCTTGAGCGCCTTCATACCCTTGTTGATGGCGTCCTGGTGCGAGCCGGAGAACGCCGTGTAGACCAGTTCGCCGACGTAAGGGTGGCGTTCCGGGATCTTCAGCTGGTTCGAGTACTCGTAGACGTCCTTCATCCGGTTGATGTCGGTGCAGTCGAGCTCGGGATCGACGCCTTGCGTGTACATGTTGAGCGCCAGGGTGACGACGTCGACATTGCCGGTGCGCTCGCCATTGCCGAACAGCGTGCCTTCGACGCGGTCGGCGCCTGCCATCAGGCCGAGCTCGGTAGCGGCGACGCCGGTGCCGCGGTCGTTGTGCGGATGCAGCGAGATCAACAGGTTTTCGCGGTTGTCGAGTTGGCGGCACATCCATTCGATGCGGTCGGCATAGATGTTGGGCGTCGACATCTCGACCGTCGAGGGCAGGTTGACGATCAGCTTGTTGTCGGCCGTCGGCTGCATGATCTCGGTGACGGCGTTGCAGATGTCGAGCGCAACTTCGAGCTCGGTGCCGGTGAAGCTCTCGGGCGAATACTGGAAGCGGTAGCCGCCGCCAGCCTTGGCAGCCATGTCGGCGATCATCTTGGCGGCGTCGGTGGCGATGCGCTTGATGCCGGCGACGTCCTTCTCGAACACGACGCGGCGCTGCAGCTCGCTGGTCGAGTTGTAGAAATGCACGATCGGCTGGTTGGCGCCCTTGAGCGCTTCAAACGTGCGGGTGATCAGCTCGGGCCGGCACTGCACCAGGACCTGCATCGACACGTCGGCGGGTACGTTGCCCTCCTCGATGGTCCAGCGGGCGAAGTCGAAGTCGGTCTGCGAGGCAGACGGGAAGCCGATCTCGATCTCCTTGAAGCCCATGTCGAGCAGCAGCTGGAACATGCGCGCCTTGCGGTCGTGGCCCATGGGGTCGACGAGTGCCTGGTTGCCGTCGCGCAGGTCGACCGAGCACCAGATCGGCGCCTTCTCGATGCGCTTCGACGGCCAGGTGCGGTCGGCGAGGTTGAGGGTCGGGTAGGGCGCGTATTTCCTGGCCGCGTCCGGCATGCCCTTTGTACGGCCGATGGGTTCTCTCACGTTCATCTTCTTCACTCCTGCGCGCGCCCTGGCCGATCCGGCGCCGGCTGCGCGCTCATGCTTGGTTCTTCAGGGTCTTTGGATGGCAAGGAGCATGCGCCTGCGCGGCTTGTCGACCGCCGGGCGCTCCTTCAGCGAGCCCGGCGATCGCCGATAAGGCCGAGAAGAAGAAGAGCAGAAGAGAGGGCGCGCAGCGTCTCGCCCGCAAAAGCGGTCGGACGGGAAACGGTGTGAACCTGGCGCGAATTCATGGCGCTCTCTTACAGGAGCGGCTTTTTCCGCGCAAGGGGAGGCGGACGGCGCCGCTCATTTCGTGCCGGTCACTCCCTGATGGCGCGGGCAACCAGCCGCGCCAGCGAAGGTCCGAACAGGAGCACGATCAGGAAGCGCAGCATCTGCAGGGTCAGCACGAAGGACAGGTCGACGTTGTCGGCCGCTGCCGCGATGATGGCGATCGAATCCATGCCGCCCGGGCTGGTCGCCAGATAGGCGGTCAGCGGGTCTACGCCCAAAAGCCGGTGCAGTCCCCAGGCGAGCAGTCCGCAGAACGCCATCAGCGCCGCGATCGAACCGATCACCTGCGGCAGGGCGCGGGCCGCGTGGCGCAGGATCGGCCGGGTGAAGTTGAGGCCGATCGTCCAGCCGATCAGCGCGTAGCCGATCGCCAGCAGCCATTCCGGCAATTGCAGGACCACGCCGAAGCCGAGGTGCAGGGTCGCGCCGAGCACCATGGCGCCGACGAAATAGGGCGAGGGGATGCGCAGCAGGTAGCCCAGTGTGCCGCCGACGATCGCCACGCCGAGCATCGCGCCGAAGGCGGGCCATTCGATCGCCGGGAACCATTCGGCGGCCGCCGCCTGCACGCCCGACGTGTCGACCCAGAGCCGCGCGACGAGGGCGGCGGCGACGGACACCATGATCACGCGCAGGTATTGCATGAAGGCGACCAGGCGCGAATCGGCGCCGAAGGCGTCCGCCATCAGCACCATGGCGGTCGCGGCACCCGGAGCCGAGCCCCACACCGCCGTGGTGCCGGGCAGCACCTTGAGCCGCGAGATGAACCAGCCGAGGAAACTCGATGCCGCGATGGTGGCGATGGCCGACCCCAAGAACAGCGGCCATTCGGCGGAAAAGGTCGCGAAGATGCCGGGCGAGATCGAACTGGCGACCAGGCAGCCGATCAGCGCCTGCGCCGAAACGAACAGCGGCCGCGGCACGCGGATGGTGGCGCCGTTACTGCCGAGCGCGATCGCCACGAGCATCGGGCCGACCAGCAGCGCCGCCGGCAGGCGAACCAGCTCGAGTATGCCCGCAAGCAGCGCCGAACAGCCGAGCAGAAGTGCCCATTGCTGCCAGGGTTCGAGCGCGGCGAGCGGGGCGGGCGAGGGCGTCTCGGGCTTCATGGGCCCCCTCATAGACGGTTTCGGGTGCGGATGTCAGTCGCGCACGGCGGGAAATTGCACCCGCCAGCAGTCGAGCTGGCCCGAGGTCGGGACTCGGGCCGTTTTGGTCTTCGTCGATCGTCGAGTTGACAGCGTATGCAAAGTTCATACCCTCACCCGTCCAAGCGGTTGGCAAGGAGGTGCCGCCGCACAGATGGGAGATGCGCACTGATGACTTCGAACTTCACGCGCCGCACGGCGCTTGCCCTCGGGCTTTCCGCCGCCTGGCTGGTCGTTGCCGGGGCGCCGGCGACGGCCCAGCAGTTTCCCGACCGCCCGGTCACCCTCGTCGTTCCCTTCGCCGCCGGAGGGTCGACGGACGTGGTCGCGCGCATCATCGCCCAGAAGATGTCGGATGATCTCGGCCAGCAGGTGGTGGTCGAGAACGTCGCCGGCGCCGGCGGCAATATCGGCGCCGACCGCGTGGCGCGAGCCGAGCCCGACGGCTACACGATCCTGATGGGTACGGTCGCCACCCACGCGCTGAACCCGCTGATCCTCAAGACCAAGCCATATGACCCCGAGAAGGATTTCACCCCGATCTCGCTCTTGGTCGTGGTGCCCAACGTGCTGGTGGTCAATCCGGAACTGCCGGCCAAGACCGTCCAGGAGCTGATCGCGCTGCTCAAGGCCGACCCGGAGAAGTACTCCTATGCCTCATCGGGCAACGGCACGCCGCTGCACCTGTCGGGCGAGCTGTTCAAGGCCATGGCCGGCGTCAGCATCCAGCACATTCCCTACAAGGGTGCCGGACCGGCGCTCAACGACGTGGTCGGCAACCAGGTGCCGATCATGTTCGACAACTTGCCGTCGTCCTCGCCGCACATCAAGTCGGGCACGCTGCGGGCGCTGGGCGTCACGACCGCCGAACGCGCGCCGTCGTTCCCCGACGTGCCCACCATTGCCGAGGCCGGCGTGCCGGGCTACGAGACCTATACTTGGAACGCGCTGTTTGCGCCGGCAGGCACGCCGAAGGAGGTCGTCGATCGCCTCAACGCCTCGGCCAACAAGGCGATGAAGGACCCGGCGGTCATCGAAAAGATGAACGGCTTCAGTGCCAGGATCGTTGGCTCGACGCCGGAGGAACTCGGTGCCCATGTGAAGGCCGAGCTGGCCAAGTGGGAGCCGGTCGTCAAGGGCGCCAACATCAGCATGGACTGATGTCTTTGTCCGCGAGCACCCGGCCGTGGGCCGGGTGCTTCGTGCCCAGAAAGACGAGGTGGTGCGGTAGCTGGCCGCTGCCACGGGTTAGTCGGCGCGAATTGTCGAGTCGTTGCGTGCGGTTGGCCGTAGCGGCTGCCATGCCGATTCAAGCCGTCCCGACGGCCGAGGTCGACGCCCCGCAATACAGCCGGGCCATGCAGGCGTCTGCCAAATTACCTTGTCTTGCAGGCAGTTGAGGCTCTTCGCTGCCAATCCGATTCAGGCAGTTAAGGTCGTGTCCGTAGCTGCCTTCAGGCCGATGCCACGCCGAAACCGCAGACCGGTCTAGATACTGCCCGTCCAGGCCGTCGGCATGCCGGACCCATCAGTGCCTGCGCGTTCCTGACAAAACCGATTTCCGGAGAATTCCGCTGGTTTCCGCACGGCGCGGGTTACTTGCGACCGGGACCGGGACTAACAGCAATCGACAGAAGTTCCATGGAGCGGCTTGTCCCTGAGTCGCGACCGCCAACCAGCCGGGGGGCTGGGCGCATCGGTTCGAGCTCGGCAGTTGCTTGGGCCGATGCGCATCCCCGGAAATCCTACGGGGCGAAGATCCCCGCGGCGCCGTTCAGGCGAAGGGAACCGCCACCGTGCCCTTGGGCAGCTTTGCCTCGTCGTCCGGCTCGACGTGGATGATGACGCGGACCGAGGGGATTTCTTCCTTCAGCGCGTCCTCGATGCGGTCGCAGATGACGTGGCTGTCGCCCACCGTCATGCCGGCGTTCACCACCAGGTGGAACTCGATGAATGTGGCGCGGCCGGCGATGCGGGTCTTGAGGTCGTGCACCTCCAGCGCACCCTTCGAATTGGCCGAGATGATGTCGCGGATGCGCATGTGCTCGTCGAGTTCGACGGCGCGGTCCATCAGCCCGTCGACCGACGAGCCGACCACGTGCCAGCCCTGCCACAGGATGTTGAGCGCCACGATCACGGCCAGCACCGGGTCGAGGATCTGCCAGCCGGTGACGATCGCCGCGATCAGGCCGACGAGCACGCCGAACGAGGTGACCACGTCGGTCATGATGTGATGGCCGTCGGCGACCATGGCGGGCGAGCGCTCGGCGCGGCCGACCCGGATCAGGGCCGCGGCCCACATCGCATTGAGCACGGCGGCAACACCGTTGATGCCGAGACCCAGCCACGGCTGATCGGGGTCCATCGGCGTGCCCCAGCTGCGCCAGACTTCGAACAGGATCAGGAAGGCGGCCACCATGATCAGCACGCCTTCGAGCACCGCCGAGAAATACTCGGCCTTGTGGTGGCCGTGCTGGTGGTCCATGTCGGCCGGCTTGTGGCTGACCTTGATCGCCCAGAAGGCGGCGACCGCGGCGACGACGTTGACGATGGACTCGAGCGCGTCCGAATAGAGCGCCACCGACCCGGTCAGCCACCAGGCGATGAATTTCAGCCCCATCACCCCCGAGCCGATGATGATGGACCAGAAGGCGAGCCTGGCGATCCGCTGCTTGGCGGAGGTCGTCTGGCTGGCGCCGACCGGAGATCTCTGCGTTTCGGTCTGGGTCATGGTCTCGCTTGGTAACGGGCCCGCCCCGCGGCGCGCGGCCACGGAGCGAACAGGGCGGATCTGGGCTAGGCGGCCTTGTCCTTGGCCTTGCGCGGCATGTGCGCGACGACGTTCTCGATCATGCGCATGCCTGCGTCGTGGCCGAGCGTCATGATCGATTCGGGATGGAATTGCACCGCCGCGATCGGCTCTTTCCTGTGCTCAAACGCCATGATCACGCCGTCCTCGGTTTCCGCCGTGACGACGAAGTCGGCGGGCAGCCGCACCGGGTCGGCGAAGATCGAGTGGTAGCGGCCGACGGTCACCTCCTTGGGCAGGCCCGAAAAGATGATGCCGGGTTTGGAGACGCGGATGCGCGAGGGCTTGCCGTGCATCGGCACCGCCAGCTGGCGCAGCTCGCCGCCATAGGCCTCGGCGAGCGCCTGCAGGCCGAGGCAGACGCCGAAGATCGGCAGGTCGCGGTCGCGGGCCTTCTTGATCGTCGCCGCCGTATCGAAGTCCTTCGGCGTTCCCGGTCCGGGCGACAGCACGACGAGGTCGGGCTTGATGCGGTCGAATATCTCTTCCGGTACCGGCGAGCGCACGGTGGACACGTCGGCGCCGGTTTGGCGGAAGTAGTTGGCCAGCGTGTGGACGAAAGAGTCCTCGTGGTCGACGAGAAGGATCTTCACTCCCTCGCCGACGCGCGCGGTGGTGCGCTCGGTGCCTGCGGAGTTGCCGGTCTTGGCGTCGCGGATGGCGGAAAGCATGGCTGAGGCCTTCAGTTCGGTTTCGGCTTCTTCTTCCTCGGGGACGGAATCGTAGAGCAGGGTGGCACCCGCGCGCACCTCGGCGATGCCGTCCTTGATGCGGATGGTGCGCAGCGTCAGGCCCGTGTTGAGGTCGCCGTTGAAGTGCACCATGCCGATCGCCCCGCCATACCAGGCGCGCGGGCTCTTCTCGTTGTTCTCGATGAAGCGCATGGCCCACAGCTTGGGCGCGCCGGTCACCGTCACCGCCCAGGCGTGGCTGAGGAATGCGTCGAAGGCGTCCATGCCTTCGCGCAGGCGGCCCTCGATGTGGTCGACGGTGTGGATCAGGCGCGAATACATCTCGATCTGGCGGCGGCCGATGACGCGCACCGAACCCGGCTCGCAGACGCGGCTCTTGTCGTTGCGGTCGACGTCCGAGCACATCGTCAGCTCGGACTCGTCCTTCTTGGAGTTCAGCAGCTTGAGGATCTGTTCGGAGTCGGAGATGGCGTCGTCGCCGCGCTTGATGGTGCCGGAGATCGGGCAGGTCTCGACGCGGCGGCCGTTGACGCGCACGAACATCTCGGGCGAGGCGCCGATCAGGTATTCGCCCTCGCCGAGATTGATGAAGAATGAATAGGGCGAGGGGTTGATGTTCTTGAGGCGCCGCGAAATCTCCGAGGGTGCGGTCTCGCAGCGCTCGTAGAACATCTGTCCGGGCACGACCTCGAACAGGTCGCCGCGCTTGAAGCTGTCCATCGCACTGCGCACCAGCTTGGCATATTCGCCCGGCTCGTGGTCGCCACGCGGCGGGATGTGGTCGGAAGGCTTGAACGGCTCGACGACGCTGTCGCGGGCGATGCCTTGGGTGGAAAAACCTTTGCCGGCATAGTCGTAGCGGTCGTGCCAGGCCTTGGCCGAATAATGGTCGACGACGAGGATCTCATCCGGCAGGAACAGCACCAGGTCGCGTTGGCTCTGCTTGCGCTCGAGCTTGTGCTCGACCGGGTCGAACTGGAAGGCGAGGTCGTAGCCGAAGGCGCCGTAGAGGCCGAGATTGCTGTCGGCGTCTGTCTTGAACAGGGCGGTGATGGCGCGCAGCACGGTGAAGACCGAAGGCACGCGCGAGCGCTCCTCCTCGGTGAAGACGCGGCCGGGCTTCGCTACCTCGAGCCTGATCAGGCCGTCGTTCGTTTCGCCGATCGTCACCTCGGCGAGGCTGCCGAGCGTCTTGCCGATTACCGGCAGCAGCGCCTTGCCGCGGGCGTTCAGTGCCTCGATCTTCATCGAACGGCCGCGCGCGGAAATCACCAGCGGCGGATCGATGATGGCCGTGTCCCAGCGGGTGTAGCGGCCGGGATATTCGTAGTTGGAGGAAAACACCGCGCCGCGCCGGCTGTTCAGCCCGTCGATATAGGCCTCGATCGCCCCGGCATAGGCGGTCTCGTGGCGCTCGCGGGTGATCGCGATGCCACCTCCGGTGACAAAGCGCTCGGCGCCGTTTTCAAGGATTTCCACCGTCATTCCCGTCTCCATCTCTTGCCGCTGGAGGTTCCGGAGCTGGCTCGAAAAAAGCAAATGGCCGCCCGGAACTCCCGTTGCGGCCACCACAATTTTCACGCGCACGCGCTTCAAGAGGCCGCTGTCAGCTGGCCCGCCACCAATTGTTCTGGAGCGAAGTCGTGTTCATGCGAAATCCATAGCGGCGAAAAACAGGGGCTGCAACAGGATTTGCGCTGTGTTGCGTTGCATTACCAACTGGCCCTCAGTTTGTGACCCGGCGGCGCATCAGGGCGACGAACGCCACGCCGCCGATCAGCCCCGTGAGGATGCCGAGCGGCATGTCCTGCGGCGGCAGCACGGTACGGGCGGCCATGTCGGCCGTGACGAGGAAGATGGCGCCGACCAGGGCCGACAACGGCAGCACCCGGCGGTAGTCGCCGCCGATCGCGAGCCGCACGACATGCGGGATCATCAGCCCGACGAAGGCGATGACGCCCGAATAGGCGACGGCGCTGCCGGTGAGCACGGCGCAGACCACGAAGGTGACGAGGCGGAAGCGTCGCGCCGGCAGCCCCAGCGCGGTGGCGCTTTCGTCGCCGAGCGTCATGGCGTTGAGGTTGCGGGCCTGGGTCAGCAGGTAGCCGCCGCCGGCGGCGAGCGCCAGCAGCGGGTAGGCCAGCTGCTGCCATTGCGCCAGGCCGAGGCCGCCGAGCATCCAGAAGATGACCATAGGCGCCGCCCGTGGATCGGCCAGGAAGATCAACAGGTTGCCAGCCGCCGTTATGATGAAGCTGACGGCGACGCCGGCCAGCACGAGTTGGCCGGCCGAGTGCGCCCGCGTCAGGTTGGCGACCATCAGCACCAAGGCCGTGGCCGCCAGCGCGCCGGCGAAGGCGAACAGCGGCACGGTGATCGGGCCGAACACCATGCCGGCGTGGAGAAGAGCGAGGATCGCGCCCAGCGCGGCGCCCGAGGAGACGCCGAGCAGATGCGGATCGGCGAGCGGATTGCGCGTCACCGACTGCAGTGCCGCGCCCACGACCGCGAGCGAGGCGCCGACCGTCGCGCCGAGGATGACCCGCGGCGCGCGCACGTCCCAGACGATGTTCTCGCGGCCGCTCGACCAGAAGACCTCGATACTGCCCGGCACGAGCTTGTTGGCGATCACGCCCCAGACCGCGTCGAGCGGAATCGCCACCGATCCCACGCCGATCGCGACAAGCATTGTGACCGCCAGCAGTGCCGTCAGCGCCGCGACCAGCGCCGGCATGGCATGGATCAGCACATGGCGGGGGCCCTTGACGAAATTCCGGTGCGACACGGTCAGTCGGCCCGGAAGGCTTCGGCCAGGCGCTTGATCGCCGCGATGTTGCGCGGGCCGGGCGTGGCCTCGACATATTCGAGCACGACGAAGCGGTTGTTCCTCACCGCCGCAATGTCCTTGAAGGCCGGGTTGGAGCGCATGAACGCGATCTTCTGCTCGGCCGTCACCTCGCCGTAGTTGACGATGACGACGACGTCCGGATTGCGCTCGATCACCGGTTCCCAGCCGATCTCGGCCCAGTTGGCCTCGACGTCGTCGGCGATGTTGCTGCCGCCGGCCGCCTCGATCATCGCGGTCGGGATGGCGTAGCGGCCCGCCGTGAACGGCTTCTGCTCGCCGGAATCGTAGATGAATACCTTCACCGGCCTGTCGAGCCGAGGCAGCTTGGCCTGGAAGTCGGCGAGTTCCTGCTTGTAGCCTGCCACCAGGGCCTCGGCCTTGTCGCGCACTCCGAAGATCGTGCCGAGGTTGAGGAGGTCGACATACATGTCGTCCATCGACGACTTTTCCCGCTTCATGACGTGGATGCAGCTCTCCGTCAGCTCGTAGACGGCGATGCCGAAGGGGGCCAGCGTGTCGGGGGTCACGGCGCCGCCGACGTTCATGCCGTAGTTCCAGCCGGCGAAGTAGAAATCGGCGTCGGCGCCGAGCAGGATCTCCTTGCTCGGATATTGCGGCGCGAGTTCCGGCAACTGGCCGATGTCCTTGCGAATGGTCGCGTCGATCTTGTTCCAGCCCGAAATGCCGGAGTAGCCGACCATGCGGTCGGCAAGGCCGAGGGTCAGCATCATCTCGGTCAGGTTGATGTCGTTGGACACCGCCCGCTGCGGCGGGGCGGCGAAGGTCACGTCGCGGTTGCAGCTCCTGACCGTGACCGGAAAGTCATCCGCCTGGGCGGCGGTGGTCGCGAAGAGCGCGGCGGCAAGAATCGTCAGGCGCATGGATGCTCCTTGGCTGGCGGGTTCAGCGTTCGAGATGGAAGGAAAAGCGCGGCCGGCCGGTGACCGGGTGGTCGTCGAGGGTGGCGCCCACGGCGAAGTTCTCGCGGATGCGCTCAGGCGTGAGGATGTCGGCCGGCCTGCCGCAGGCAACCGCGCGGCCGCCGTCCATGACCAGCACGCGGTCCGCATAGGCCGAGGCGAGCGCCAGGTCGTGCAGCGACACCACCACGGTGCAGCCGAGATTGCGAAGCAGTTCGAGCACTTCGAGCTGATGGCGGATGTCGAGGTGGTTGGTCGGCTCGTCCAGGATCAACAGGTCGGGCCGCTGCACCAGGGCGCGCGCGATCATGGCGCGCTGCTTCTCGCCGCCCGACAGCGAGCCGAAATCGCGCGCGGCGAGCCGGGTGAGGCCGAGCAGCGACAGTGCGGCTTCGACGTCAAGGTAGTCGTCGGCCGCGGCTCCGACGCCAGTGGCGTGCGGGATGAGCCCGAGTTCGACGATCTCGGCCACCGTCAGGCCGAAATCCGACGCCGGCTCCTGGAGCACGGTGGCGATGCGGCGGGCGCAGTCGCGCGGCTTCATCCGCCAGATGTCCTTGCCGTCCAGCCTGACCGCGCCGCCGGTCGGCCGGTGGTAACGGTAGAGGCAGCGCAGCAGGCTCGACTTGCCGGCGCCGTTGGGGCCGACGATGGCCAGAAGCTCCGCCGGCGCGACGCGCACGGTCACCGGCTCGAGGATCGGCTTCGACGCGCGCGGGCCCCATGACAGGCCGTCGAGTTCGAGTAGTGCCGGGGTGGAGCCTACGAGGCGACTAGAGCCGTGGACGCGATCGAGCATGCCCTGTCTCCGTGACGTGGCGGAGGCGGCAGAACGATCCGATCGGCGATCCGAAAAAGGCAGTCGCAATCATCATCATCTCCGCGGCACACCCCGGCCGGTTGAACTCATCCGATGATGGCAGGTCTCCTGGCTTGCGGGTTTCGGCGCCTCGGAGCCTTCCCGGCCTTGCGGCCAGTGGCATTCTTCCGACTTGCTATCCGCTCACAGTTGCGGGGGCAGCCACGGTTTCGCGTCTGGGACGTCTCACCGTGTTCCCATTTAATCCGCTGCCCGAGTCGGGCAGCAGGAACCATCGCTGCCGTGGCTACAGCAACGACGGGTTGCTGACAATCGCTAAAGCGTCATGCCGCCTGCTGAATTGCGTCACGCCGGTCGAGTGCGAAGGAAATGACGGCTACGGCGAAGGCTGACAGGGCGATGGCCGCGCCGACGAAGGGCAGGTCGGCATAGCTCACGCCCATCGAGATTGCCGCCCCGCCGGCCCAGGCGCCGGCGGCATTGCCGGCGTTGAAGGCGCCCTGGTTGAGCGTGGCCGCGAGGTTCGGCGCTTCCGAGGCTGTCTCGACGACGCGCATCTGCATCGGCGGCACGATGACGAAGGTGATGATGCCCCAGAGGAAGACGAGCAGAATCGCGGCCGGCGCCGAATAGCTGAGGCCGGCGAAGGCGACGTGGATCGAGGCCATCACAACCAGTGCGCCGATGGCCGTCGGCATCAGCTTCCAGTCGGCCAGCTTGCCGCCGATGATGTTGCCGATGGTCATGCCGCCGCCGAACAAAAGCAGGATCCAGGTGACGGACTCGACTGACAGGCCGGTGACATCGGTCAGGATCGGCTTGATGTAGGTGAAGACGGCAAACAGGCTGCCCGAGGCGAGCGCCGAGATGATCATGGCGAGCCAGACCTGCAGCTTGCCCAGCACCTTGACCTCGCCAGCAACGCCACCCTTGCCGGGAGGGGCAACACCCGCCGGCACGAGCCAGGCGATGGCCGCGACCGAGATCAGGCCGATGACGACGACGGCGTAGAAGGTCATGCGCCAGCCGAAGGCTTCGCCGAGCGCCGTGCCGCCGGGCACGCCGAGGATGTTGGCAAGCGTCAGGCCGGCGAACATCAGGGCGATCGCGCTGGCGCGCTTGTTGGCCGGCACAAGGCTTGCCGCCACCACCGAGCCGATGCCGAAGAAGGCGCCATGGCCGAAGGCGGTGATGACGCGGGCGATCATCAGCGTCCAGTAGGTGGGGGCGATGGCGCAGAGCAGATTGCCGAGCACGAACATCATGGCGAGGCCGATCAACACCGGCTTGCGCGGCAGTCTCGCCGTGCCGACGGCGATGATCGGGGCGCCGATGACCACGCCCAGCGCATAGCCGGTGACGAGCAGCCCCGCCGCCGGGATCGACACGCCGAGGTCGGCTGCGACCTCAGGCAACAGCCCCATGATCACGAATTCGGTGGTACCGATGCAAAAGGATGCAACGGCCAAAGCGAGGATCGGCAAGGGCATGGACGGACTCGGGGGAGCTGAAACGATTTAAATCTACATTTTCCTCATGTCGGCCCCTGCACAAGCAGCATTGCTGCATCGCAGCAATGCGCGCCGCGCATGGCAGGCATTCGGGAGGTGCAGTCCGGGCGCGGTCAGGACTGCTGCGTCAGGTCGCGGCGCAGGAATTCGACCGCGGTGTTACCGGCCTGCGGGTTGCGCAGGACGCCGGTCATCGGCGTGCTCACCTTCGTCTACCCCGTGGTCGCCATCATCATCGACTGGGCGATCTACGGCCATCCGATCGGCGTCGCCCAGGGAGTGGGCATGGTCCTGATCGCGGTCGCGACGCTCGGCTCGGCTGGCGCCTGCCGGTTCGGCGGACCAGAGCGGCTTTCGCAGGCCAGAAATGAGAAAGGGGCGCTCGAGGCGCCCCTTCCGATGTCGATGCGCTCAGGGTTGCGCCATCTGGCCGCGCAAACCGTGTGTCCGGACAGCGGAACAATGGCCTTGCGACGGAGAGCGATGGAGATCAGCGGGCGGGGCCGATTGTTTCGACTATCCCGTCGGCAGCCGATTTTAGCGTGGCGGGATCAACGCCCAAGGCACGGAGTGCACGCGGCGCCACACCCTGCGACATTCCCGCGACGATGCCGACGACATGGGCGCCGAGCAATGGGGCATGGTGTTTCCGGGTTGCTGCCAACTCCTGCATGACTGCCTGCCCGGAGGGTGCCGCTTGATATGCGCCGGGATTTGCCGAAATCGACGTTTCATGCGGTGCATCCGCTGTCAGACCGAGCGACCGAAGGGCATCGCCATATTGCCGTTCGATCGCGGCTTGCAGGGCGTCTGGCTCCACTCCTACTCGCTCAAAGGCGAGACGAGCCGTGCCGTCCGGAAGATCGAGGGCGGCCAACAGAAAATGTTCGGCCCCCGGCTCCCGTTGCTGATCGTGCAAGGCATGGGCTTCCGCCCGCTCGCAGAGACGCTTGATAATGTTCATGTCGTCGAGCTTTGATTTGATGCCTTTGAACATCGAGTTCCCCTTATGCGGAGCTGTCGCTCTCCGCCACGTCCGAAAGTCGCTTATGGGCGGCCTGCTTGGTGATCCCGAGTGCTTGGGCAATCCTCGACCACGACCAACCTTGCTGCAGGGCCGATCGCACGGCCTCGCGTTCGATCCTGTCCGCCAATCGGCGCAAAGCGACGACAGCAGCCAAGGCTTCATCGGGATCGGTCGGGATGGTGATTTTAGCCAGGTCATCCATGCGTCAACCTTAGTTGACGATCGACGCACCGTCAACAAAAGTTGACGGTGCGTTTGTTATCAGCTTTTTACACGGATCTCGCGCCCAGACGATGCCCTGGAGAACTCAGTTCTGCTTGGGCAGCTTGTAGGCGACGATGTAGTCGCCGCGGTCGGGCGACTGGCGCGCGCCGCCGGCGGAGATCACCACATACTGGGTTCCGCTTTCCGGCGACACGAAGGTCATCGGCGTCGACTGCGCGCCGACGGGCATGCGGCCCTTCCACAGCTCCTTGCCGGTCTCCACGTCGAGGGCGCGCAGGTAGTAGTCCTGCGTGCCGGCGTAGAAGACGATGCCACCGGAGGTGGCGATCGGGCCACCCAGCGTCGGCATGCCGATCGGGATCTGCAGACCCGTCTTCATGCCCAGCGGGCCGGTATCCTCCAGCGTGCCGGCCGGAACCTGCCAGACGATCTGACGGGTCTTCAGGTCGATGCCGGTGAAGGTGCCGTAGGGCGGCTGGTGGCAGGGGACGCCGAGCGGCGACATGAAGCCGTTCTTCAGCGCGCCATAGGGCGTGCCCTTCTGCTGAGACAGGCCGTCATGGGCTGCCGAGCCGCCATAGTTGTCGGTCGTCTCGCGCGGCATCAACTGGGCGAACTGCGGCATGCGGATGTCGTTGACAATCAAAAGGCCGCGGGCCTCGTCGATCGCCGCACTGCCCCAGTTCATGCCACCGTAGTAGCCCGGGAAGATGATCGAGCGGGTCAGGCCGGGAGGCGTGAATTCGCCCTCGTAGCGCATCTTCTTGAACTCGATGCGGCAGTAGAGCTGGTCGTAGGGCGTTGCACCCCACATCTTGGCCTCGGTGAAGGGCTCGGCGCCGATCTGCGGCATGCCGACCGAATAGGGCTGCGTCGGCGACAGGAAGTCCTCCGGCACGCCGCCGGTCTGCGGCACCGGGCGTTCCTCGACCTCGGCGATCGGCTTGCCGTCGCGGCGGTCGAGCATGAAGATCTGCCCGCGCTTGGTGATCTGGATCAGCGCCGGCACGGTGCCGCCCTTGCCATCCGGCACGTCGTAGAGTGCAGGCTGGGCGGGGACGTCGTAGTCCCAGATGTCGTGGTGCACGGTCTGGAACTTCCAGCGCTCGCGACCCGTGGCGATGTCGAGGGCGACGACCGAAGCGGTGTAGTCCTCGGCGGCCTTCGAGCGATGCGCTCCGAAGAAGTCGGGCGTGGCGTTGCCCGTCGGCAGATAGACCAGGCCGAGCGCTTCGTCATAGGCCGGCGTCGACCAGACGTTCGGCGTGCCGCGCGTGTAGCTCTCGCCTTCCGGCGGCAGCCTGGTGATCGCCGGGTTGCCGAGGTCCCAGGCCCAGACCAGCTCGCCGGTGCGGGCCGAAAACGCGCGCACGGCGCCCGAGGGCTCGCCGGTCTCGACATTGTCCCACACCCAGCCGCCGACCATGATCAGGTCGCGGGTGACGGTCGGGGCGGAGGTCTGGAAGTAGAAGCCGTCCTTGACCTCGCCCATGCCCTGCTTGAGGTCGACGATGCCGCCATTGCCGAAATCCTGGCACAGCTCGCCGGTCTTGGCGTCGAGTTCGATCAGGCGGGCGTCGATTGTGGTCATGACGATGCGCGCCGCGCAGGCGTTGGCAGCCTGGGCGACCTGGGTGGCCGGCGCGATCGGGCTAGCCGGGGCCAGCGGATCGGCCGGGGCGGAGGCATTTGTGGGGGCAGGCGTGTCAGCCTGCGCTGCAGCCGGGCCAGGCTGGTAGTAGCTCACGCCGCGGCAGCGCTGCCACAGCGGCGACTTGGCCTTGGGGTCGAACTTCCATTTCACTTCGCCCGTATCCGGGTTCAGCGCATGGACGATGTTGTTGGGCGAGCAGGTGTAGAGCGTGTCGCCGACGAAGAGCGGCGTGTTCTGGTCCTGTGCCGTGCCCTGCGGGGTATCGCCATACTGGAAGGTCCAGGCGACCTCGAGCTTGTCGACATTGTCGCGGTTGATCTGGTCGATCGGCGCATAACGCGTGCCCGCCGGCGTGCGGCCGTAGTGGCGCCAGTCGGTGGCGCTCGCAGCAGCCGGGGGGACGGTCGGCGCGGGCTCGGCAGAGGCCAGCGCGTTGCGGGTCACCCCATGCGGGGCAAAACCGTAGAAGGCGGTGGCGGCGAGTGCTGCGACCAGCAGGGCGGCGAGAGCAAATGGCCCGCGTTTGCCGCTGCTGGTGGGGAAGAGCGGGGCGAGCAACAGCGCCGGGATGGCGATGACGGCCGGTGCGACGAGACGCGGGATCAGCGGCCAGAATTCGAGGCCGGATTCCCAGATCGCCCAGGCGACGGTCGCCAGGAAAACGAAGCCGTAGAGCCAGAGGCCCGCCTTGCGGCGCATGACGTAGAGGATGCCGGAGGCGATGACGCCGAGGCCGGCGAGCGCGTAATACCACGATCCGCCCAGGCCGATCAGCTGGATGCCGCCATAGACGAGCGGTGCCCCGATGATGACCATGAGCAGACCGAATAGAACCAGGAGCCAGCCGCCGCTCCCGCTTTTCTGAAGTTCTGCCATTTTGATTACCTGCGAAATTGTCAATCGGTTCGATGCGGCCCGTACGGGCGGCGCCGGTTGCGATCGTCCTGCCGGACGTTCGGGCATGTCTCCTCGGCCATCACCACGGCGCCCCGAGCAAGAATCTGATCGCATCCTAATAGATAATATGCTATCTTTTTTGGATGTCCAATGGGGCCGCCGCGCGCGCCAGTTTAGGCAAGCATCTCATCGCCGTCGCCAGATTGTGGCGGCGGGCGGCCGACCGCGCGCTCGACGATTGCGGCCTGTCGCATGCCACCGCGATGCCGCTCGTCACCCTGTCGCGCCTGGGCGACAACCGTCGCCAGGGCGTGGTGGCCGATCATCTCGGCCTCGAGGGGCCGTCGCTGGTGCGCACCGTGGATATTCTGGTGGCCGACGGGCTCATCACGCGCAGGGAAGATCCCGACGACCGGCGGGCCAAGATCCTGTCGTTGACCGATGCCGGCCGCGCCCGCGTGGTCGAGATCGAGCGGATATTCGAGCGCCTTCGCAACGACCTGCTGGCCGGCGAGAACGAGCGCGAATTGGAGATCGCGGTCGCGCTGCTCGAACGGCTGGAGAACAGGCTGCTCGCCGCCGAACCCAACGAGGACTGACGCTTGCCGTCTGGCGTTACGGGGGAGGGGCGGTCCCTCGACCTGGGCCGCAACAGTTGCTGCTACCTCACGGCATGGATCCCCGGGTCTCCGCAGTTCGCTTCGCTCCTGCTCCGCCCGAGGATGACGACCTGAGTGGACGCCACCGCCAATCTCCGACGTCCGCGATTGGCGAGGAACCCCATCCCTTCGTCATCCTCGGGCGGAGCAAGAGCGAGGCGAACTGCGGAGACCCGGGCATCCATGCCGTGACCTAGCAACTGCCGCGATGGTCCCGACCAGACAGCGGTTCACACCCGCGGCTCTGGCCACGTCGATACCGTGTTCTGCGCCATGCTGAAGCCGTGCCACGCTGGTAGGCTGCGAACCTCTCGAACCCGCATACGCGAGGAAGATTCCATGACCAGCCAGATCGACAAGGCGAAAGCCTTCCACGCCCTGCATGTGAAGGGCAATCCCGTGGTGCTCTACAACGCGTGGGATCCCGGCAGCGCGGCCATCGTCGCAAGGGCCGGGGCCAAGGCGATCGCGACCGGCAGCGCCCCGGTGGCGATGGCGTTCGGCTACACCGACGGCGAGAAGATCCCGCTCGACCTCGCGCTCGACAACATCAGGCGCGTCGTTGCGGCCGTCGACCTGCCGGTTACGATGGACCTCGAGGGCGGCTACGGCGTCGAGCCGGAAAAGGTTGCGAAATCTGTGACACGCGCCATCGAGGCGGGCGCCATCGGCTTCAACTTCGAGGACCAGGTCGTCGGCGGCAGCGGCCTGCACGACATCGCGCTCCAGGCTGAGCGCGTGGCAGCGGCCGCCACTGCGGTCAAGGCCTCGGGCGTGCCGGCCTTCATCAATGCCCGCACCGACATCTTCCTCAAGAACAAGCCCGACACCCATGTCGAAAAGCATGTCGACGAGGCCGTCGAGCGCGCTCGTGCCTATGCCAAGGCGGGTGCACACGGCTTCTTCGCGCCCGGCCTGGGTGACGAGAAGCTGATCGGCCGGCTCTGCCGCGAGGTCGAGCTGCCGGTCAACATCATCGCGCTCGCCCACGTGCCGCCGAAGGCGAAGCTCACTGAGTTCGGCGTCGCCCGCATCAGCTACGGCCCGGTTCCCTATCGCCAGATGGCCGAATGGCTGGAGGCCAAGGCGCGCGCGGCCATCGAAGGCTGAGCGCTGCTCCATCCCGAACAAGTGCCGTGCCGGCCTCTTGCGTCCGCGCGGCACTTAGCTCAGCGGCTTCAGCTCAATCGCAATCGTCGGCAGAAGCTCCGACACCGTCGGGTGGATGTGCACGGCGCGCTGCAGCGTTTCGATCGGCGCTCTCGCGTACATCAGGTCGAGCACGGCATGGATCGCCTCGTCGCCGCCGGTGCCCAGCACCGAGGCGCCGAGGATCTCACTGGTGTCGGCGTCGACCAGGATCTTCATGAAGCCCTGCGTCTCGCCCTTTTCGACGGCGCGGCCGACGCGCGTCATCGGCCGCTGGCCGGCCAGCACCTTGCGGCCGCTCTTGCGGGCGGCGGTCTCGGTCATGCCGGCGCGGCCGAGCGGCGGGTCGATGTAGAGCGCGTAGGCCTCGATGCGGTCGCTGACCTTGCGCGGGTCGTCGTCGAGCAGGTTGGCGGCGACGATCTCGAAGTCGTTGTAGGAGGTGTGGGTGAAGGCGCCCTTGCCGTTGCAGTCGCCCATTGCCCAGATGTGCGGGACGTTGGTCCTGAGCTGGTCGTCGACCTCGACGAAGCCGCGCTTGTCCACTGCCACGCCCGCCTTGTCGAGGTTGAGATCGTCGGTGTTGGGCTTGCGGCCGATGGCGAGCAGCACGTGGCTGCCGGTCACTGCGCGGTCGCCCGAGGTACAGTCGACGCCGACGGTGACGCCTTCTGGATGCGGGGCGAAGCTGATGCACTCTGCATTGAGCCTGAGTGCGATGCCTTCGTGCTCGAGAATGCCCTTCACCGCCTCCGAAACATCCTCGTCCTCGCGCGAGATCAGCCGAGGGCCCTTCTCCACCACGGTCACTTGCGCGCCGAAACGGCGGAACATCTGGGCGAACTCCAGGCCGACATAGCTGCCGCCCACCACCACCAGATGCTTCGGCAGGAAGTCGACCTCCATCATCGAGGTGTTGGTGAGATAGGTGATGTCCTTGACCCCGGGCATGTCGGGGATGTTGGCGCGGCCGCCGACATTGATGAAGATGTGCTCGCCATGGAGGAATTCGTCGCCGACGCGCACCTCGTGCGGCCCCTCGAAGCGGGCATGGCCGCGATAGAGCGTGCAGCCCTTCATGCCACCGATCCAGTCTTCCAGGTTGGCGCGGGAATCGACCGTCACCTTGTCCTTGCGGGCCTTCACCGCCTTCATGTCGACGGAGACAGTGCCGGTCGAGACGCCATAGTCGGCGCCGGTGCGGGCGAGGTGGGCGGCATAGGCGCTCGCCACCATGGTCTTGGTCGGCTTGCAGCCGGTGTTGACGCAGGTGCCGCCGACCAGCTTGCGCTCGATCAGCGCCACCGTCTGGCCCGCCGCCGTCAGCCGGCCGGCCAGCGGCGGCCCGGCCTGGCCGCAGCCGATGATGATGGCGTCGAATTTCCTGGCCACGCTCATGCGACGAGGCTCACGATCCAGAGCGCGCCGAGGATCGCCACCGCATCCTCGACCAGTGCCGCCGGCAGATCCTTGCCGAAGGCGTTGGCCAGGCTTGCACGCGCGGCGGCACCACCGAGGGTGCCGAGGATCGCGCCGATGATGCCGGCGGCCAGCCCGCCGAAGACCACCCCGCCCACCGTGCCGATGACGGCGCCCGACAGCGCGCCGGTCAGGATGCGGGCGCCAAACTGCTGCGGCACCTTGCGGCTCGGCGTCGACGGCAGCTGGTCGGTGACGAGTTCGACCAGCGCAAGCACGGTGAAGATCGCAACTGCTATCCAGTGGCCCATGAAGCTCGCCCATGTGCCGGCGACCGGCAGCCAGCCGAGCCAGGCGCCCCAGGCGACGGCGGCCGGGGCGGCCATGGCCCTCAGGCCGGCAACAATTCCGATGAGCAGTGCGAGCAGGTAGAACGTCGCCATCCGTTGTCCCCCGTGGCCGTGACCGGAAGTGCACTTCGCCCGAAGGCTAGCACAGCCAGATGCTTTCGCCAGAGGCGGGCGACTTCGACCTTTGCAGCATGGTGCATTCTGTGGTTGGCTGGGCGAGATGGAAAGGGCCGCGAACATGGCTCTCAGCGAACGCGACAAGATGGCCGTGGGGGAGTGGTACACTTGCCTCGATCCCGAACTCGACGCGCTGCGCCTGACCGCCGCCGAGGCCGTCTTCGAGCACAATTCGCTGCCGCCGGCAGCGCGCGGCGACATCGCGCCCGCACTTCGCGCCCTGCTCGGTTCGGTTGGTGCCGGCTGCCGCATCGAGGCGCCGTTCCATTGCCCCTACGGCTTCAACATCCATCTCGGCGAAAACGTGTTCCTCAATGCCGGCTGCACGATCCTCGACACGGCACCCGTGCGCATCGGCAAGGGCACCATGTTCGGGCCAAACGTGCAGGTCTATTGCCCCGAGCATCACGGGGACCCGGTCAAACGCCGTGCCGGCCTGGAGATCGGCCGCCCGGTCACGATCGGCGACAATGTCTGGATCGGCGGCGGCGCCATCCTCCTCGGCGGCATCGAGATCGGCGATGACGCCATCGTCGGCGCAGGTTCGGTGGCGACCAAGAACGTGCCGGCGGGTGCGACCGTGGTCGGCAACCCGGCCCGGCCGATAGCCAGATAGCTGAAACTATTATTCCTGCCGTTGACAGTCCCGCCGGCCCCCGGCATATCGAGAGGGCAAATATGTTCTCAGGGCGGGGTGAAAGTCCCCACCGGCGGTAAGGGTTTCGGCCCAAGCCCGCGAGCGCCTTCCGGCAATGGAAGGGTCAGCAGATCCGGTGCGATTCCGGAGCCGACGGTCATAGTCCGGATGGAAGAGAACGATGGGACGAGCGGTGGCGCATGCCGCCGGAAGTCCGTGTCGTGCGTCCTGATTCTGGTTCGAAACGGAAGGATGGACCCATGAATCAGCAATCCCCGAAAGACTTCGATACCCGCCGCGTCGCCGTGATCCGCGCCCGCTGGCATGCCGACATCGTCGACGAATGCGTGAAGGCATTCGGTGCCGAGCTTGAAAGACTGTCGGGCGGACGTATCGCCGTCGACGTCTACGACGTGCCCGGCGCCTACGAGATCCCGCTGTTTGCCAAGACGCTGGCCGAGACCGGCCGCTACCAGGCGATCCTCGGAGCGGCCTTCGTCGTCAATGGCGGCATCTACCGCCACGATTTCGTGGCACACGCGGTGCTCGACGGCATGATGAACGTGCAGCTTCAGACCGGCGTGCCCGTGCTGTCGGCGGTGCTCACCCCGCACAACTACCACGACAGCGCCGAGCATCACCGCTTCTTCTTCGACCATTTCAAGGTCAAGGGCAAGGAAGCCGCCAACGCCTGCGTCGAGATCCTCAAGGCGCGCGCCCTGATCGCCGCCTGACGCGACGGTTCTTGTTCTGGCGGGGAGGGGCACCGCGTCAGGCAGCTTGTGCCGGCTGGTCACCCCCACCCCTAGCCCCTCCCCACAAGGGGGAGTGGAATCTGGCGCCAGCTCCACCTTGCGCCAATCCTTGATGTTTTCGCCAAAGCGGCGACGCTCGCCTCCCTCCCCCTTGTGGGGAGGGACCGAGGGTGGGGGTATGAGGGCGCCGATGCTCCTTGATGTGATTGCCCAGCACAAATAGGAAGTGGTCGGTCGTTGATCGCCCCGCCTGCGATGGCGCGCCGCACCGAAACGGCGAACGTGGCCCTAGGCTTCGGACAGCCGGCATCGCATGATGCGACAAGCATCAGACAAGGAGCCCGTCATGTCGTCCATTCCGCTGCCGCTCAAGGGTTCCTGCCGCTGCGGCCGGGTCGAGATCGAGGTGTCGAAGCCGCCCATCGCCACCGCCGCCTGCCACTGCCCGGGCTGCCAGAAGATGTCGTCCTCGGCCTATTCGCTGACGGCGATCGTGCCGGCCGACGGTTTTGCCGTCACCAAGGGCGAGACCGTCGTCGGCGGCGCGCATGGCGAGGAGCTGCACCATCATTTCTGCGATTACTGCAAGTCCTGGATGTTCACCCGCGTCGAGGGCGTCGACTGGTTCGTCAACGTGCGGCCGACCATGCTGGAGGACACGGCCTGGTTCCGCCCGTTCATGGAGACCTTCACGAAAACCAGGCTGTCCTTCGCCGAGACCGGCGCTGTCAGGAGTTTTCACGAGTTTCCGGCGATGGAGGAACTCGAGCCGCTGATGCAGGAGTACCAGGCCTGGGCAAAAGCAGGGGAAGCGTCGAACTAAGGCACGCGGCGGGACACCGGCGCGAAGCTGCTCAGGCCGAGCCAGGCCTGCATGGCGCGGGCGATGCGGTCGTCGCCGTCGAGTTCCAGCCTGCCGGAATCGATCTCCTGGCTCAGCCGGGCGAGGCCCATCCACACCGCCGTCATGCTGCGCAAGGAGCCGGTGACCTGCAGGTCGACCTCGAAGCCGGGGTCGGAATTGCAGAGGTCGACCGTGCCTTCGTCGACCACCAGCCACCAGTTCTGCTGCGCCTTGCTCACCTCGGGGTACAGAAAGTGAATCGTGCAGCGCTGCGGCGGCAACGGCTCCGGGTTGAGGTTGCGTCGCATGTCCCACATCAAGAGCGAAGGGTCGAGATTCCTGAGGGTTAGCTGGCTTTCCACCCAACGGTGACCCCATTCGCCGAGGCCGAGGATGACCGGACGCAGGTCCTCGCCGGCCTCGGTCAGGCGGTATTCGACGCTGCCCGAGGCGCCGCGCTCGGTCTGCACCACGCCGGCGCGTTCGAGCTCCTTCAGCCGCTTGGACAAGAGAGCCGGCGACATCTTGGGCACGCCGCGGCGAAGATCGTTGAAACGGCTCGATCCCATCAGCATTTCGCGCACGACCAAGGTCGTCCAGCGCGTGCAGAGGACCTCCGACGCCATCGAAACCGGACAGAATTGGCCATATCCGCCGCGATCGCTCATCTCGCACCAGTCGCAGGGGGGACCGGACCTTATAGCGCAAATGCCGGCTTTCCGCACCTAGCCCATAGGGTTGACTGACGGGCTGGCCGATTCAGTTCCTGAACTGGACCCGGCCGGTCGTTGGCGCGATGTTCCGCCCCGACCTGCCGGTCAACCAGGAGACGACTTGATGAGAAGTCTTGAAAACATGACGACGGGAAGCACAGGTGCCGCAACTCAGATCCCGACCGATGTCGTGGGCGTGGCCCATGACCTCGCTCCCGTCCTTGCCGAACGTGCTCCCAAGTTCGACGAGGGCGACCGTTTCGTCGCCGACAACTACGTGCTTCTGAAGGAAGCCGGGCTCGTCCAGGCCGGTGTGCCGCTCGAACTGGGCGGCGGCGGGGCCGATGTCGCCGAGCTCAGCGAGATGCTGCGCATCATGGCGCATTCATGCGGTTCGACCGCGCTCGCCTTCGCCATGCACACCCACCAGGTGGCCATCCCGGCCTGGCGCTGGCGCCACCAGAACGTCGCCGCCGTCGAGCCGCTGCTCAAGCGCGTGGCAGCCGAGAGGATCATCCTCCTCTCCAGCGGCGGGTCCGACTGGATCGGCGGCTCCGGCAAGGCCGAGAAGGTCGAGGGCGGCTACCGCATCGCCGCGCGCAAGGTCTTCACCTCGGGCGCGATCGCGGGCGACATCCTGATGACCGGCGCGATCCATTGCGCCGAGGACGGCACCGAAAAGGTGATCCATTTCGGCGTGCCGATGCGGGCGCCGGAGGTCACGGTCATGGACAATTGGCGCACCCTGGGCATGCGCGGCACCGGCTCGAACGACGTCGTCATCGACAACCTGTTCATCCCGGATGCTTCCGTCGCCTTCTCGCGTGCTGCTGGCCACTGGCATCCGGTGTTCCAGATCATCGCCACCATTGCCTTCCCGCTGATCTACTCGGTCTATCTCGGGATTGCCGAAAGCGCCCGCGACATCGCCGTCGAGATCGCCCGCAAGAAGCCGGCAAGCGAGACCGCGCTCAATCTCGCCGGGCGCATGGAGACGGCCCTGCGCGCCGCCCAACTGGCGCATCGCGCCATGGTCGAGGAGGCCGAACGCAACGCGCCCTCGGCTGAAATCGTCAACGAGGTGATGATCGGCCGCTCGCTGGTCGCCAGCCATGGCCTGGAGGTGGTGGAACTCGCCATGGAACTCGCCGGCGGGTCGTCGTTCTACCGCGATCGCGGGCTCGAGCGCCGCTTCCGCGACATGCAGGGCGCCCGCTTCCACCCGCTGCAGGCCGGACCGCAGGCCCGTTACGCCGGGGCGATGGCGCTCGGCCTGCCTGTCGACGCGATCTTCTGAGCACATCGCCAAAAAAATCGGCCGCCGCGATTTCTCGCGGCGGCCGAGCTTTTTCGAGCTGTCGCTCTCAGAACAGGCCTTCGATCTGGCCCTGTTCGTTGAGGAAGATCTTCTCCGAGGAGGGTGCCTTGGGCAGGCCGGGCATGGTCATGATCTCGCCGCAGATGGCGACGACGAAGCCGGCGCCGGCGGCCAGGCGCACCTCGCGCACCGGCACCACGTGGTCGACGGGCGCGCCGCGCAGGTTCGGGTCGGTCGAGAACGAGTACTGGGTCTTGGCCATGCACACCGGCAGGTTGCCGTAGCCGGCCGCCTCCCAGGCATGCAGCTGGTCGCGCACCGACTTGTCGGCGATCGCCTGCGAGCCGCGGTAGATGCGCTTGACGATGGTGTCGATCTTGTCGAACAACTTCATGTCGTCGGGATAGAGCGGGGCGAACTGCGAGGCGCCGCTTTCGGCGAGGCTGACCACCTTCTTGGCCAGCTCCTCGATGCCGGCCGAGCCCTTGGCCCAGTGCTGGCACAGGATCGCCTCCTCGCCCATCCTGGCGACATAGTCCTTCATCGCCTGGATTTCGGCGTCGGTGTCCGAGTAGAAGTGGTTGATCGCCACCACCGCCGGCACGCCGAACTGGCGCACGTTCTCGATGTGACGGCCGAGATTGGCGCAGCCCTTCTTCACCGCCTCGACGTCCTCCTTGCCGAGGTCCTCCTTCTTGACGCCGCCGTTCATCTTCATGGCGCGCACCGTCGCCACGATGACGGCGGCCGCCGGCTTGAGCCCCGCCTTGCGGCACTTGATGTCGAAGAACTTCTCCGCCCCGAGATCGGCGCCGAAGCCGGCCTCGGTGACGACATAGTCGGCGAGCTTGAGGGCGGTGGTGGTGGCGACCACCGAGTTGCAGCCATGCGCAATGTTGGCGAAGGGGCCGCCATGGACGAAGGCCGGGTTGTTCTCCAGCGTCTGCACCAGGTTGGGCTGCACGGCATCCTTCAGAAGCACCGCCATGGCGCCGTCGGCCTTGAGGTCGCGGGCATAGACGGCCGACTTGTCGCGGCGATAGGCGACGATGATGTCGCCGAGGCGCTTTTCGAGGTCCTTGAGGTCGGTGGCGAGGCACAGGATCGCCATGACCTCCGAGGCCACGGTGATGTCGAAGCCGGCCTCGCGCGGAAAGCCGTTGGCGACGCCGCCGAGCGAGCAGTTGATCTCGCGCAGCGCCCGGTCGTTCATGTCCATGACCCGGCGCCAGACGACGCGGCGGGTGTCGATGTTGAGCTCGTTGCCCCAGTAGATATGGTTGTCGATCAGCGCCGACAGAAGGTTGTGGGCGGTGGTGATGGCGTGGAAGTCGCCGGTGAAGTGGAGGTTCATGTCCTCCATCGGCACGACCTGGGCATAGCCGCCGCCGGCGGCACCGCCCTTGACGCCGAAGTTGGGCCCGAGCGAGGCCTCGCGGATGCAGACCACGGCCTTCTTGCCGATGCGGTTCAAGCCGTCGCCGAGACCGACCGTGGTCGTGGTCTTGCCTTCGCCGGCCGGCGTCGGGTTGATGGCGGTGACCAGGATCAGCTTGCCGTCCTTGCCCTTGCGCGCGTTGGCGATGAACTCGGCCGAGATTTTCGCCTTGTCGTGGCCGTAGGGCAGAAGATGCTCGGTCGGAATGCCGATCTTCGCCCCGATCTCCTGGATCGGCTTCTTCTTGGCGCCGCGCGCGATCTCGATGTCGGTCTTGAATTCGGCCATGACTCTCTTCCCTTGAGTTGGTTCGATTTTTTCAGGCAGCCCGAAGGCGTCCGGATCAGAAACGCGGCGCGGGCTTGCCGGCGGTGCGATAGGCGGAGGCCACGGTGTTGGCCATCAGCAGCGCGATCGTCATCGGTCCGACGCCGCCAGGCACGGGCGTGATCGCGCCGGCCTGTTCGGCAGCGCCGGCATAGTCGACGTCGCCGACCAGCTTCGACTTGCCGTTGGCGCCGCCGTCGAGGCGGTTGATGCCGACGTCGATGACGGTTGCGCCCGGCTTTACCCAGTCACCCTTGATCATCTCCGGGCGGCCGACAGCGGCCACCAGGATGTCGGCCGTGCGGCACAGCGCCGGCAGGTCCTTGGTGCGGCTGTGGGCGACCGTGACGGTGGCGTTGGCGTTGAGCAGAAGGTTCGCCATCGGCTTGCCGACGATGTTGGAGCGGCCGACCACCACGGCGTTGAGGCCCGACAGATCGCGGCCGATCGCGCGCTCGATGAGCAGCATGGAGCCCGCGGGCGTGCAGGGCACGAAGGCAGTGTCGAGTTCGCCGGTGCCGAGCTTGCCGACATTGGTGAAGTGGAAGCCGTCGACGTCCTTGTCGGCGGAAATGGTCTGGATGATCCTGCCGGCGTCGATGTGGTCGGGCAGGGGCAGCTGCACCAGGATGCCGTGGATCGCGGGATCGGCATTGAGCTTCTGGATAAGTGCGACCAGGTCGGATTCGGTGGTCTCCGCCGGCAGCGCGTGCTCGACCGAGTGGAAGCCGCATTCCTTGGCCTTCTTGCCCTTGGACGAGACATAGACCTGGCTCGCCGGATCCTGGCCGACGATGACCACCGCAATGCCGGGGGTCACGCCGGTCGAGGCGATCAGTTCATCTGCCGCGACCCTGACCTTTGCCACCACGTCGGCGGCTACTGCCTTGCCATCGATTACCGTCGTCATGTCCGTGCAATTCCTCCCAGGCGAGCGCTGCCATCCCTACGGCACGTGCCGTCGGTTTGTAGCTTCGGATGCGACATCCGGCCAGCTATTCGCGCTGAATTTTCCCGTCTGAATCTATAGCAAGAGCGGCTCGGGGAAGTCAACCAGAATGCAAGAATGTTTCATAGAAAGAAATATTAGCCGGGACGTGTGATGTGAGCGTTCTTTCGTAGGAGTCTGAAGCAGCACCATAAAACAGCAAAGGCCGGCTTGCGCCGGCCTCCCCGCTTGAAAGTGCGGTCGTTTCCTCAGATGACGAAGTACCAGTTGGCCAGAAGCACCACGGCGACGCCCGCGACCAGGGTGAGATAGGGCAGCATGCCCGCCTTGCGCACCTTGAGATCCTCCTGCCTGATTCCCAGGTCGTCGAGCATGTGCTCGGGGAACTTGCCGCCGTCCTGGACGTAGTGGCGGTAGCAGAACACCGGGATGATGAGGGCGGCCGCGATGAAGCCGGCCCACAGCGCCCAGGGGTTCCACACCTTGGCGCCGGCGCCCATGAACATGGCGTTGACGTAGGAGAGCAGGGCGCCGACCGCGATCAGGATCGTCGGCGCCTTCCACGGCCGGTGGATGTGGCCGTTGTCGATGCGGTGGATCCAGCCCGAGTTGAGGTTGAGGAAGTTGAAGATGATGTAGCCGCAGTTCGACACCGACAGCACGAAGAAGAAGCTGGTGGCGTCCGCCGCGGCGATGGCGAGCAGGAAGACGTTGAAGATCAGGTCCGTCCACATGGCGCGGGTGGGTGCGCCATGGCCGTTGACGTGGCTGAGATAGCGCGGCAGCCAGCCGTCGACCGAGCCCTGGTAGAGGGTGCGCGAGGAACCCGCCATGGCGGTCATGATCGACAGCATGAGCGCCAGGATCATCAGCATGACCATGATCGAAGTGACGAAGCCGGCGCCGCCGACCATCTCGGCCATGGCCTCGGCGACGCCCGAGCCGTCGACGATGGGGCCGGCGAGCATGCCTTCGAGGCCGAGCACGCCCTGGAAGGTGAACGGCACCAGCGTGTAGAGCGCCAGGCACAGCAGGCCCGAGTAGAAGATCGCCCGCACCGTGTCGCGGCCGGGGTTCTTGAATTCCGAGGTGTAGCAGATGGCCGTCTCGAAGGCGTAGGCCGACCAGGCGGCGATGAACATGCCGCCGAGCACCAGCGTCCAGCCGGCGACGTTCCAGGTGCCAGGCTCCGGCGCATAGGCCGCGGCCAGCGGCACCAGCGGCGAGTAGTTGGCCCAGTTGATCTGGCCGGTGAGGATCGGCACGACGCCGACGATCAGCATCGGCACGATGACGACCAGGCCGATGAACTTCTGGACGTTGGCGGTGCCGAGGATGCCGCGGTGCTGGATGGCGAAGGTCGCCAGCATCAGCACGACGCCGATGAAAAACACCGAATTGAGCGAGAAGCTGACCGGGCCGAGCGTGCCTTGGTAGAGCGTCCAGGTGCGGATGGCGGGCGTGGCGGCCGCCGTCAGCGCGGCGATGGCGTCGGCTGCGGCCTTGCCGGCATTGGACGGGTCGGCGAGCCAGGCGACGACCTCGGGCGAGGTATCGCCGAAGGCCGGGATGGGCGCCAGCGCGTTGAGGATGTAGGCAGCCGCGATCGAGCAGCCGAGCGACAGCACCGGCGTCCAGGCCAGCCAGTTGCACCACACCGACAGCGGCGCGATGAACTTGGAGTAGCGCAGCCAGGCGGTGGCGCCGTAGACCGAGGCGCCGCCCGACTTGGACGGGAACAGCCCGGCGATCTCGGCATAGGTGAAGGACTGGATCAGGCCGAGGATGATCGAGGCTGTCCAGATCAGGAAGGCCGGCGTGCCGGTCGTGCCGGCGATGCCGCCGATCGAGAACAGCACCAGCGCGGGCACGCCGCTGGCGACCCAGAAGGCGCCGCGCCAGTCGATGGTTCTGTGGAGCTGGCCGTCGCCCGTGTCGCCGTGTGTAGTCGTCGTCGTGCTCATGGTCGTTCCCCGACCTTGGCAAAAGGTCCCGTGCCTTTCGGCACGGGACCGTCAGTCGTCGTTATCGTTGTTGGGTTCGGCGTGTCAGAGCACGAAGAACCAGTTGGATATCAGTACCACGGCCAGTCCGGCGATCAGCGTCAGATAGGGCAGGATGCCCGCCTTCTTCACGCGAAGGTCGCTCTGCTGCATGCCGAGATCCTCGAGCATGTGCTCCGGGAACTTGCCGCCGTCCTGGATGTAGTGGCGGAAGCAGAACACCGGGATGATCAGGGCCGCGGTGAACAGGCCGGCCCACAGGGCCATCGGGTTCCACACCTTGGCGCCGGCGCCCATGAAGATGGCGTTGACGTAGGCAAACAGGGCACCGACCGTGATCAGCCAGGTCGGGGCGCGCCACGGCCGCTGGATGTGGCCGTTGTCGATGCGGTGGATCCAGCCCGAGTTCAGGTTGAGGAAGTTGAAGATGATGTAGCCGCAGTTCGACACGGCGAGGATGAAGAAGAAGCTCGTCGCGTCGGCCGAGGCGATGGCCAGGACAAACAGGTTGGCGACGAGATCGGTCCACATCGCCCGCGTCGGGGCGCCGTGCTCGTTGACGTGGCTGAGGTAGCGCGGCAGCCAGCCGTCGACCGAACCCTGGTAGAGGGTGCGCGACGAACCGGCCATGGCGGTCATGATCGCGAGCAGCAGCGCCAGGATCATCAGCATGACGAGCAGCGTCTTCACCAGTCCGCCGCCGCCCACCATGCCGGCGAGGGCGTCGGCAACGCCGGAGCCGTCGACGATCGGGGTGGCCAGCATGCCGTTGAGGCCGAGCACGCCCTGGAAGGTGAAGGGCACGATCATGAACAGCAGCATGCAGAGCAGGCCGGAATAGAAGATGGCCTTGAAGGTGTCGGTTGCCGGGTTCTTGAATTCGCGGGTGTAGCAGACGGCGGTCTCGAAGCCGTAGGTCGACCACGCCGCGATGAACATGCCGCCGAGTACCAGCGTCCAGCCGGCGACGTTCCATGAGCCCGGCTCAGGCGCATAGGCTGCGGCCAGCGGCACGAAGGGCGAATAGTTGTCCCAGTTGATCTGGCCGGTCAGGATCGGAACGATGCCGACGATCAGCAACGGCACGATGACCAGCAGGCCGACTACCTTCTGAACGGCTGCGGTGCCGAGAATGCCGCGATGCTGGATGGCGAAGGTGAGCAGCATCAAGACGGCGCCGATCCAGAAGGTGGCGTTGAGCGAGAAGCCGACCGGGCCCAGCGAGTGGCTGTAGAGCGTCCAGGTGCGGATGCCGGGCGTCGCGGCGGCGGTCACCGCTGCCACGGCATCGGCCGCACTGGTGCCGACATTTGCCGCCATGTACTGCAGCACCTCCGGCGAGGTCTCGGTGAAGCCCGGGATCGGTGCCAGCGCATTGAGGATGTAGGCGGCCGCGATCGAACAGCCGAGCGACAGCACCGGCGACCAGGCGAACCAGTTGCACCATACCGACAGCGGCGCGACGAACTTGGAATAGCGCAGCCAGGCGGTCGCGCCATAGACCGAGGCGCCGCCCGACTTGTTCGGGAACAGGCCGGCGATCTCGGCGTAGGTGAAGGACTGGATGAACCCCATCAGCATGGAGAAAATCCAGATCGCGAAGGCGATGTTGCCGGCGGTGCCGGCGATGCCGCCGATGGAAAACAGGACGAGGGGCGGCACGCCGCTGGCAACCCAGAAGGCGCCTCGCCAGTCGATGGTTCGATGAAGTTGGCCGGCGGTCTCCGCCGGACTGATGTCCGTTACAGCGCTCATTGGTTCAGTTCCCCATTAGCTAAAAGACTGCCCGTCGCCCACGCCGACCTCCTCGGTTTCGTGGTACGCATGTTTTTCCGCTTAGGCTTCTTTTTTTCCTCAAGGTAAAGTTTGTCCGAATCCGAGGCGGCGTCAAGCCATTTCGTCGCACCCTGAGAGGAAAGTTCGCCGGATACCGGACCGGGTCGGAGGTTGGCCGGCCGCGGCGCATCCGACCGGACGAGCGCGACCTACCCGGATGGGTGGTTTTGGCGCCAGGCCGCCCTTCGCCGGCTCAAGATCGGCAACCGCGTCGAAATGACTGATTGCACTGGAAGGAAAAAATCATTCATGTTATGAATTGCGCAATCGCTAATCAGCGTCGCCATGGAGGATGGCGAAGGTCGCGCAGGGGCAGGAGCCCGGCCGGCAACGCGCGTAAGACTAGGGAAGAGGTGGGCGCAGAAGCATAGGCGGGAGGAACATGAACGCCGAATGGAAAGGTCAGCGCCAAGGCATCGGGATTGAGGTGGTGTCCGTGGCCGGAGATAAGAAGTTCAAGGTCTTGATCGCCGAGCGCAATCCGCTGGTGATCGCCGCGCTTGGCGACATGCTGTCGCGCGACAGCCGGTTCGAGCTGGTCGAGAGCGTCCAGACGGGCAAGGCCTTCATCGAGGCAGCATCGGCGTCGCAGCCGGCCTTCGACATTGCCGTGCTCGGCTGGAAGCTGTCTGACATGGACGGCGGCGAGGTGCTGGCCGAGATGCAGCGACGCTCGCTGCATGCGCGCGTGGTCATCTTCTCCAACGACCACGACGTCGCCATCCTCAAGCAGTGCGTACGGCTCGGCGTCCAGGGCTTCTGCTACCAGTTCGACGATCCGGCGATCCTGTTCGATACGCTGGTGGCGGTCGCGCACGGCCGCATCTGCATTCCCTACATGGACGTGTCGAAGATCAACGACACGCCGCTGTCGAGGCTGACGACGCGCGAGCGCGAGCTGCTATCGGTTCTCGCCGACGGCTGGACCAATCTGCAGATTGCCGCGCGCACCGGGATCTCGGAGAACACGGTCAAGTACCATCTCAAGAATCTCTACGACAAGCTCGACGTCCGCAACCGCGCCATGGCGGTCGCGCTCTACGCCAGCGAGAAGAACCGCGGCCCGAGCCTGAGTTCGTAGAAGACGGGACGAGTTGCCTACGGGGCAACTCGTCTGGGTGTGAGGTCCAAGGTCTGACCTCGCACGTTTCGCCCTTCGCGTCCGTAGTCCCCCTCTCCGTCACGGCTGCGCCGCGCCACCTCTCCCCCACTTCGTGGGGGCGAGGAAACGCCAATCGCGTAGATCGCAAACACCGTTCGCCGAACTCGATGCCGATCGCATGTTTGCTGCGTTGGGAAAGGGCGGCCCCCACAGAACCTGGGTTCCTCGCCCCCACGGGGGCGAGGAAACGCCATCCGCGTAGATCGCAAACACCGTTCGCCGAACTCGATGCCGATCGCATTTGTTGCGTTGGGAAAGGGGCGACCCCCACAGAACCTGGGTTCCTCGCCCCCCATGAAGTGGGGGAGAGGTGGCACGGCGAAGCCGTGACGGTGAGGGGGCTTTCGGGCGCGGCGCAGTTGCCATCCGGCATCAAGATGCAACGGCCTCGTTCGACGAAGGGCACCCGCGGCGCCATGGCCGAGCGCTTCGTCGCTCCAGCGGATAGGCCTCAAAAGAGCAAAATGCCGCCCCGGTGGGGCGGCATTGCATGTCTCGTAGCTAGGCCGTCTGGCCTTACTCGGCAGCCTCTGCGGTGCGCAGGTAGGATTCCAGCGAGTCGTCGAGCGCATCCTTCCACGGCGTATGGTGCGCCGGCGCCATCGTGCCGGTGATGACAGAGCGGTAGGAGTGGTTGCGGAACTCCATGATGCCCTTCTTCTTGTGCTCCTTCCACTCGAAGAAGGCCGCGTTGGCGCCGTCCACGTCGAAGCTCGGGTAGTCGGTCTCGGCGATCAGTTCCTTGACGTATTCGCCCTGGTATTCGATCGCGTCATGGGAGTCCTTGCCGGCATCCTCGCCGGCGACGCGGTCCGCGACGTCGGCGATCATCGCCTGCTTGTCGGCAGGCAGCTTGATGCGGCCGAGGATCACGTCGCGCGCCCACCAGGCCTGGGCATCGAACATGTTGAAGGTGAACCACTGGTCCTGCATGCCGACATAGAACAGCGCCGGATTGTGGACATAGGCGACGCCCTTGTAGAGGTCGGCGGTCGCCAGCCGGTTGGCGGTCCTCAGCCGCAGGTCGTCCGGCAGGAACGGGAAGTGGTGCTTGTAGCCGGTGCACAGGATGATCGCGTCGATGCGCTTGGTCGAGCCGTCCTTGAAGGTGGCGGTGTTGACATCGACCCTCTCCAGCAGCGGCCGCTCTTCCCAGTTGTCGGGCCATTTGAAGCCCATCGGCGCGGTGCGATAGCAGTTGGTGATCGACTTGGCGCCGTATTTCCAGCACTGCGAGCCGATGTCCTCGGCCGAATAGCTGGTGCCGACGATCAGGATGTCCTTGCCGATGAACTCGCGGGCGTCGCGGAAGTCGTGGGCATGCAGGATGCGGCCGTTGAAGCGGTCGAAGCCGGGGAATTCGGGGACGTTCGGGGTCGAGAAATGGCCCGAGGCGACGATGACGTTGTCGAATTCCTCGGAATAGCAGTGATCCTTCGGCAGGTCCTGCACGGTGACGGTGAATTTCCTGGTCTGTTCGTTCCAGGTCACCATGCGCACGACCGTCTCGAAGCGGATCCACTTGCGCACGCCGGCCTTCTTCACCCGGCCCTCGATATAGTCGAAGAGGACCGCGCGCGGCGGATAGGAGGCAATCTGCTTGCCGAAATGCTCCTCGAAGGAATAGTCGGCGAACTCCAGGCCCTCCTTGGGGCCGTTCGACCACAGATAGCGGTACATCGAACCGTGGACGGGCTCGCCATACTGGTCGAGGCCCGTGCGCCAGGTGTAGTTCCAAAGGCCGCCCCAGTTGGCCTGCTTCTCGAAGCAGACGACTTCCGGGATGTCCGCGCCCTTCTCGGCGGCCGATTGAAATGCCCTCAGCTGCGCCAGACCCGACGGTCCGGCTCCGATTACGGCGACACGCTTGGCTGTCATGGGTTCCTCCTTTTTGGTATAGACCAAATTTGATTATTGGTTCCTCTGGTCCAGTTTATGTTGCCTGCCGATATGCCAATTTGTCAACCGAGTTTCCTGTGAGGAAGAAAAATTTCGCGCGATCAGGATGGAGCTCCCGGCTTTTGGTGGTATCTACAGACATGCAGAATTCCAGCTTTGCCCATCAACTCGCGGTTTCCAGTCTCCTGCCCCGGCTGTCTGTCGGCATGCCGAACGCAGTGAACATCGGCTTCCTGGCCCCGCTTAGCGGTCAGGCGGAGTCGTGGGGCCTGCCCGGATTGCATGGCTGCCGAATCTGGGAGGACTGGCTGAACAAGACCGGCGGGTTGCTGATCAACGGGCGCCGCTATCCGATAAAGATCGTCGAATATGATTGCGACTACGATGCCGGGCGCGCCGCGGAGGGCGCGCGCCATCTGGTGGAACAGCATGACGTCAAGCTGCTGATGATGCTGGGCGGAGATACGATCGCGCAGATACGGGATTACCTGACCCATCGCAAAGTCCTGACCTCCACCTTGCTGCCCAGCGACCTGTCGCCGGATACGCCTTACCTGATCGCCCCCAGTGAAACGCATCCGATCTACAACGTGACCGGGGTGGACTGGCTGGCTCATGCAAGGCCGGAGCTGCGGACCGTCGCGATCTGCAGCCAGTCCGATGCGCTCGGCCTTCCTTCGCTCGCGACCTATCGCGCGGCCTTCAAGGCCGCCAATGTCGGGATCGCCAAGGAAATCCAGTATGATCCCGACATGACCGATGCTGCCGCAATCGTGCAGCCGATGCTGGATTCGAACGCCGACATCCTATGCTGGTGCACCAGCTATACGCCTATGGTCCATGCCATGACCGAGTATGCCCACGCGCAGGGGTTCAAGGGACAGATCATATCCTGCACGCTGGATTATTACGACCAGCTCGTGGCCCGAACGTCCGTTGAATTCATGGAAGGTTTCGTTTTCCAGTTTCCGGATTTCGATGACGAAAAGCTGACGGACAAGACGTTTTTCTTCAACCAGCCGAAGGGCTTCTTCGACGAATACAACCACCGCTTCCCCGGCACCTGGACCGCGGTGAGCTGGGAATATGTCGCGATCCTGGATATCTGGCATGCGGCGGTCGAAAAGTGCAACAGCGTCAATTCTCCATCCGTGCTGGCGGCAATGAAGCAGCTTGGGCATGTCACCCACGCGTTCGGCCCGGCGCATTGGTGGGGCGAGAGCATGTTCGGGATCGACAACGCGCTGGTCGGAGACTGGCCGGTGGTGACGCTGAAAAACGGCAAGGCGAAGATTGCCGCCTTCGGCTCGATCCCGCGCTGGCTGAAACGCCACGGCGGCCTGCTCAAGCAGGAAATGTCGGATCTGGGGCAGCTCTGGGAACAGCGCCTGCGATCGAGCGGGAACGGAACCGCCCTGCAGGGACGGACGCCGGAATCACTCCTGCAGAAATAGCTTCTGCTCCTCGATCAGGTGCAGCTTGATGAACTCGACGGCGCGCTCCACGTCGCGAGAGGCTATCGCATTGAACAGAGCGTTGTAGCGCTGCTGGTATTCGAGGATCCGCTTCGGCGACAGGTGCCGGCGAAGCAGCGTGGTGCGAAAGCTCACCCGGCAGGCCTCGATCGTCAGATTGTAGCAGGATGCCAGCAGCGGGTTGTGCGTTCCCTCGGCGATCTTGCGGTAGATTTCCTCTTCGCATTTCACGAAAGCGGCAACGTCCGTATGCACGTTTTCGATCTTCGACATGAGCTGTTCAAGGTCCCACACCTCGCGCGGCGTCATGTTGATGACGGCGAGGCGAACCATTTCAGGCTCGAGGATGCCGCGCACCACAAGGTGGTCCAATGGGCTGGTCTCCATTGCCACCGAGCTGTCTCCCCGCTCCGGCACGTCTTCCGAGCGATAGGTCACGAAACTGCCGCTGCCGGGACGCCGTTTGATGACCTTGCGGGTTTCCAGGACGTCCAGCGCCTCGCGCACCGTGTTGCGGGCCACCCCCATCTCCGAAGCCAGCGCCCGTTCCGACGGAAGGCGCGCATTCAGCGGATATTCCTCTGAACTTATCTTCGCAAACAACCGATCCAGAACGGTCTGCACCGTCGCTCCCACCGAGTAGCTGGCGATGATTTGAGGTGTGAGCTGGTCGGTCTTAACCTTCATTTCACGGCCTTGCATGTCAGTTCTGCCTCATGGCCACGAGACGAATCCTACCGCAGCACAGTCTAAGTTTGAAATGTTTGTCGAAGCCGGTTCACTAACACGGTGGCGCGGGCAGGGGCAATCGCTCGGTGGGTCGGGGGCGGGGCTTCAAACGATCCCGAACGACGCCCGGGAAGTTGCCCGGCGGACGGTCACCTTGCCTCATTTTCCGGCATTGCGGCGAAACGAAGCCTTGCTAGGACGGCAAAATCAGGTATTCTCTAGATTGAAATATTTTTACACACAGGCAAATTCCTGACGAGGTGGTAATGACGATCGCAGACTACCCCGCCGTGACGATGGGCCCGCCGAAGCCCAGTCTCATCCTGCAGCCCGGTCTGCTCATGCCCGGCATGGAGCGCTATCACGTGCCGGGCGCGGGGGCGGCGCTGTTCGAAATCGAGGCCGGCGACCGCATCGCCATCCGCAACCTCGAGGGCGGCCAGCCCTGCGAGCTCGTCGCCTTCGATGCCGCGGGCCGCGCCGATCCCGGCATCCTGGGTGCGCGCACCAACAGTGACGCCTCGGGGCTCAAGGACCTGCTCGCCACTGGCGACGACAGCCTGCAGAAGTTCCGCCTCGGGCTCGCCCGGCGCAAGCTCGACCTCGGCCGGGCCGAGGCGGTGCGCTTCTTCGACGCCACGACGCCGGCAGGCAAGGAAGAGAGCTTCGTTGCCAGCCGCGACGGCACGCTGGTGGTTGCCGCGCCCGGCGGCCCGATGGCGGTCGACGGCCACGACACCTCGACGCCGCTGGTGGTCATGGTGAAACGGGCAACCGTCCGCAAGGCCGGCAAGTCCGATCTGCCCGACCCGCTCGCCGACCCGGTGCTCGACCTCAGGATCAAGTCGCGCACGGCGGAGAGCTATTTCGTCAAGGCCGGCGACTACATCCAGATCATCGACGTCGACGGCCGCCAGTGCACCGACTTCCAGTGCTTCTCGGCCCGCAAGCTCGACAAGGGCCGCGACCTCGCGCTCGACGTCACCGCCACCCGCTCGCTGATGGGCCACGCCTATCCGATGCCGGGCCTGCACGCCAAATATTACGACCAGGACTTCGAGCCGCTGGTCGAGGTCATCCAGGACACCTGCGGCCGCCACGACGCCTTCGCGCTCGCCTGCTACGCCAAATATTACGACGACATCGGCTATCCTGGGCACATCAACTGCTCGGAGAATTTCAATGGCGCGCTCGCCGACAGGGGGGTGACGCCGCGCGCGGGCTGGATGGCGGCGAACTTCTTCTTCAACACCGGCATCGACGCCCATGGCGTGATGTATTCCGACGAACCCTGGTCGCGGCCGGGCGACTACGTGCTGCTCAGGGCGCTGACCGACATCGTCTGCGTGTCGTCGGCCTGCCCCGACGACACCACGCCGTCCAACGGCTGGAACCTCACAGACATCCACGTCCGGACCTATTCCGGGCAGAACAAATTCTCGCGAGCGGTAGCTAGACGAATGACCCCTGACGCCGAACCCAAGATGACCCGTGAGACCGCCTTCCACTCGAGCTTCGCCAAGCACACGCGCAACTTCATCGAGTACAAGGGCTATTGGCTGCCGAACGAATTCGCCAAGGAAGGCCCGATCGAGGAGTACTGGGCCTGCCGCGAGAAGGCGGTGGTGATGGATCTTTCCGCCCTGCGCAAGTTCGAGGTCACCGGCCCGGATTCCGAAGCGCTGATGCAGTACACGCTGACCCGCGACGTCAAGAAGCTCGGCGTCGGCCAGGTCGTCTACACCGCCATGTGCTACGAGCATGGCGGCATGGTCGACGATGGCACGCTGCTCAGGCTCGGCAAGGACAATTTCCGCTGGATCTGCGGCGACGACTATTCCGGCGTGTGGCTGCGCGAGGTTGCCGAGAAGCTCGGCCTCAAGGTGCTCGTCCGCTCCTCGACCGACCAGATGCACAACATCGCCGTCCAGGGCCCCAACAGCCGCGACATCCTCAAGCAGATCGTCTGGACGCCGCCGCACCAGCCGTCGCTCGCCGAACTCGAGTGGTTCCGCTTCACCATCGGTCGCATCGGCGATGCGCAGGGCGTGCCGATCGTGGTGTCGCGCACCGGCTACACCGGCGAGCTCGGCTACGAGGTGTGGTGCCATCCGCGCGATGCCGAGAAGGTTTTTGACGCAGTCTGGGAGGCGGGCCAGCCGCATGGCCTCAAGCCGATGGGCTTTGCCGCCCTCGACATGGTGCGCATCGAGGCCGGCCTGATCTTCGCCAACTACGAGTTCTCCGACCAGACCGACCCGTTCGAGGCCGGCATCGGCTTCACCGTGCCGCTCAAGACCAAGACCGACGACTTCATCGGCCGCGAGGCGCTGATCCGTCGCAAGGAGCATCCGATCCACAAGCTGGTCGGCCTCGACATCGACGGCAACGTCGCAGTCGGCCACGGCGACTGCGTCCATATCGGCCGTGCCCAGATCGGCGTCGTCACCTCGTCGATGCGTTCGCCGATCCTGAAGAAGAACATCGCGCTCGCCCGCGTCGATGCCACGCACGCCAATGTCGGCACCGAGGTGGAGATCGGCAAGCTCGACGGCCACCAGAAGCGCCTGCCGGCCCGTATCGTGCCTTTCGCCCACTACGATCCGCAGAAGACGAGGCCGAGGTCGTAAGGCGGGATTGCAGCCGGCAGCGGCCAGCGGAAGTGCTGAGATGGAGGGAGGTCGGTGCGAACGGAAAAGGGCCGAGCGCACCGGCCCTCGACCTTTTGCTGCTGGTCGCGGAAGGGAATGTCTGGGACGATTGCCCTTGGCGAAGTATTACCCCTGGCGCAGCCGGCGTCCGGATGAAATCATGCCTCGCGATGCCGATGCGGCAAGAATCGGTCCCGGCTGCCCAAGGTTCCATCTTCGTGGAACTTGTAAGCAAGAGGAAAGAAAATTACCTGACGTGCACTTTTGGCCTTATGAATCGCCGAATGGGGAATATTTGACGTGAAAGAAGACCAGTCTGTTGCCACGCTACTCGATGGCAAGCGAGCGGCCGTCGTCACCAACAAGGGGCGGCCGGCGCCGCTCAAGCAAGATCCGCACGCCATTCGCGACACGCCCGAGAAGGTATTGGAGGTGGCGCTCGGCCACGAGGTGCGTGCCTTCCGCAAGAAGCTCGGCATCACCGTCGCCGACCTTGCCGCGATGACCAACATCTCGCTCGGCATGCTGTCCAAGATCGAGAACGGCATCACCTCGCCGTCGCTGACGACGCTGCAGGCCCTGTCGCGGGCGCTGGGCGTGCCGCTCACCGCCTTCTTCCGCCGCTTCGAAGAGGAGCGCAACGCCGTCTTCGTCAAGGCGGGCGAGGGGGTCGACGTCGAACGGCGCGGCACGCGCGCCGGCCACCAGTACAACCTGCTCGGCCACATCGGCTCCAACACCGCCGGCGTGACCGTCGAGCCCTACCTGATCACGCTCTCGGAGGATTCAGACGTCTTTCCGATGTTCCAGCACGAGGGCATGGAATTCCTCTACATGCTGGAGGGCGAGGTGGTGTATCGCCATGGCAACAACCTCTACCGCATGACGCCCGGGGACAGCCTGTTCTTCGACGCCGACGCGCCGCACGGGCCGGAGGAGTTGACCACGCTGCCGATCAAGTATCTGTCGATCATCTCGTATCCGCAGGGCAGCAGCGGCGATTAGGCGTCCCGCCATCCTGGGCGGGTCTGCGGCGGTCGCGCGGCGGCATCGGAAAGCAGGTTCAGTCGCGGTTGCGGGCCGTCTCGGCGGCGAAGCCGAAATGGCGCATCACCATGTCGCGCCAGTTTTCCGGGATGTCGGCCTTTTCCACCGCGCGGCGCATGCATTTCAGCCAGAGGTCGCGCTCTTCCGGGCCGATCTCGACATGCTCGTGGATTTCCTTGAGCCTGGAATGGCCGTGCTTCTGCACATAGTAGCTCGGCCCGCCGAAGAAGCCGCAGAGATAGTTGAACTGTTCCTCGCGCGAATGGGCGACGCCGTGCCCGCGCAGGTGCAGGCGGTGCAGAAGTTCGGCGTCCGCATCCTGCTCGACGATGTCGTAGAAGGTCTCGACCAGGCGGTGGATCGCCTCCTCGCCGCCGAGCTCGGAAAACAGCGATCGCCTTGCGGGCTGCAGCGGATCGTTCATCGTCACCTCCGACCAGATGCGGCCGCGTACGGCTCTGCCTGTAAAGATAAGGGCGGCCCCGGCCTTTGCCGGGACCGCCCCTGGCATCGTCGGCCGATCAGTCCGGGCTGAAGCCGGGCGAGGTCGGGGCGCCGTCGTCGTACTTTGACAGCCACTCGACGACCGTCGGGCGGTAGCGGGTCAGGCCCTTGTAGTCGGCAAGTTCGTCCGGCAGGTCGCGCAGCACGCGGTGGAAGCGGCGCGCCCATTTCGGCTGCGCCACCAGTTCCTCCATCTTGATCAGATAGCAGCGGATCGGGAACACCAGCGCATTGGAACGCGGCAGCCGCCAGAAGCTCTGCAGTTCGACGCGCAGGTGGACCTTCTCGCCGACATTCTCGGGCGTGACCGTCAAACGGTCGGAGCCCCATTTGTGGAAGTTCTCCGGGCTGGTGTCGAGCCGCGGATTGATGGTCATGGTCCAGTTCAGGCGACGCGCCGGCTGGCCCTGCTGGACGTTGGTGAGGAACTTCAGCGCGCGGGTGAAGATGCCCTTCTCGTGCGCCAGCGGCACTGGTGCATGCCACTCGAAGAAGTTCATGCCGATGTCGAAGTCGAGCGACCAGTCGGCCTGGGTGGTGACCATGCCGGCATCCATCCACAGATTGCCCTCGCGCTGGTCGAGGACCGCGAAATCGCCCTGGCTCTGGCGGGTGATGTATTCCATCGGCCCGTAGGGCAGGGTGGAGAGATCACCGAAGGTGAAGGTATCGTCGATGCCGAGCGGCCGGTTGACCCAGCGCCAGCGATCGCCTTCCCGCGTCAGCTCGAAATGCTCGGGATAGCTTTTGGCCTTTGCGGTCATCAGCAGTTCGAGAAGGTCCCAGCCGGCCAGCGTCATGTGCGGCAGCGACTGGCAGCGCAGCGGATCCTCTGCCAGCACCATGGCGCGATCCTGCATCTCCGAGACGTAGTGCTCGTCGACGTCGATGAGATGCTCGAAGACCGAGTTCTTCGGGCCGGGCACGTGCGGCTCGATGTTCACCGCATACATGTAGGAGTCTTCGTTGAACGGGAACGGAAACCGCCTGACCTGCTCGGGACTGTTCCTGAAGCTGAAGTCGTCGCGGAACGTCTCTTTCCTGAAATTGATACCCATGAAATCCTCCCAATTCCGGGGCCGGTTGTCAGCGTTCGAGAACCAGTGATTTTCCCTCGAACCGCGACACGCACGGCATGATCTTCTTGCCTGAGCAGTGTTCCTCCTCGCTCAGCCAATGGTCGTTGTGCTTGAACGTGCCGTCATAGGAGACGACGTTCGTCTCGCACTGGCCGCAGACGCCGCCGCGGCACAGATAGGGCGGGTCGATGCCCGCGGCTTCCAGGGCCTCGAGCAGGCTCTGCTGCTCACCGACGCGGATCTCCTTCTTGGACACGGCCAGCGTGACGTCGAAGGGCTTGCCCGGCTGCGGCGCAGCGAAATGCTCGTAGTGCACCGTCCCTTCCGGCCAGCCGTGCTGGGCGGCGGTTTCCCGCACCCAGTTGATCATGCCCGCGGGGCCGCAGACATAGATGTGCGTGCCGAGCGGCTGGGTGGCGAGCAGGCGTTCGAGCGGGATACGCTCGTTGCGGTCGTCGTAATAGAGGTGCACGCGGTTGCCGTAGCGCTCGCGCAGCACGTCCGTGTAGCTGCCCAGCGCCGCGGTGCGGCAGGTGTAGTGCAGCTCGAAATTGCCGCTCGCGGAGGCGAGCTGCGCGGTCTGCGCCAGGAACGGCGTGATGCCGATGCCGCCGGCGATCATCAGATGCTTCTTGGCGCGCAGATCCAGCGAGAACAGGTTCACCGGATAGCTGATCACCATCTCCATGCCGCGCTTGACGCGATTGTGCATGAACAGCGAGCCGCCCCGGCCGGAGTCGTCGCGGCGCACGCTTATGGTGTAGTCGCGCGTGTTGAGCGGCGAGCTCATCAGCGAGTAGGGGTTGAGCCTGGTCTTGTCGGCGTCGCGCATCTCGACGACGACATGGGCGCCGCCCGAAAAGGTCGGCAGGTCTTCGCCGTCCGTGCGCTCGAAATGGAAGCGCTTGACCAGTTCGTTGACCGCGACGACGTCGGTCACGGTGACGTTCAGTTTGGTTGTTCCCGCGCTCACCGGAAAATCTCCTCCTTGTGAGGGACCTCGGTCGGGTCCTCCGCGTTGATGCAGACGCCCTGGAATGCAGCGATGCGGCGCGAATAGTGGTCGCGCACCAGCAGCAGCAGCCCGCAGTGCGAACAGGTCGCCGGCTGGGTGGTCACCTCCTCGGTGATCCCCTTGCAATGCACGCACTGCACGCGACGGGCGAGCGAGCCGCGCTGCTCGGTCTGGATCGAGGCATGGTCGATGCCCGCCTCGGTCGCCGCCAGCATGGCCTGGCCGATCAGGCCTTCGGTGCCGGCGAGGTAGATCCGCAGGCCCATATGGGCGTTGGCGAGGGTCCATTTCAGCCGCGGCAGGGCCGCCGCGAATGACGGACCCTCATAATACTGGGCCGGCTTGAGCGCCTTCAGGCTGTCCTGGAAGCGGTTTCCGGTCCGGCCCGGTATGAAGATGATATGGGCGCTGGCGAAGAACCCTTCGGGCGCCTGCCTCGCCAGGTCCAGTATCGCGGACGCCCCTTCGGCGTCCGCTATGAGAAGGTGGCTGCTGCCGGCCTGCGGGGACAACATTCCGTAGACCGGGCGACTGAGGATCGTCTTCACCGGTGCACTGTCCAAGGTCTCAGCCCTTCGCCGTGCGCTTCAGCTTCTTCGGATCGTCGAACGGCAGCGACTGGGCGGTCGCCTTGACCGTGCCGCTGGCGTTGCGGATCTCCAGCGGCGTGCCGACGATGGCGCAGTCGACGTCGAGGCGAGCGATGCCCATCGACTTCTTCACGAGCGGCGAATACATGGCGCAGGTTACCACGCCGACCTTCTTGCCGTCGCGCCAGATCTCGGCGCCTTCGTCGGCTGCCTTGTCGCTGTCGAGCAGCACGCCGAAGATCTTGAAGCGTTCCTTGCCCTTGAGGCGGTAGTGCTCCTCGGCGCCGCGGAAGCCGGTCTTGCCCGGGCTGACGGTGAAGTCGAGGCCGAGTTCCCACAGCGTGTCGCCGGGGCCTTCGTTGGCGAACGGATACTTCTGCGAGTTGTCGTAGGGGTAGAACAGCAGGTAGCTCTCGACGCGCAGCATGTCGAGGGTGGTGAAGCGCGTCGGGATGATGCCCATCGGCTTGCCTTCCTCGACGATGGTGTCCCAGATCTTGCCGGCGTCCTGGCCGCGGCAGAAGATCTCGTAGCCGCGCTCGCCGGTGTAGCCGGTGCGCGAGATCATCACCGGCAGGCCGAAGAGCTGGGTCTGCATGTGGTGGAAGTAGTTGAGGTCGCGGATGCCCGGCACGTGCTTGGCGAGGTAGTCGACGGCGAGCGGGCCCTGCAGCGAAAGATCATGCAGGTTGTCGTCGAAGCGGACCGAGACGTCGCGGCCGATCGAGGCGCGGGTCAGTTCCTCATGGCCCGATCCGGAGCCGTGCACGACCATCCAGGAGTTGGTCGAGATGCGGTAGATGACGCAGTCGTCGGTGAACTTGCCGGCATCGTTGAGCATGCAGGCATAGACGGACTTGCCGGGATAGATCTTCTCGACGTCGCGCGTGGTGCAGAGATCGATGACATGCGAGGCATGGGCGCCGGTGATGTGGACCTTTTTGAGGCCCGAAACGTCCATCAGGCCGGCCTTGGTGCGGATCGCGACGTATTCCTCGTTCGCGTCCTTGTCGTAGGACCAGGCCGTGCCCATGCCGCTCCAGTCTTCGAGTTTGGAACCGAGCGCGCGGTGACGGTCGGCCAGTGTCGAAAAACGCCAGGAAGCTGTCATTTGATAAATCTCCTCCACTCTGTCCATTCCGCCCCGGGAACGGCGACCTCGCCGTTGGGGCGTTGTGTCGGAGACATATTGACTCGAAATCTGCCGGAAGGGCAATATCCAAGTGCAAGAAATTTTACTGATAGGCAACTTTTGGGTGAGCCCGTCAGGCCGGACACCCGTGCGCAGAATTGCGCGCGCCTGAAATTCGCCGGTCCCCGGAAACGACGAGGCCCGGCAAGATTGCCGGGCCTCGGGTGTTCGCGACGCTTGGACTTGGCTCTCAGAACAGGCCTTCGATCTGGCCCTGTTCGTTGAGGAAGATCTTCTCCGAGGAGGGGGCCTTGGGCAGGCCGGGCATGGTCATGATCTCGCCGCAGATGGCGACGACGAAGCCGGCGCCGGCGGCCAGGCGCACCTCGCGCACCGGCACCACGTGGTCGACGGGCGCGCCGCGCAGGTTC